>JBDTAX010000079.1:0-32234 GCA_039924425.1 Pseudonocardiaceae bacterium
GCATCGCCACTCACGGGCGTAGCCAGTGCGCGCGCCACTGCGGCGCGGTGAGCTGATGTGCGTCCAGGCCGGCGGCTCGGGCGGAGCGCTCGGCTGCGCGCACGTCATCGGCGAACCGCCGGGCGACGCGGCGCAGGGCGGCCTCGGGGTCCGCGCCGGCCAGCTTCGCCGCGGCAGACAACGCGAACAACAACTGGCCCCAAACACCGTCGACGCCGTCACCGTCAACCCCGGGGAGACCAGCCCCGAGCAGACCAGTGCCGGGCAGCAGATCCGCCGGGAACGCCGCCTTCGTCGCGCGGGACACCAGCTTGGCCACCAGCGCCATGGCCGGCTGGGTCAGCGCCACCCCGTCGACGCTCGATTCGCGGCACTTCTCGGCGCGTTTGAGCTGCTCCCAGCGGAGCTGCTGCTCGGCGGCGGTGCGCACCGGCTCGCGACCCCCGAAGACGTGCGGGTGCCTGGTGATCAGCTTCGTCACCAGGGCGGTGGCCACCGCGTCGATGTCAAAACCCCCAAAACCCTCGCGACCCTCAGAACCCGCAGGCGTCTCTTGCGCGATCCGGGCGTGGAAGAGCACCTGCAGCAGCACATCGCCGAGCTCCTCGCGCACCGCACCGGTGTCGTCGTTGTCTTCCAGGTCTTCGAGTGCCTGGTAAAGCTCGTAGGCCTCTTCGATGAGGTATGGCATCAGCGAGGAGTGCGTCTGCTCGGCGTCCCAAGGGCAACCCCCTGGGGACCGCAACCGGTCCATCACCGCGACGGCGTCCAGCAACGCCCCACCCACCGGCTCCGGGGTGCTCAGCACGGTGGCGCCGGCAGCCACCCAACGGGCCGCCGCACCGGTGCTCGGGTCGAGGGTGAGAAGCAACCCCCGCACGGCATCGCCGACCGGATCCGCCCCGCACAGCCGCACCAGCTCACCGGGCACGTCGGTGTCGGCATGCAGGGCCGCCCCCTCCCGCAGCGGGCGAAGCGCCGCCACCGGAAGCACGGCACCGAGCCGGGGGGACAGCGCGACGACCACCGACTCGCCGAGCAGGCTCACCCGCGGGGGGTGGTGCGCAACGGCGCGATGAAACCGCCCGTCTCGTTCGCATCGGACACGACCTGCAGGTTCACCGGATCCCACACGCCGTAGCGGGGGGACAGGCGCACTCCCAGCTCCTCACCCAGCCGAGCCAGCTGACGCAGACCGACGGCTGCCAGCACCGTGGGGCCTACTTGGTCGGGGTCGAATGCCTGGAGGCTCCGGCCGGTCCGGTTCGTGACCACCATGACCACCCAGGGCTTGGTGTCCTCCAGCTGGAAGGCCACCACGGTACCCACCGAGACGCCGAACGCCGGGGTGATGGCGAAGACCGGGTCGTCTGCGGCGACGATCCGCTTGCCGAGCTCGGCGTCCTTCCCGGCGCGCACGTCAGCATCGATCGACTGTCGAGCCCGCGCACCTCCGGCTTGGGCGAGCTCGCTCACCCGCTGTTGCGCGGCGGTTCGGGTGTCGGCGGTGGTGTAGTCAACGGTGATCGCGCTGTTGCTCAGGACGCGGCGACCCAGCGCGATCAGGATCAGCGTGTCCCTGGCCTGCTGCCGGTAGGACTTGGCGTCAAAGATCGTCCCCTTGGACGCGGCCTCGGCTCCCCCGGCTTCCTTGATCTCCCGGTTCACCTGGGCCTGGCTGACAGTGAGGCCGGCCCGCCGCGCGGCAATCTCGGCCAGCTGGTGCCTGATCCGCACGGTGAGAATCTTGCGTGACACCGGGCCGAGCTGGTGGTCCGCCGCCAACTCGGCCCGGTCCTGTGGTCCCTCCTTGGCCAGCACCGCCACCAGCTGGTCGTGCACCCGCTCCAGCGGGATCACGTGGGAGCCGACGAAAGCGGCGGCACCGAGCTGGCTGGAGCCAACACCGCACCCACCGATCAGCAGCCCCCCGGCAACAACTACGGCAACGACCCCGGCACGCGGGAACATTCGCACGAGCGCTATCCCCCCACGCCGCCGAGCACCCCGGTGACCAGTTTGGTGCACCAGTCGAGCAGTTCCCGGTCACGCAGCGGCGGAGCACCAATGCCGCCGGAACCTTCGGTGGGCCTGGCCACGGACAAGGTCTGGCCAGCCGCCCGGTACGCCGCCTGGGGATAGAGCCGGTTCAGGCGCACCACCTGGGAGTCCCGGAGCGTCACCGGCGCGAACCGCAGCTTGGCGCCCTGCAAGGTCACCTCCGCCACCCCGTGTGCCCGGCACACCTGGCGGAAGCGCGCGACCTCCAGCAGGGTCACCACAGCGGGCGGCAAGGCTCCATACCGATCGCGCAACTCCTCGGTGATGGCGGTCAGCGTCTCGGCGTCCATCGCTTCGGCGATCTTACGATACGCCTCCAGCCGCAGCCGCTCACCGGGGACGTACTCGTGCGGCAGGTGCGCGTCCACCGGCAGCTCGACCCGCACCGGCGCGGGCTCGGGCGCGGCGGCGCCCTCGGTGCCGGACGCCCGGCGGAACGCCTCGACGGCCTCGCCGACCAGCCGGATGTAGAGGTCGAAACCCACTCCGGCGATGTGCCCGGACTGCTCACCGCCCAAGATGTTGCCCGCGCCGCGGATCTCCAGATCCTTCATCGCCACCGCCATGCCCGCGCCCAGCTCAGTGTGCTGCGCGATGGTGGCCAGCCGGTCGTGCGCCGTCTCGGTCAGCGGCGTCTCGGGAGGGTAGAGGAAGTAGGCGTAACCACGTTCCCGGCCGCGCCCGACCCGCCCGCGCAGCTGGTGCAGCTGGGCCAGCCCGAGCAGGTCACCGCGCTCCACGATCAGTGTGTTGGCGTTGGAGATGTCCAGCCCGGTCTCGACGATCGTGGTGCACACCAGCACGTCGTGCTCGCGCTCCCAGAACCCGGCGACGGTGCGCTCGAGCTGGTCCTCGTTCATCTGCCCGTGCGCCACCGCCACCCGGGCCTCGGGCACCAGCTCGCGGATCGCCCGGGCGGCCTTGTCGATCGAGGACACCCGGTTGTGCACGTAGAAGACCTGCCCGTCGCGCAACAGCTCGCGGCGGATCGCCGCACCCACCTGCTTGCCGTCGTAGCCCCCGACGTAGGTCAGCACCGGGTGGCGCTCCTCGGGGGGAGTGAGGATCGTCGACATCTCACGGATGCCCGCGAGCGACATCTCCAGCGTCCGCGGGATCGGGGTGGCGGACATGGTGAGCACATCGACAGCGGTGCGCAAGGCCTTGATGTGCTCCTTGTGCTCAACGCCGAAGCGCTGCTCCTCATCGACAACCACCAGGCCGAGATCCTTCCAGCGCACCCCGGTCTGCAGCAGCCGGTGAGTGCCGATCACGATGTCCACCGAGCCCTCGGCCAGCCCGCGCAACACCTCCGAGGCGTCGCCGGGGTGGGTGAATCGGGACAGCCCGCGCACGGTGACCGGGAACGAGTGCATCCGGTCCGAGAAGGTCTGCAGGTGCTGCTGGGCGAGCAGGGTGGTGGGCACCAGCACGGCCACCTGCTTGCCGTCCTGCACGGCTTTGAAGGCGGCCCGCACGGCGATCTCGGTCCTGCCGTAACCGACGTCCCCGCAGACCACCCGGTCCATCGGGACCCCGCGGCGCATGTCCGCCTTGACCTCGTTGATCGCGGCGAGCTGGTCGGGCGTCTCGGTGTAGGCGAAGGCGTCCTCCAGCTCGGCCTGCCACGGGGTGTCCGGGCCGAACGGGTGCCCCGGGGAGGACTGCCGGGCCGCGTACAGCTGGACCAGCTCAGCGGCGATCTCCTTGACCGCCTTGCGGGCCCGGCCCTTGGTCTTGGCCCAGTCCGACCCGCCCAGCTTGTTCAGCGTCGGCAGCTCGCCCCCGACGTAGCGAGTGACCTGGTCGAGCTGGTCAGTGGGGATGTACAGCCGGTCTCCGGGGTGGCCCCGCTTGCTGGGGGCGTACTCCACCAGCAGGTACTCCCGGGTGGAGTCACCCACAGTGCGCTCCACCATCTCCAGGAACCGGCCGATGCCGTGCTGCTCGTGCACCACGTGATCGCCGCTGCGCAGCGCCAGCGGGTCCACCGCGTTGCGGCGGCGGACCGGCAGCTTCGACATGTCCCGGCTGCCGGTGCCACCCCGAGCGCCGGTGATGTCCGCCTCGGTGAGCACCACCAGCCCCAGCGCGGGGACCGCGAAGCCGTCCTCCAGGGTGGCGCGGACCACCGTGACCGTACCGGGCTCAGGTGGCTGCAGGAGGCCTTCGGTGGCGTGCACCACCGGCACCTCGGCCTCGCGCAACTGCGCGCAGGCGCGCTGCGCGGTGCCGGCGCCGGGCACCACCAACACCGCCGCGCCGCCACTGGTGGTGTGCGCCCGCAGGTCGGCGAAGGCCCGCGTCACGTCACCGTGATAAGGCTGCGCGGGGATGATCCGGAGCTGGAGCGAGCCGTGGGCGTCGCTGCTCAGCGGGCTCAGCGTCCACCACGCCAACCCGCTGGCGCGGGCGTGCTCGGCGACCTCGCTCAGGCCGCGGTAGGCCGAGGCGGACAGGTCCAGCGTCGCGACGTCGACCGGGGCCGCGCCACCACCCGCGGCGACCATCCAGGACGCCTCCAGGAACTCCTGCCCGGTGCGGACCAGATCGGCGGCCCGGGTCCGGATCCGTTCCGGATCGGCGAGCACCACGTGCGTGCCCGCCGGCATCACGTCGGTGAGCAGCTGGAGCTCGCCGGCCGCCAGCACCGGGATGAGCGACTCCATGCCCTCCGCCGGGATCCCGGCCGCGACCTTCTCCAGCAGCTGCGCGACCGGCCCGGCCGGGGCCTGCGCGACCAAGCGCGCCGCGGCGGCCCGCACTCCCTCAGTGAGCAGCAGCTCCCGGCACGGTGGTGCGGTCAGCTCCCGCGCCGGCGCGAGGGTGCGCTGGTCGGCGACGGCGAACGAGCGGATCTCCGAGACCTCCTCGCCCCAGAACTCCACCCGCAGCGGATGGGCGGCGGTGGGCGGGAAGACGTCAATGATGCCACCGCGGACCGCGAACTCGCCGCGCCGATCGACCATGTCGACCCGGGTGTAGGCCAGATCCGCCAGCCGAGCCAGCACGCCGTCGAAGTCGTGCACCTGCCCGACCCGCAGCCGCACCGGGGCGATCTCACCCAGACCAGCGAGTATCGGCTGGATCAGCGATCGAACGCCAGTGACCACCACCCGCGGCGCGGTGCTCGACTCATCGGGGCTCGACTCATCGGGGCTCGACTCATCGGGATGGGCCAGCCGGCGCAGCACCGCCAGTCGCCGCCCCACGGTGTCAGCTCGGGGGGACAGCCGCTCGTGCGGCAGCGTCTCCCAGGAGGGCAGCTCCGCGACCAGGCCGGCACCCAGCACGTCAGCCAGCTCGGCGGCCAGCTCACCGGCTTCCCGGTCTGTGGCGGTGATGGCCAGCACCGGATGCCCCTCGCGGGCCAGCGCGGCCACCACCAGCGGACGGGTCGCGGGCGGCCCGTGCAACTCCAGCCCAGGGGAACCGGCCCGGCTGAGCAGCTCTCGCAGCGAGGGTTCCGGCAGGACCGCCTCGAGTAGACCGGACAGGTGAGCGGATGTGGTCGGTAGCGCGGTCGCTACAGGCACCGTGGTGAACCTTTCGGGCGCAGACGTGGTCGACGCAGAGCAGACACGATACCGACCGGTCTCGTCCCTCGCCGCCCAGGGTCGGTAGCGGCGGGCGAGCGGGGTGGTAGTCCTTGACGAACATATTAGGTGCCACACTGGGCGATCTCGGTAATCAATGCGGACATTGCGTTGTACGCTGGAGGAAGCCAATCACTCATCGCGGTTTTTCCGACCTATTTTTCCCGACCTATTTTGGGGACTCGATCCGACATGACCAGCATCGTGCTCGGCGACGACCATGCGGCGTTCGCGGAATCATTGGTCCCGGTACTGGTCGGGCAAGGATTTCAGATACCGGAAATCGCCCGAAGTCTCACCGGGACGATCGAGGCGGTTCGCCAGCACCGGCCCGACATCTGCCTGCTGGGTCGGCGTTTCCCCGATGGCGACGGAATTGCCGCGATCAGTCACCTGATCGCGGTGAGCCCGGCTACCCGGATACTCATCCTCTCGGCGCAGCGCGACACCAACGCGATGCGCCAGGCTATCCGCTCGGGGGCCGCCGGCTACCTGCTCACGACGTGGGACGCCCACAAACTGGTCCACGCGCTGGAGCGAGTCATCGAAGGTGCGCTCGTATCGGATGCGCCCCGGGCCAGCGGCGCTCGATCGGGCGCCCGATCCGAGGGCTCCGAAGCCCGCCGGCTCGCGGCGCACCTGACGACCCGCGAGCGGGAATGCCTCGCCTTGCTCGTCGAGGGGCTCGACACCACGGCGATGACCCTGCGCCTGGGTGTCTCGACCACCACCGTGCGCAGTCACGTGCAGGGCCTGCTGACCAAACTCGGAGTGCACTCCCGACTCGAGGCCGCCACCCTCGCGGTACGCCACAACCTCGTCGCGCCCGACCAGCCCAGCTCAGAAGGCTGCACAAGAACGGGGTAGTCTGGGTCACCGCGGGGAGATCGCCGAGCAGTTCGGAAATGTCTGCGAACACGGTCTGAACCGAGCCGCCCAGCGACAATCGCCGGTTCGCGTCATGCGAACCTCCTGTGTTGATGTACCACTCGGCAGGTGTCGCTGACCTCGACCGAGGGTCGTGGCGATGTGCTCAACGCTGAGGTCGTGGGCAGCCGGGCCATCCTGTGCGGGCGGTGTCCGACCAGGAGGTCGCGGGCTTCTGCTACCCCTACGGCACCTGGACGAGCTGGCCGTAGGGGCGGTACGCGCCGCCGGCTACCACTACGGGTGCGCGATCCGGCGCTCGCAGCTGACCGGTCCGCACGCCATGTCGCGCATCTGCATTGGGGACCGTGACGGGTCGCTGCGACTACTCACCAGGTGGTACCGGCACCACCTGGGTTGGTGACCCCCTGAGCATGCTTCTGGGGGTGTTCCGCGGAACCGTTTTGTCGGTGACCTCCGCCGCACCAATCCCGGAGACCGCGCCGCCCAGCACTTGTCCCGACGTGGCGTGTTCCCGGCTTCGGTGATCTCAAGTGGCTGCATAGTGCTCAGCTAGCCCCGGCCCTCCATGCCGACCGCATAGTGATCGTCCAGTGGTGGTGTAGTTCCAGGTCGAGCGACTGGCCTCCGGAGTGTTGGTGAGGATGCCGACGATGCGGTGGTCACCCCAAGCCGCACGGCATCCGGGCCATCAGCAACCTCGCCCAGCACAGCTTGGGCGCCTGGGGTGTTCCGCGGAACCGTTTTTGTCGGTGCCTTCCGCTAGTATTCGTACATACGTTCGATACACGTGGAGGTGCTGGGGATGGTCGTCGTGGGGTTGAGCACGCCTGAGCTGGAAGCCGAGCTGGTCGGGCTGGCCGGGCACCTGGCTGCGGCGCAGTGCCGGTTCCTGCTCCTGCTGGCCGAGTTCGACGCCAGGGAAGCGTGGGCGGGCCCGGGGTTGCGCTCGTGTGCGCACTGGCTGTCCTGGCGGGTCGGGATGGATCTGCGCACGGCGCGGGAGCAGCTGCGAGTAGCGCGGGCACTACCGACGTTGCCGCTGGTGAGCGCCGCTTTCGGGACGGGTCGGATCTCGTACGCGAAGGCGCGCGCGATCACTCGGATCGCGACCCCGCAGACCGAGGGGGACCTGCTGGAGATGGCCTTGGCCGGCACCGCGAGTCATCTCGAGCGGGTGGTCCGACTGGCTCGAGCCGCAAGCTCCGATGCCGCCGCGGCGGTGACAGCACAGCGCTCGGTCCGCTGGGACTGGGACGAGGACGGTTCGCTGCTGCTGCGGGCCCGACTGCCAGGCGAACAGGGTGCGCTGTTCCTCGCGGCGCTGGAATTGTTCCTCGAGCCTGAACAGCACGCCGAATCCACACAGCACGCTGAACCTACGTGGCACGCCACGGAACAGCTCGACGCCGCGCAGGATTGCGTGGAGCGCATCGCGCCGAGGGACGGTTCCGCGGAACAGCCCGGCCCGGAACTGACCTGGGAGGCCGCGCAGGCCGAGCTGATAACCGCGGCCAGCGAGCGGGCGCCAGGCGCGGCGGTGGACCGGGTCGCGGCACGGCGGGCTGATGCGTTGGTGGCACTCGCCGAAGCGGCGCGCACGACGGGTGCGGCGGACCGTTCAGAGTCGGCGAACGAGCGGTTCGACGTGGTGGTGCACGTGAATGCCGACACCGCCACCGCAGAGATCGAGGGCGGCCCAGCGCTGCCGATCAGCACGGCGCATCGGCTGGCCTGCCAAGCCAGGGTGTCGGCGCTGATCACAGACCGGCAAGGCAACCCGCTGTACTTGGGACGGCGCCACCGGCTGGTTTCGCGCCGCCTGCTGCGGGCACTACGGTCGCGCGACCACGGAAGGTGCCGGTTCCCGGGGTGCACAAACCAGCGGGTGGACGCGCACCACATCGTGCCGTGGCTTGCCGGCGGCAGCACGGATGTCTCAAACTTGGTCTTGATCTGTCGCTTCCACCACGGCCTGATCCACGACCACGGCTACCAGATCCACCGGGTCAACGGAGACCTCGAGTTCCGTCGGCCCAACGGCGCGCCGATCCCGGAAGTCGGGCCGCCCACCACCGGCACCGTAGAACACCTCGTGGAAGCCCACGCCGCACAACAACTAGCGATCAGCGATGACAGCCTCACCCCCACCTGGAGCGGCGAACCTCTCGACCCCGACCCGATCCTGCTGCGCCTGCTCACCGAGCCAGCGCAAGCTGCGGCGGCCTGAGCGGCGTAGGTGGCGCCGATCAGGCTCGCCCACCGCGACCGAGCCACCGACAGTGGACACCCAGGGCGTAGCCCAGGGATCCCGACAACGTCACCGGCCACGCCACACTGGTGGCCGGCGCTCCAGGGCGGCGGCCCGGCCTTCCGCGGCGTCCTCGGTGGCATTGGCCACCAACCGCATCGTCTCCCCGAACCGAATCGCGTCCACGGATGACATGTCGCAGGCGCGGCGGGCCACCTCTTTGGTGGCCCGGGTGGCCAGCGGAGCGGCGGCCAGCAACCGATCAGCCAAATCTCGAGCGGCGGCCAGCAGCGACGAATGCGGCACCACCCAACCGACCAGCCCGATCTCCTTGGCTCGCTCGGCGTCGATCCGCTCTCCGGTGAGTAGCAGCTCCATGGCGTGTTGCCAGCCGATCCGCTGCGGCAGCCGGATGGCGCCGACGATGGTGGGGATACCGATCCGCACTTCCGGGTAGCCGAAGACCGCCCGCTCGCTGGCGATGACGAAGTCGCACCAAGTGACCAGCGTCAGCCCGTAACCCAGGCAGTACCCGTTCACCGCGGCGATCACCGGCTTGTAGATCTCCCAGCCGCTCTCGAAGGAGTTGACGGTCGGCTTCTCCCAGAACGTGCCGGGGAACTCGCCAGCGGGATCACCTTCGGACCGGAGATCCGCCCCGGCGCAGAACGCCCGGCCCGCCCCGGTGACGATCGCCACCCAGGCGTCCTCATCGTCCCGGAACGCGGCGAAAGCGGCGTTGAGCTCCGCGCGCACCTGCCCGTCGATGACGTTGAGCTTGTCCGGTCGCTGGTAGGTGATCGTCGCGACGTGTCCGTCCAGCTCATAACCCACCATGTCAGCCACAGCGCCCAGACTAGGGACCCTTGGTCTGTGGTCGCGCGCTCGACCTCACCCGGGAAGCGGGTGGACTCGCCCTTGCTGTGCGTGTAGGCCTAGACACGCACCGTATCATCAACTCCTGTGCTCCCCGATGGTGAACCGGATCAGCGCCCCGCAGCGACGCTCGGCACCGCCACGAACTACCACTTCGATGTGCGCGCTGACGAGGACGGCCTCGAAGGACCACGAACCATCCGATCGCACTGCTTTTTCCAATCACACTTTTTTAGGGGAGGATAATTCGATGTCGCCAGCGGGATATGAGCCGTCGCCGGTAGATACAGCTGCGAAACTTCTGTTTATTTTTATGCTCGTGATTCTCATTCTCCTTCTGTTAGGCGCAGGGGGCGGTTACGTCGCGGCGCATATCCCGCCCGTAGCGGACACGATTCACAATATTCTCCATGAATTATGGGCCGCCTTGCAGAGGATCATCCAGCTTGGATACCGGCATTGATGTCATGACCGCGCCGCCTGGTCGCAACCTTCAGTAGCGCCCGTGCGAGATAGTGGATCTTCACCCGAACCAACCGCGCCCCCGACCGTTGTGCTTATTATTCCAGGTTCCGCGCATGGTCTGCTTAGCGCGGAGGCGTTCCGCTCGCCATCGCCCGTAGGTCATCCCCCTCCAAGGCCTAGTAAGATCAACATCAGTACTTGGCTGGTTGTCATGGGCCATGTATAGCGTTTCCCTGGCGTCGGTGTGCGCAGGCACGCCGACGGTGGCCCGCACCATAGCTGCGCAGCGCACTGGTGGCGGAGCGCTCGACGGCGTCGACAGACGGTACTCCACGCAGACCGTGTTGATCGAGATGCCAGCTCGCGGATTGATCTAGTGGCGCAACTGGAACGGGGGGGGTGACGCGGTGCGTCGCACCGAGATGCCCATGGCCTCGATCATGTCGTCGATGGTGATGGACTGGGCGTCGCGGTGGGTGGCCAGGCCTCGCCGGGCGAGCTCGGCGGCGAGCTCGTGCTGGTGATCATCGATCTGTTCGCCCCGCGAGCTGTCCCGGGTGGCCAGGATCGGGTACCGGCCCGCGTTCAGGCTGGCCAGCGCGGACCCGGTGCCGGCGTGGCTGATCACGATGTCCGCCTTGCCCAGCGCGACACTCAGTTCGGCCGCGGGCAACGCTGTCGTGGCCTGGATGGGCAGGTCGTCCACCGGGGTGTCACCGGTCTGCCACAGCACCTCGACCGGCAACCCGACCGACCGCGCCAGCGCACCCTCAGGTGCCAGCAGCGGCGCCAGGTGCTCGAACAGCCGGCGGAACGGGTACTGCGTCGCCGCGCCCACCGTGACCACCACCCGAATCACCCCATCGGGCACCCGCGTCACGGCGGTGGACTCATAGCCATCGAACACGCTGCCGGCGTAGCCCCACCGCTGGTCCGCCCAGCTCTGGTACTGGGTGTAGGTACGGACCCCTGGGACCCACTGCAGGAGCCGCCCGGTGAGGGAGGGCCCGCTCACCCGCGTCGCGCTCTCGATGTAGTGGCACTCCACTCCCCGCGCGGCCAGATACGGCAAGTACCCCAACGCGATCCCCGACCCAGTGGACACCGCTCGAGTCACCTTCCGGCGCTGCAGCAACCGGCGCGCATACGAGATACACCGGAGCACATCGGGCACGTTGCGCACTCCGACGTAGGGCACGAACTCCACGTCACGATCCGCCAGCATCGACCGGCTCTGCTCATTCGCATGGGTCACCCACACGGCGTCATCGCTGGCGTCATGGCCGGGTTCATTGCCGGGTTCATCAGGGGGGATGCGGCTCGCCAGACTGTCGAGCTGGGTCAGGTGCCCACCCGTCGTGGCGACAAACAGCGTGGTCATGCCAGCAGCGTATCGGGTACTGTGAGTAACAGGTAGTGTCACCTCCGTGAACGCGTCCGCGACACAGCCGGAAATCATGCGCGCCGATCCGCGCGGGGACCCCCGCTGGCGGCTGCTCGCCCTAGGTGCGCGAGGCAGCGTGTTCACCTCGCCGCCATGGATCGACGCGGTGTGCGCCACCTACGGCTTCACCCCCGCCAGCGCCATCCGGCTCGACTGGGACGGGCAGCCGCGGGCGGGGCTGGCCTGGGTGCCGATCAGCGACATTCGTGGCGACCGGGTGTCCAGCTTGCCGTTCTCCGACCGGGCCGAACCACTGACCGATGACCAGGTCGACTGGAAAGCCCTCGTGGATGGGGTCATCACCGCCACCGCCGCGCTGACGCTGCGGTGCTTCGCGGACGCCGTGCCCGTCAGCGACCCACGCTTCGAGCAGGTTGCCGCGGCGGCGTGGCACGGCACGCCGCTGCACGGCGACATCGAGGAGATCCGACAGCGGCTGTCGCAGCACGCTCGGCGCAACATCGTGATCTCCGAGCGTGAGGGGGTCCGGATCGAGGCGCACACCGGCCGCGACGCCGTGCACCGATTCCACGGGTTGCACGTCTGCCTGCGCAAGCGCAAGTATCGGCTGCTCGCCCAGCCCGTCGAGCTGTTCGACAACATCTGGGACGCCTTCGCCCGCGACGACGCGATCGTGACGATGCTCGCCCATGCCGGCGACGAGCTGATCGCCGGCGCGGTCTTCCTCACCTGGGGCGACACGCTGTACTACAAGTTCGGGGCCTCGCGCCACGAGCACTTAGCACTTCGCCCCAACGACGCGATCTTCTGGGCTGGGATCCGGTGGGGTGTCCAGCGCGGAGCCCGGCTA
Source organism: Pseudonocardiaceae bacterium (assembly GCA_039924425.1). GTDB lineage: Bacteria > Actinomycetota > Actinomycetes > Mycobacteriales > Pseudonocardiaceae. The sequence continues at coordinate 12,393 of JBDTAX010000079.1, forward strand.
CTGGACTGGGGGTGCTCCGACCTCGATCAGCCTGGCTTGATCGCGTACAAACGCAAGTGGGCCACCGAGGAGCGGCGGATTGTGACCCTGCGCGCCGGCGGCGAGCACGCGCGCCGGGACGCGCAGGCCGGTGCGATGCTCGGTGAGCTCACCCAGCTGCTCACCGGCGATTCGGTGCCCGATGAGGTGACCAGGCGGGCTGGAACGCTGCTGTATCGCTACTTCTGCTGAACCTTTGGCGAAACTGGCCGCTGGGCTTTCAGCGGCACTGTCCGCTGGGCTGGGACTGGCGGCCGCGTTCGCACCCTGCGACCACGCGGTGTCCTGCCCCAAGGTTTGATCATGGAGAGTCCCGTCGCGGCGAGCAGGAGCACCAGCGCGACCAACCTCCCGATCAGCGTCAGCGTCGTGGCCGGCGCGCCGTCCCCGGCGAGGATCGCGGGCAGCGCGGGCACCAAGGACACCAGGCCCAAGGCGACCAACACGGCGGCGATCCCGGACTTGACGAGCACCCACCAGTGCCGCGCCAAACCCCAGTGCGTGGCCAGTGCCAGCACCAGCCCGCTGACCAGCGCGAGGAACACCACCGGGACGAGCACCCAGCAGGCGATCACGGCCGTCGCGGTGGCCATCCCAACCCGCGCCGCCGGATGCACGGTGGCCAGCCCAGTCACCTCCAGCGCCACTAGCGCGCCGTCGATCCCCAGCCAGCCCACTGACATCACGACATGGACAGTGAGCACCACCGCCCGGACCCGACGAGATAGCCGTGGGGTCGTGAAAAACCTCACCGCGACGGCCGTCACAGCAGCTCCCCCCAGCTGACAGAAACGCTCGTTGCCTAGCGCGCGCCGTGCCCCCGCAGCAGCGCCGGAACAGTTCGCAGCAGGATCGCGAGATCTGTCCAGAAACTCCAGTCGCGCACATAAGCTAGATCGAGTTCCAACATCTCCAGCGTGCCCATCGTGCTGCGCCCAGTGACCTGCCAGAGCCCGGTCAGGCCCGGCGAAACTTCGAAGCGCTCAGCGAACCTGGCCGGGAACATCTCCGCTTCCCAGTCCAGACAGGGACGGGGCCCGACCAGCGACATGTGGCCCCTCAGCACGTTGAGCAGCTGGGGAAGCTCGTCGATGCTGGTGCGCCGCAGGATAGAGCCGATCCGGGTCACCCGCGGATCACTGTCGATCTTCCAACTGCCGTCGACCGAGGTGTCCTCACCACGCAGCTCGCGGGCGATGAGCTCGCGGTGCCGCGCGTCGGAGCAACCGGTCCGCATGGTGCGGAACTTGTACATCGTGAACGGTCGCGCCCCCCGGCCCAGCCGTTTCTGGCGATACAACGCCGGACCCGGAGTCCCGAGCATGATCACCATCGCGATGAGCAGCATCGGGATCGCGAGCACCAGCAACGCGATCACCACCACCAGCAGATCGACGGCGCGCCGAGCCACCGGTTCCCACCGAGCGGGCAAGCGTGCTTGTTCAACGCCGCTGGACACTGAGCCTCCCCGTGGTCATTGCCATCAGCATGAAAAACAAGTCTCCAGTTCCTCGCAGCGTCAGATGCGGATCGAGGACGGTAATAATGATCAAGAAACCCCAGCAGACCCACAGCGTGGCGGCCGCCGCGCCGAGAGCGCCCGGCTGGGCCATGAGCTGGCTGGTTCTGCGCAGCACCACGACCGACAACCAGAGGAAAGCGGCCAGCAGCGGGATCCCGCCGATCCAGAGGAACTCCAGGTAGCCGCTCTCGAGATAGATGACGTCGCGCCAGGTCTCGGGTGCCGGCAGCACCTCATTGGGCGAGACCCCGAGCAGGACGTTGATGAAGCCGAACCTCGGCAGGTAGAAGGTGGACAGGTTGTTCCAGCGGCCGATCCAGCTAGGCGGAACGCCGAATTCACTGAACCCCTGCAGCCGGCCGATCAACGCTGGCGCGCCGAGGGCGAGCGAGACCGGAACCAGCCACAGGAGCCGGATCGCGTTGCGGCGCACGGCGTCGAAGCGCCACAGGATGAGCCCGGCCGCCACGACTGCGGAGATCCAGGTGGAGAACTGGCCGGCAGCCAGCACACCAGCGCCGAGCACAAGCCCCAACGCCAGCCGCTCCCGACGATCCAGCAGCCCCCGGGCCCCGCAACAGATCACCAAAATCAAACAGATGATGATGTAGTCGCCGGTTGCGAGCGGCGAGCCGAGTGTGGCGGTGCCCCGCTCGGCGAGTGCGGCCGCGTTGGTGTCGGGCGCCCAGAAGATCTGCAGCAACGACACGACCGGGCCGACGTGGAGGGTCTGCAAGATCGCGATCACCGCGACCACGGCCCCCGGCCAGATGACCACCCGGAAGCACCGCACCAGCTGGGCCTCAGTGGTGACGGTGCAGCGCACCAGCAGATAGAGGGCGACAAGCTTGCACACTGGCAGCACGGCGGCCAGATCGGAGGTCGCTGGCGTGTGCCCGCGCAGCACCAGGGACAGCAGCGGCCACGCTGTCGACATCAGCAGGAAGACCCCGAGCGGCACATCGAACTGATGCAGCTGCAGCGCCACCCGCTCGCCCCGGCACCAACGAAGATAACCGCCGGTCAGCGCCCCAGCTAGCACAACGACCAGCAGCGCCTCGTTGGGCCGCACCAGCGGGATCAGAGTGCCGGCGTTGATGCCGGCGATGAGCGGCAGGGTGCCCAGATAGGCGTAGGTCGCGAAGATCGGCCGGTAGGCCGCCGCCGCGAACAACCCGAGCAGGACCAGCACCCCAATGACGGTGAGTGCCAGCAACGGCCCAGCCGCCACCGCGAGGATTCCACCCACCAGGGCGCAGCCGGCGGCTACCAGCCCCAGCCGGCGGTTGATCGCGGGAATGGGCGGGCTCTCGGTTTGAGTCATGACCCACCACCTATCCGTCGCATCGCGACACGGAGCACCAGGACATAGACCCCGAGCGCCACGACACCACCTAGGGCGACACACGCAAGGTCGGTAAGCCGATCACCACCGTTGACCTGATGGATCCACCACATCGCGCCGGCCACCGGCACCATCACCAGGGTGGCCACCAACGCCCCACCCAGCGCCCGGAGCTCCAGAAACCGCTCAGGCACCATCGCCCGGCGCAGCCGGGTCAACACCGTCGCGGCGGCGGCGAACTCACCAGCCAGCATGGCCGCCACCAGCCAGATCAGGCGGGACCCGTCGGCGGGCAGCAACAGCGCCAGCGCCGCCGCGAGCAGGATCACCCCGAAAGCAATCTCGCTGGCCCGGCGCGGAACGCGATCGTCCAACCGGGCGAACAGAGCCTGACGACCGAGGTCGTGCACCCCACCCACCAACTGGGCCACCGCCACCACCCCCAGGCAGGTGGCGAGTGAACCGATCAGGTCCGCGTGCCGCAACTCGCCGTTGGCCAGGATGTTCGCGGTGGGCAGCGAGTTCACCGCGAGGAGCACCAACAGCGGCAGGCTGGCCATTACGGCGTAGGACAAACCTTGGCGCCATGCCACGCCGAACGCCGGGCCGTCCGCACGCTGGGCGGCATCCGCCAGAGCAGGCAGCGCCGCCCGCGACACCGCACGGGCGCTGACGTAGGACAGCGAGTAGAACACCGAATAGGATAGCTGCACGACGAAGACGCCACCGGGCACCGAACCGGCCAACGCGAGCAGCACGTACATCGCCGCCGCCGGCCACGCCGCCACCCCCACCGAGCGCACCAGCCTGCTGGTCACCGCGCGAACCTCGGGATCATGGCGCCAGCGCAGCGACGGGCGGACCAACAGGCCCACCCGCGCGGTGCCGACCAGCTGCAGCACCGTGTGGAGCGCGACGGCCACGGTGCTGCCCGCCCCGAGTACGATCACTAGCTGGACCGGAACGTGCTCGACGGCCAGGCCAGTCCCGTAATGCCAGCCGGCCAGCACCACCGTCAGGATCAACACGACGTTCTCCACCGCTGGCGCGCCCGCCGCCAGAGCGAAGCGCCCCCGAGCCTGCTGGGCGGCTATCCCCAGGTTCAGCAGGATGTACAGCATGATCTGCGGTGCGACCAGCAGGACCAGCAGCGTGGCCAACCACAAGCCTCGCGCTCGGACAACGGGATCCGGGATGCCGAAGGTCAGCGTCCAGGCCACCACCGGGGACAGAACCATCAGCAGCACGACCACCAAGGCCGACACACCCAGCAACCACCCGGTCACCCCACCGAGCACTTCCCGGGCTCGCGCCACCCCGCCGCTACCCATCGCGTGGACCACACCCGGCACCAGCACCATCGCCAGCACCGGCCCGGCAACCAGCGTGAACACCAGGTTCGGGACGATGTAACCGGTCTGAAAAGCGTTGGCGAAATAGGTCGGCCCCAGCACTGCCCCGATCACCACCACCCGCAGCAGTCCGGTGGCTCGGCTCACCAACGTCCACCCCGCAACGGTGGCGGAGTTGCGCACGGTGGTGGTGGGTGTGGGGTCTTCGAGCGCTCTCACCGTTGCGGCGGCCACAACCGGACCCTCACAGCTTCATCCGACGCCGCGCGCCCACCGCCGCCATCGCGCCAGCCACCAGCACTCCGACCAGGGCACCGGTGCCAGCGGCGATCAGCGGTTGCGGGAACACCGGGTCAGGTAGTGAGTAGGGCGACGTGAGCAGCTGAGCGTTCGGTCCCGCCTGGCCGCTGAGGTTACGGTCGTCAATCTTGGCCTGGATCGCCTTCTCTCGGTCCATCGAAGTGGTGAGCTCGGTACGGGCCTCAGTGAGGGACGTCTGGGTGGAGGTTCCGTTCAACACCGCGGTGGTGAGTTGCTGTACCCGCCCTTGGATCTGGGTGGTGTTCGTGTGAGCCTCAGCGAGCTGGGTGTTCAGGTTCAGGGTCGTTCCACTGGGCTGGCGGATGAGCGTCAGATACCCGTCCATGACGGCCTGCAGCGTCTGCATCGCGGCGAGTTTGGTGGGACCGTCGGCCTCGACCTGAATGACCTCACTGTTGTCCAGCACCGTCGCGCTGACTTCCTTGTCGAGATCCGTGAACTGTCGGCCCTGCTTCTGCGCGACCGGCTCCAGCACGTTGCGGCTCTTCAGGAACACCAACTGGTCGCTGAGCTGACGACTCTGCCGCAACGGGTCACCACCGCCCTGCTGGTCCTGGCTGTTGGAGTAGAGGATCTCCGCCCGAGCTCCGTAGGTTTTCGGCAAGACCACCGCGCCGAGGAGCCCGGCGGCGGTGCCGAGCAGGATGATCGTCAACCCCAGCAACGCCAGCCGGGTCGTCAACCCACCGCCGCCGGAGTCACCGGGGGGACTGTCCAGCGGACCAGCCGACCGCCGCGGCGGGACCGCACTGGCCTCCAGGGGGCCGGCATCCAGGGACCGCTGCAGTTGCTCCTGCTGGCCCATCGAATGTCCATTCGATTCGCTAGCCCCGTATTGGAAGACACGGGAAACGTCTGTCACAGCGCACCTCCGAGCACATCGCAGACCCGCGCAACCTGCTCAATGGTCAGGGTGGGGGACATCGGCAGGGACAGGATCCGGCCGGCCGCACGCTCTGCTACCGGAAATTCTTGGGCTACCGGACACTTCTGGGCAGCTGGCACCGGCTCGTGGAGCGCGGCCAGAGCTGGCTGCTGATGGCAGGGAATCGGGTAGTGCACACCCCACCCGATGCCGGCCGCGGTCAGCGCGTCACTAACTTCACGGCGGTGCTCGACCTGGATGACCGCCAGGTGGTACACCGGTTCGGCGCCCGGCTGCACCGATACCGGCACGCAGTGCCGCGGCAGCCGCTCACGGTAGGCGGCCATCGCCGCCGCGCGCCGAGCGTTGCCAGCATCCAGCCACGGCAACTTCACCGACAACAGCGCCGCCTGCAGCGTATCGAGCCTGCTGTTTCGCCCAGCGAGATCGTGCAGGTAGCGATCGGTCGAGGACCGCCCGTGATTGGCGATGCAGCGGATGCGCTCGGCCAAGGCGAGATCACTGGTGAGCACCGCGCCACCGTCGCCCAGCGCGCCGAGGTTCTTGCCCGGATAAAAGCTGAACCCGGCGGCGATGCCCACACTGCCCGCGCGTCTGCCCTGGTGTCGGGCGCCGTGAGCCTGTGCGGCGTCCTCGATGAGGGCGAGCCCGTGCGCGGCGGCGATCGACGAGATCGGCTCGGGGTCCACCATCTGACCGTACAAGTCCACCGCGATGATCGCTGCTGTCGAACTGTTGATCGCGGCGACCACCGTGGCTGGATCGATCAGCAGGGTGTCGGGGCACACGTCGACGAACCGCGGCCGCGCACCGGTCGCGCGGACCGCCTCAGCCGTCGCGATGAACGTATTCGTGGGGATGATGACCTCGTCACCACGCCCGATTCCCAGGCCGCTGAGGATGAGTTCCAGAGCATCAGTTCCGTTGGCCACCCCGATGCAGGCCTGCGCTCCACAATAGGTCGCGAATTCACGCTCGAAGCGTTCGACCTCGGGGCCACCGACGAAGTGGCCGTGGTCCAGCACGGTCTTCCAGGCGAGGTCGAACCCCTCGCGCAGCTCGTTGTGGACACCGTGGAGGTCCAGGAAGGGGACGCCCGTCATGAGGCCACCTCCCGCACGCGGTCCGCCCCAGCCGGGTCGATGCTGCCCGCGACGAAAGCGGAACGCCCGGTGGCCTCCGCAACGTCGGTGGCGGCGAGGACTCGGACGATGTCCAACCCGCGCTCGCCGGGTGTGTTCGGCTTGGCTCCGGTACGAATGCAGTCGATGAAGTGACTGTCCTGAACCAACAAAGGTTCGTTGAACTGGATGTACGGCGAGACGATGTCTCCGGTTCGATAGGAAACCGGCATCGCGTGCGATTCTCCATGGTCGTCAGGATCGGCCGGGTCGACGCCGATGTCGTACACCCGGACACGTTCATTGTCCGACATGTCGTCGTAGACGGCCATTTTACGTTCCCCGACAACGGTGACGCGCCGGACCTTGCACGGATCCAGCCAGCTCACGTGCACAAATGCATGGGTGCCCGCCCGCTCGAAGTCTAATCGCAGGTAAGCCACGTCGGCGTGCCGGTTTCCGACATGCCGTTTGGCCCATACGCAGGTGGTCCGAGGAACCTCGTCGAGCAAGAACGACGCGATCGAGATGTCGTGCGGAGCGAGGTCCCAGATGACGTTGCAGTCGCGCTGGTACTTGCCCAGGCTCAGTCGGGCCGAGTCGATGTAGAGGACTCTGCCGAGCTCACCGGAATCGATGATCTCTTTCAGTTTCCAGACCGCCGCGTTGTATTCGAAGGTGTGGCCCGCCATCAGGTGCACGCCACTGGCCGCCGCCGCGTCGACCATCTCCTGCGCATCCTGGACCGTCGTGGCCAGCGGCTTCTCCACCAAGGCGTGCCGTCCGTGACGCAGCGCCTGCAGCGCCACTGCGGCGTGGGTGCTCGGCGGAGTCGCGACGATCACCGCATCCACCCGATCCACCACGTCGTTGAGCTGGCGTGTCGATTCCGCCGAGGGATAGTTTCGCTTCGCCTCCACGATCCGCTCGGGATCGTCATCGACGATGGTCACCCGCACACCCGACATGCTGCTGAGCACCCGCATGTGCTTGGAGCCCCAGTAGCCGTAGCCCACTACCGCCACGCGGACATCGGGATTGCTTGGAACGAACTTCATCGAGACGGGCCCCCTGCCGTGACTCGAGATGCCTACCGACAACTGAAAGTTTCGGAACGCACGCAGAGCGTGAGAACGCTGAGTGACCGACCGGGCCCCCAGCAAGCCGCACTCACCCTCTCGTACCGTGGAGTCGCCCCTCCCCACAGTGTGTATATCTACCGGCCCGCTCCAGGCGTTACCGGGTTACGGTAACCGCCAAGACATTCACCCGAACGGGGGAATAAGGTTTCCCACCGTGTTGACCACGGAAAGTCATCAAAAAATTACACAGGGGTATAAGCGGTGCTCAGGTGGCCACGCCGAAGCGAGTCGGTCAGCAGGCCGACAACTGACGACTCACGCGCTGGTCGTGATCTTGGCCAGCCGTCGCGGCGTCGGCCAGCGCACGTTCCAGGCCCAACCGAGCTTCTCGAACAGCCAGATCACTCGAGCCGAGATGTCGATCTGCCCCCGGAGCACGCCATGCCGGGCCGAGGTCGGATCGGCATGGTGCAGGTTGTGCCAGGACTCCCCGGCGGACAGGATCGCCATGGGCCAGAAGTTCGCGGACTTGTCCCGCGAAGCGAACGGTCGCTTGCCAAGCATGTGGCAGATGGAGTTCACCGCCCACGTGACGTGATGCAGGAACGACACCCTGACCAGCCCAGCCCAGAAAAGCCCGGTCAGCACGGCCCACCAGGACCAGGTGACCAATCCGCCGACAATACCCGGAAGCACAAGCCAGATCCCGGTCCACAGCCAGAACAACTTGCTGACCCGCACCATCGTCGAATCAGCCAACAAATCGGGCACGAACCGGCGTGGATTTGTCATGTCTCGGTTGAACAGCCAGCCCATGTGGGCATGCCAGAATCCTTTGGCCACCGCGATCGGCGAGGTGCCGAACAACCACGGCGAGTGCGGATCGCCGTCCTTGTCGGAGTAAGCGTGATGCCGCCGGTGGTCGGCCACCCAATGCAGCAGCGGCCCCTGCATGGCGGTGCTGCCCAACACCGCCAGGCTCACCCGCAACCACCGCTTGGCCTTGAACGAACCATGGGTGAAGTAGCGGTGGTACCCGACGGTCACCCCCAGCAAGCTGACGAAGTACGACACCGCGAACAACGCGATGTCCACCCAGCCCAGCCCCCACCCCCAGGCGACCGGCACCGCAACGATCAAGGCAAGCATGGGGGCGAGCACGAAGAGGTACACCAGAAACTGCGGCCCCCACGTCCGCCGACCCGAGAGAGCCGGCTCGGATTCCCTGTACTGCTCGTCAGCGTCGGCGGTCAGCGTCATCGGCCGGTGCTCCTCAGGTCGGCAGGCGCGGACGGCCGCCACCTCAACCGTAGGTTATCCACCCGCGCGGACGCAAAGGGAGTTGTCGTGCCACGATGTGCCTGCGGGCCACTGGCCCGCTCGTCCGCCCCTGCGGGTCACTGGCCCGCTCTTCCGCCGTAGTGTAAAGGCAGCACCTCGGATTTTGGTTTCGATGGTCCAGGTTCGAATCCTGGCGGCGGAGCGCTGTAGGGAAGGACAGGCCGATGCTCCCAGGCGGGAGCCTCACGACGGCGGTCGTGCTGGCCGCTGGTGAGGGCACCCGGATGCGCTCAGCGATCCCCAAGGTGCTCCACCCGCTGGCTGGGCGCCCGCTGGTGGAGCACGCGGTGCGGGCTGCCGCCGGGCTGGCCCCCGAGCACCTGGTCGTGGTCATCGGTCACGGCCGGGACGCGGTGGAGGACCACTTGCGCGCGGTCGCGACCGCGCTGGGACGCGAGCTGGGTACCGTCGTGCAGGCCCAACTGCGCGGCACCGGTGATGCCGTCGCGGTCGCGTTGGCGGTCCTGCCAGCCGGGCTGTCCGGGACGGTGCTGGTCAGCTGTGCTGACGTGCCACTGCTGGACACCGGCACGCTGGCGGGGCTGCTCGCCGAGCACCACCGCGGCGGGCACGCGGTGACCGTGCTGACCACGACGCTGCAGGACCCGAGCGGCTACGGGCGGATACTGCGGGACCCCTCGGGTGCGGTCATCGGCATCGTGGAGGATCGAGACGCCACCGCGGCGCAGCGCGCCATCCACGAGACCAACTCCGGGGTGTTCGCCTTCGACGCCGGGGCGCTGCGCGACGGGCTGGGACGCTTGCGCCCGGCCAACAGCCAGGGCGAGCTGTACCTCACTGACGTGCTGGGGCTGGCCCGCGCGAGCGGGCTGCCGGTCGGCGCGCACCCGTGCCCGGACCCGTGGCTGGTGGCCGGGGTGAACGACCGGGTGCAGCTGGCAGCGGTGGGCGCGGAGTGCAACCGGCGGCTGCTGGAGCACTGGATGCGAGCCGGGGTCACCGTCATCGACCCCGCGTCGGTGTGGCTGGACGTCGACGTCGCGCTCGCTCCCGACGTGGTGCTGCATCCCGGGGTGCAGCTGCGGGCGGGCACCGTGGTGGGCCCGGGTACCGCGATCGGGCCCGACTCAACGCTGTCGGGCTGCACCGTGGGTGCGGGCGCGACCGTGGTGCGCACCCACGCCCTCGGTGCGGTGGTGGCCGATGGGGCGCAGATCGGCCCGTTCGCCTACCTGCGGCCGGGCAGCCGGATCGGCGAGGCAGCCAAGGTCGGCACCTTCGTGGAGACGAAGAACGCGCGGTTGGGACCAGGCGCGAAGGTGCCACACCTGAGCTACGTCGGGGACGCGACGATCGGTGCGGGCGCCAACATTGGCGCGGCCACCGTGTTCGTCAACTACGACGGGGTCAACAAACACCACACCACCGTGGGCGCGCACACCCGGACCGGCGCCGACAACATGTTCATCGCCCCGGTGACCATCGGCGACGGTGCGTACACCGCAGCCGGCTCAGTGATCACCCAGGACGTGCCGCCAGGGGCGATGGCGGTGGCCCGGGGCCGCCAGCGCAACGTCGAAGGCTGGGTGGCCCGACGACGCCCGGGAACCCCGGCGGCGCACGCGGCGAAGCAGGCTCAGCAGACCGACGGTGACCCGACGCAGCAGGAGCGAACATGAGCCTGTCCACCATGTCAGCGATCCCGAAGAAGAGCCTGATGCTGCTCTCCGGGCGCTATCACCCCGAGTTAGTCGACGAGGTGGCCAAGCACCTCGACATCGCCGTCACCCCGCAGTCGGCCTACTCCTTCGCCAACGGTGAGATCTTCGTCCGGTTCGAGGAATCAGTGCGTGGCTGCGACGCCTTCGTCATGCAAGCCCACACCGCCCCGATCAACGATGCCATCATGGAGCAGTTGATCATGGTGGACGCACTCAAGCGCGCGTCCGCCAAGCGGATCACCGCAGTGCTGCCGTTCTGGGGCTACAGTCGCCAGGATAAGAAGCACCGCGGCCGCGAGCCCATCTCCGCCCGGCTCATCGCGGACCTGCTTAAAGTCGCCGGCGCGCACCGGATCATGACCGTGGACCTGCACACCTCACAGATCATGGGCTTCTTCGACGGCCCGGTGGACCACCTGTTCGCGCTGCCGCTGCTCGCCAGTCACATCAAGACCGTGTACGCCGGTCGCGAGCTGGCCGTGGTGTCGCCGGACTCCGGGCGGGTGCGGCTGGCCGAGCGCTGGGCCGAGACCCTCGGCGGTACGCCGCTGGCGTTCATCCACAAGACCCGCGACCCCGCCGTGCCCAACCAAGTGGTCGCCAACCGGGTGGTCGGCGACATCGAGGGCCGGCTCTGCCTGGTGATCGATGACATGATTGACACCGGTGGCACGGTGGCCGGTGCCGCGCGGGCATTGCTTCAGGCCGGCGCCACCGACGTCGTGGTCGCCGCCACCCACGGGGTGCTGTCCGGCCCGGCTACCGAGCGGCTGGCCAGCTGCGGCGCCCGCGAGATCATCCTCACCAACACGTTGCCCATTCCGGACGAGAAGCGCTTTCCCGGGATGACAGTGCTGTCCATCGCGCCGTTGCTGGCCCGCGCGATCCACGAGGTCTTCGAGGACGGCTCGGTGACCAGCCTGTTCGACGGCACCGCCTGACCCGTTATACTTCGCCGCCACCGCACTTTCCGCTAAAGGGAGTTCACTGTGTCCGAGGTCCGCCTGGCCGCCGAGCCGCGCACTGAGTTCGGCAAGGGCGCCGCCCGCCGCGCCCGACGCGCTGGCAAGATCCCCGCGGTGCTCTACGGGCACGGCAGCGAACCGCTGCACGTGGCGCTGCCCGCGCTGGAATTCGCCCGGGTGGTGCGCGAGCAGGGCAGCAACGCCGTGCTCAGTCTCGACTTGGCCGGCCGGCCGCAGCTCGCGCTGACCAAGACCGTCACCGTGCACCCGCTCCGGCGCTACATCGAGCACGTCGACCTGCTGATCGTCCGGCACGGCGAGAAGGTGGTGGTGGACGTCCACATCGTCATCACCGGCAGCCCGGGTCCGGACTCGCTGGTCACCCAGGAGGTGAGCACCCTCCAGGTCGAAGCGGACGCGATGGCCATCCCCGACGAGATCGAATTGTCCATCCAGGATCTTGCGGCGGGTACTCGGGTGCTGGCCGGCGAGGTACCCCTGCCGCCGGGTGTGGAGCTGCGGACCGACCCGGAGTACCTCGTGGTCAACATCGTCGCGTCGACCGTCGGGGATCTCGGCGCCGAGAGCGAAGCCGAGCCGGCAGCGCCCGCGTCAGCCGACGAGTAGGCCTTCGCTGAGGCCGTGACCACCACTGACGGTAGTACTGACTGGGTCGCCGGTGAGCTCGCGCTGATCGTCGGTCTGGGCAACCCGGGACCCGGCTACGCCGGAAACCGGCACAATGTCGGGTTCATGGTGCTCGATGAACTCGCCCGCCGAGCGGGTGGCCGACTCACCTCGCACAAAGCCGGGGCTGATGTGCTGCAGACACGGCTGGCCGGGCGGCGGGTGGTGCTGGCGCGCCCACGCTCGTTCATGAACATCTCCGGACCAGCGGTCGCCGGGACAGCGCGGTACTTCACGATCCCCCCGACTGACGTGGTGGTCGTGCACGACGAGCTGGACCTCGACCACGGAGTGCTCCGGCTCAAGCGCGGCGGCGGCGAGGGCGGGCACAACGGCCTGCGCTCGGTCTCGGCTTCCCTGGGCAGCCGGGACTACCTGCGAGTACGCTTCGGCATCGGCCGCCCGCCCGGCCGGATAGACCCGGCTGACTTCGTGCTGCGCGACTTCTCCACTGAACAGCGCCGCGAGCTGGACCTGCTGGTGGACCGCTGTGCCGACGCCGTCGAACAACTCCTCACCCAAGGCCTGGCCGCCACCCAAAACCAGCTGCACTAGGCGGGGGTGTCGCGGGCGCCGAGTCACAGGTGCGAACACGTTAAGTCACCGGAGTACGCGTGCGGTGCCCGCAACCTTATAGGCCGCTTCTTTCTTGACAACGAGCGGTGGACGCACCCAGGGTGACCAGCGGGTGCGCGGTGAGAGTGAACACGACCGTCGGTTCATCGACTCGACCCCAGCAGGGCACCGCCGGAGTCGAGTCCTATCGCGGCGAGCTGCTGCCCGAGGACAGCCCTGCGGAGTAGGTCACCGGGCTTCGGGAGCGGCTGCGCCAGCAAGCCGCGACCGCTGCTGGCCGAGCTGGAGCTGACCGCCGGTGACTCCCGGTTGGCCATCGACGCCGCGCGCCGCAGCGTGGACATCGACCCGTTCCTCGAAGACAGCTGGGATCGGGGCCTTCTTGCCGAGGGAGCCAGCGGCGGATCGACCAGATGAGTTCCGGCAGATCGACCACATGGTATGCGGCAGATCAACCATCTAGTGGTACGTTCGGCAGATGCCCGACCCGAGCGAATTCCTGCCACGGCGAGCTTGCGAGAACGTTCGGGCAGCGCTGGCGGACACGAGGGTGGTCGTGATCAACGGTGCCCGCCAGACAGGCAAGAGCACCTTGGCGAGGCTTGTCGCGGACGGCTTTCCCACTGCGGAGCTGCGTTATCTGGACGAAGCAGCGGTTCGTTCCGCCGCGCAAGCGGACCCGGCCTGGTTTGTTCGGCACGACGGCCTGTTGGTCTTGGACGAGGTACAACGGGTGCCGGACCTCCTTCTTGCGATCAAGCATGCGGTTGACGTGGACCCCCGCCCCGGGCGCTTCCTGCTCACCGGTTCGGCGCGTCTGTTGGCCCTGCAAGACATCCCCGATGTGCTGCCCGGCCGCTCGGAGACCATTGAGCTGTGGCCGCTGTCACAAGGAGAGATCGGCCGTGCCACTGACGGCTTTGTCGATGCGGTGTTCGGACAGGGCGCCACGCTGACCGCGGCGGAGTCGCCGCTGCGCCGTGAGGACTACCTCGAACGGGCCTTGCGGGGTGGTTACCCCGAGGCCGTGCATCGCACAGACCTGGGCCGGCGCGCGCGTTTCTTTGAGTCATACGTGTCAGATCTGATCAGCCGGGATGTCCGACAGGTGTCGGAGATCGAGCGACCGGCGGACATGAGGCGATTGCTCAACCTCGTCGCCGCCTCGATGGCCACTCTCGCTGTCCCTGCCGCCTTCGCCAATCACCTGCGGCTTCCGGCCAGCACGGTCAAGCGTTATCTCGATCTGCTTGAGCTGTTGTACGTGGTGCGCCGAATCCCCGGGTGGTCAACCAACCTGACCACCCGAGCCGTTGCGGTACCCAAGTTGATGATGGTCGACTCCGGGCTTGCTGGTCACCTTGCTGGCATGACGGTGAAGCGGGCACGGCATCCCACCGCGCCAGTAGGGCTGATCATGGAGAACTTCGTACTCGGAGAGCTCGCTCGCCAGCTCAGCTGGGCCGACGAACCAGTTCGTCTCTACCACTACCGTGATCGCGATGGCAACGAGGTCGATGCGGTTCTTGAGCGAGCCTCTGGCGAGGTGGTCGCCGTGGAGGTGAAGGCAGCCGAGACAGTTCGCAGCGAAGACTTCCGTGGCATCCAGCATTTGCGGCGTCGGCTCGGGGACCAGCTGCTTGCGGGCTTCGTGCTTTACGCCGGCCGGCAAAAACTACCTTTCGGCGAGCGCCTCTGCGCCCTTCCGATTTCCGCGTTATGGACCACTCAGCTCCTTGATGCCAGCGGCAACACTTCGACCCGGTAGGACAAGTGGGCTGGTCAGGATCGCGCACCGCACGGTCAAACACCCCGTTCGAGGGCATACATCATCGGGGGATGTTGAGCTGGTCGCAGCGGAGGGCCAAGTCGCTGTCACAGATGTCGCGGTAGCTGACTAAACCGCTGTCGATGACCTGCTTGACCGTGTTCAAGGTGATGAATACTGGCGGTAGCAGTACCACGCGCACCGTGCGGTGTCCGATGGGGTCGGCCACGGTCGTCGATGCCAGTTTGTCGGCGGCCGCGCGGTCGTTTCGCGCGAGCGCGGCGGAGAGTGCCGCCACCGTCGTGGCTTGCTGTTCGGGAGATACGAACACGGTCATGAACTGGTCACCGCGCAGGATCGCCTGGAGGGCTTCCGGGGTGGCGCCCATGCCTGTCACTCGGACTTTCCCGTTCAGCCCTTTCTTTCGCAGCACAGCGATCACCGCGCCGGCCACGCCGTCGTTGGTCGCCAGCACACCGTCCACGCGGCCACCGCTGGCGGTGAGGAGCCGCTCGAACACCGCGCCGGCGCTCTGGTTGTCGGTGACGGATGCGCGGGCCACCAGCCGGTAGGCGCCGGTGTCGTAACGCGGCCGCAGGACGTTGCCCGCGCCCTGGGCGAGCGGGGACGTCGTGGGGTCGACCGGTGGACCGTCGAGCTCGATGACGGCGGTGCCCCGCGCCCGCGCGCCCCGGATGCCCAGCGTCAGCCCCCGGCCCTGCAGGTCACCGGCCTTGCGCGGATCGAAGGAGATGGAGTAGTCGCAGCAACCACCGAGGAGCGGCCGGTCGTCGGCGTAGTCGATGGTGGGGATGCGCCGCGCGGTGGCCTTGCGCGCGACAGCCGCGCCGGCCTGGCTGTTCGGCGCGGCGATGACCAGTACCTTGACCCCTTCCTTGATCATGCTGTCGGCGATCGCGGCGAACTTTGTCGCGTCGCCCTCACTGTTCTCTACGTCGGGCTCCAACCCCGCGGCGCCGATGGCGTCGTTCAGCAGCGGCTGGTCGACCGCCTCCCACCGCATCGAGCCCGCCGGATTCGACACGATGACGCCGACCTTGCTTGCGGGGCGAGCGGAATCCGCGATTGCACGGGAGGGGAAAGCCCCGCCGCCGGTGCATCCCGTGATGGTGAGCACCGCGGCGAGCGCGGCCAGGCTGGTTCTGGGAACCATGGTGTAGGTTTCCGCTTCCGTGAGAGATGATTCGGGGGAAACAGTGAGCACAGTGACGCTGGGCCGGATCAGGTCAGCCTCGCCATCACGTTGCATGGCAATCGTGTTCCTCGTCTTGTTCCTCGTCGGGGGATGTACGTCACAGAGCAGGACAGAAGATTACGGCACGCTTTCGGTGGGTGCCGCGCTGCCCTCGGGCAAGGAATGCGCCGCGAGAATCCAGCGAGGCCAGCCGGAACCGCGGCCGGAGAACACCTTGGCCAATCATGTCGTTCCCGGTCGGGTGGTGATGCCGGTGTGGGATGATTTCACCGAGCAAGCCAACCGCCAGTTCGTACCCCGCATCGACGGCGCATTCACCGGCACCACCGGGGAGATCCTCGCCTGGGGTGCCTGCAAGTGGGGCTTGGACGCCGACCTCGTGCGGGCGGTCGCGACCCAGGAGAGCCACTGGCGGCAGGGCACCCTGGGCGACGAGTCGGACAACCCCAAAGACTGTGTCGGTGGCGCGACACCGCCCTGCCCGACGAGCTTCGGGATCCTGCAGCTCAAGCACACCTACCTGCCCGGCTCCTACCCGCTGTCCCAGCGCAGCACCGCGTTCACCGTCGACTACTATGCCGCCCGCACCCGTGCCTGCTACGAAGGCTGGGTCACCTACCTCGGCGGCGACTACGGCCCCGGCGACATCTGGGACTGCGTGGGCTGGCACTGGTCGGGCCAATGGAAAGACCCCGGCGCGCAGCGCTACATCCACCGAGTACGGCGCTATCTCGACACCAAACCCTGGCTGGACTGGCCCGCGCCATGACAGGCCGCCGCGGGCCTCACGGGCCGGTCAGGAACTTGGTGACGGCCGCGCGGGCCGCCGGGCCGTTGCCCGTGTTCTGGGTGATGTGTCCCGAGCCGGGGATGACGAGCAGGCGGCCGTGGGGGGCGTGGCGGGCCTCGCGCTGGGCCCACCCCAGGGGGGTGATCAGGTCGTGGTCACCGGCCAGCAGCAGCGTCGGCACCGGCGGCAGGTCAGCTCCGGAGGGGAACGCAACCACCGGGGTGGCTGGCCACTGCTGGCAGGGGAGCACGGTTGCGTTGCCCGCCGCGGTGGCCCGGTCGTAGGGGAACACCACCGCGTCCGACAGCGCGGCAACCGCCTTCGCGGTCGCGCCGGCCCGGCCGGTCACCGGGGTGTCAGCATCGCCCCAGGGCCCGAGGATGTCCTCACACACGGTGGTCACGTACAGGCCCTGGCTGAATGTGTCGGCGGTGGCGGCCGGACCAAGGTAGCCGGCGGCGATGATGGCGTCGAGCTGGGTGTCATCGCCCCGAGCGGCCTGGTGCAGCGCGGCCGGGATGTCAGTCAGCTTGGGCTTACCCTCGGTCAGTTGACTGAGGGTGTCGAGCAACTGGGGGCCATCACGCCGGAGGCGAACCACCTCGGAGAGGTCCCGCGCCGGGTCGGTGGCACACCCAGTTTCCTGACAGACCATTCGCAGCACGACCGCGGTGCGGCCGAAAACCGCGATCCGCAACGCATCCACGCCATCCTGCGGCACGATCGAGTCCAGCACCAACCGTGACACCCGGTCCGGATGGGTGATCGCGTAGCGTTCGGCGACGAATGTCCCGTAGGAGGCGCCATTGAGGGTGAGCGTGCTCACCCGCAACGCCTGGCGCAGCGTGTCCAGGTCAGCGACGGTGTCAGCGGTGGTGTAAAATCGCCGGTCATCCCCGATGGACTGGGCGCACGCTTCCACAGCGCTGGGCGGGGGCACGGCCTGACCCGAGCTGCTCGCCCGCTGCAGTTGCGGGCATCGCAGCGCCCCGGTACCGGTGCCGCGCGCGGAGAACAACACCAGCCGGTAGTCCCGCAGCACCGCCGGGTCGAACTGGCGGGCGATCACAGCGGTCAACCCCACCCCCGGCTCCCCCGGGCCGCCGACCAGCCACACCAGCACACCGCGCGGCGCGGTGGTGTTGTCGGCCATCGCGACCTGTAGCGAGAGCCGCCCGGGCCGCTGGGGACCCGCCCGCAACCCGGCATGATCCAACGGCACGGACAGCGTCGCGCAGCTGAACGTGACACCACCAGGACCCCGGAACGGGCCGGGCGCGGTGGCCCCCAGCGCGGCCGGTGCGCAGGAGTGGACACCAGCCAGCGCCGGGGCCGGCGCGGACACCGATCCCCGAGGCTGCGTACCGCAGCCGCTCACACCAGCGGCGATCAGCGCGGCTGCCACCACCACAGCGCGCCCGCCTGGAGTACTCCTAAGCTTCCGGCCCAATCCAGTGCCCAACGACACCCCAAAACCCCCTCGTCTACTCCAGCACCTTCGTCAACACAACAAATTCCAAATCGTCGCGTTTCGGAACTCCGAAACGCTCGTCGCCACAGGGAAACGGAAATCGCTCGCCGTTCGGTGTGTAACCACGCCGTTCGTACCTTCTTCGACGGCCTCGGCATCTGTTCGCCGCACGCCACGAGATGAGCCTCGGTTGTCCAGCCGACGAGACCTTCACCACGGTAGGCTGCGGCGGTCAATGACACGATGCTGTCAGCGTCAGCACGCGTGGCACGACGAAATCGAATTAGCCTAGGAGTGTCAGCTCGCACGCTCGAGATCATAGTGGCCACGTTGCATCGGCCGACGACCTGAACCTCAATGGCGGCTGGACCCGGCTGACGTCGGGCCGCTGCGCACATCGCGTCGGCTCTGGCGTATCTTTCCCTTGATTTTTCATCGAGACGGTGGATCACACCGATGAGCAGCAGCCCCCTGTGAGGTGAGTCCAGTGGTTGCCTCGATCGCCGGGCCCCTGGTCGAGGGGCTCTTCCGCGTTCTGGCGTGGATGGTGCGGGCGCGTCGCCCACGCGCTCCTCGGCCTGTGGACACGCTGGCGGATTTGCTGGCGAAAGAGGTGTTCCTGCAGTGGGACCACGAAGCCACTGAGCGAATGTTGGTGAACCCTGCGCCGATCCCGGTCCGTTGGTCGCTGAGCGAGCTGACGGTGGGGGGGCCGATGGAGGCCGTAGTCGGTGACCCAGAGGCGTCGGCGGAGTTCCCGCCGTTGCCCGGCCAGCGCCGAGTGACAGAGGCAGACCTGCGGGCCGGTGGGGGGCGGCGGGAGTTGTTCGCCGTGTACGCCGGGATCGCCTCGGGTCGGGTGGTGGTGCTCGGCGCGCCGGGGGCGGGCAAGACCGGGTCCGCGGTGTTGCTGGTGCTTGACGCACTGAAGCACCGGGACGGTGTCGAGGACACCAGGCGAGCCCGGGTGCCGGTGCCGGTGCTGCTGACCGCCTACGGGTGGGACCCGGTCAACTGCTCGGTGCGGGACTGGCTGGTTGACCAGCTGATCGAGTCTTACCCGCGGTTGTTCGGGCACCGCGGTGGTCGGACCGAGGCCGAGGCGCTGGTCGACGACAGGGCCGTCGCGCTGGTGCTGGACGGGTTGGATGAGATGGACGACGCGCGGCGCCCCGCCGCGTTGGGGGCGTTGCGCGATGCGCGCTTTCGGGTGGTGGTGCTGACCCGCGGCACTGAGATGGTCCAGGCCGCTGATGTCGAGTGGCTGACCGGGGCCCCCGCGCTCCAGCTGCGCGAGGTCACCGGCCCCGAGGGTGCTGAGTACCTGCACCGCGCCCGCACCGGGCCGCCGCCCGAGGAGTGGCCCACGCTGCTCACCCACCTCCGGGAGTGCCCGGACAGCGTGCTCACCCGGGGGTTGTCCACGCCGCTGGCGTTGACCCTGATCCGCGACACCTACCGGCGCGGTGATGACCTCAGCGAGCTGCTCACCACCGACTGGAGCACCCCTGAGGATCTTGAGCGGTACCTCATCGCCCGCGTGCTGCCCGTCGCCTACACCCGCCGGCCGGGCCGACCAGCGCCCCCTTACGGCAAGACCCAGGCCGAGCAGGTTCTGGCCTTCCTGGCCCGGCAGATGGGCGGCGCCCGCAATCTCGCCTGGTGGCAGATCCCCCAA
>JBDTAX010000080.1:0-6260 GCA_039924425.1 Pseudonocardiaceae bacterium
CCCACGCGGTGCGGACCCTCACCGGAGAGGTCGACTCCACCTGCGTCGTCGGCCACCTGGCCCGGCTCCTCAGTGACCTCACCCCCTACCGGCGACGGCCAACCGTCCGCCAACTCACCGAGCAAGCCACCGGACTCCTCACCTCCCGCTAACTGGCGGTACCGCGCCTACTCTGGAATAGGGACGTGTGGCGGCGGGTTGGTAGGCGGTGCGGTCAAGGTCGTCGCGGCGTGCGTGGGTGCGGGCCTGCGCCGCTCTATCGCCGGGAGTGGTCTAGGTCGTCTCGGCTGATGGCAATCCTGTGCCGGTGCTGGTTGATGATCTGTTGGAGTTGGTCGGGGTTTTCGGACAGGCGGGTGACGTCGCGGATGAGCATGAGGTCCGCTCGGCCGGCGGCAACGTCAGCGAGGATCTCGCGGCACCGTCTCGAGGCTCGGATGCCGAGCGTGACTTCCGCAACCGTGTCGATCGGTACCACTCCTGCCCGGTCGCACCAGTCCTCTAGCTCGCGGACCTGGCGGTCGAGCGCGTCGCGGCGGTGTGACCGGGCGTAGAGGATCGCGGTGCGCGGCATGGCACCAGTATAGGTAAACCCAGTGTAGGTAGCTGGCTAAGTCGGTGGCCCGAGGATCTGGCCTGAGCCGTCGCAGGTTGGGCAGAGCTCGGTGGTCTGGATTTCCTCAACCTCCGGGTGATCCGTGAGGTCCGCCTGTTCCCACTTCGTGACTACTTGGGCGCCGTTGCACTGCGGGCAGACGTAGAGCCGTCGCTCGTCTTTACTCCCGCCGTCCACCAGAAGTCCGCCCGGTACGGTGGGGAATGGGGAAGCGTGCGGCTCATGTGGCCATCGTGGCGCGTCGTTCTTGGAGAGCGGAACATTCCGCTCTCCAAGAACACCTACGGCTGCGTCCCCGCCTAGGGCACGCCCAAGCCCTGGTCGCCGTGGAGCACAGCATCCTCGTGTCGATCTTCTACATGCTCCAGCGAAACCAGCCCTACCACGATCTCGGCGCGGACTATTTCATCCGCCGCGAAGACCCGCACGACGAGCGTGCAAACTCATCCGCCAACTCGAAGCAATCGGCTACACCATCCACGCTCAACCACCACCACCGCCGGCCGCCGCATAGCAACAGCACGGACTCGCGTGGTCCAGATTGTTTTCTCTTCGGACCCGGTCCGGGTTGTAGCTCAACCGCCGGGCAGAGCCTGGCGGTCCTGCCTGAGGAGGGTGTTCACATCGACATGCGGGAACGTGATCCGCTGCTCCGGCTGGTTGGCGGGAGCGAAGTTGAGGCTGATGTTTTGGGTGTACTGAAGCTGGACGAATGGAGGCGCCTGGAACGGAGGCTGGACCGTCCTGTCCAACGGAGGCTTGATGGTCTCGATCCAGAACGTAGTGGAGATCCCGGTGAAGTTGGCATTGTTCAGGATGAAGTCGATGTTTGCGACCCCGCCCGGGTGCGGAGGAGGAGGCACCGTCGGATTGTTCGTGTCGACCATGAGTGTGACAACGTTCTCAAAGGTGTATCCCTGCTCCACCTGGTTCCTGACAACCCTGATCAGGGCCTGGTTGGCGTGCGCTGGCGTCACTCCAGTTTGCAGGATCGGTGTCGTGTAGGAATTCCTCACGAACTCCTTGAGTTCTTGGGGTGCATCGGGCGCCAGCTGAGGGGTGAAGTCCGTATCGGGAATGTTGACTGGGTCTTCCCTGGGAGGGTTCGAGTCGATGGACGCGTGTGCGCCCCAGCAGAGGAAGGAGTTCCCGTGGGGAACCGAGGTCAACCGCGCTATCGAGCCTTTCGCGGCATCCATGGGATCCGCGATGTCGGGGGTCCACTGCCAGATGCCATCCTCGAAGTGCTGAAACCCAGCCGGTGGGTCTCCCTCGATCTGGCTGATCAACTGCCGGTACGCTAGGGCATGCACGAACTGGTTCGTAGGCACCGCGCGGTTGCGGACAGGGCCACCCGGGATCGGCCGGAACTCAAGGCTCAGCTCATTGTAGGTGTTTGTCTTGAAGGCGATGCGCAGCGGCGCGGGTGCGGTTCCGTCGGGGAGAGCGATCGCGTTGATCCCTGGAAGGTTGACGCCGTGGACTCCCTGGCTACTGGAGAATAGCCCGATCAGGTCGGTGATAGGCCCAAAGGGCTCGTTGTCCTCGTTGCCGAAGCCCTGCCGAAGCTCGGGCCCGACCCGCTGTACGGTCTCCGGGCCGAACTGCTGAACCAGCTCCTGGTCAGTTTGCGGAGTGCGTCTCATCGGTCACGCTGTCCTTTCGAGCTGATGACGCCAGCGTCTCGTCCACCAAGCGTCGCACAGCTCGCGGTCGGTGAACAGCGCGCAGGGTTTCCACCGGGGGCGGGGTCGCGGGTTGCTCAGCTCCTCGGAGGTCTCCAGGAGCAGCACACAGCCGGCGTAGTCCTCAACCGGCCGGATCCACCGGTTCACGGCGAGATTCCAGTGCAGGATCTCCAGGTTTCCGCCCCAGGTCGGGGCCGTGACGACGCCAACCGGCTGATACCAGCTCCAACCTGGACTGGAGTCGTGGGATATTCCACCGGCTCCAGGCCGAACTCGTCGCGCAGGCGCCGCATGGCCAGCTCATGCACAGCCGGAAACCTCCCGGGGGAGGCAAACGACGGCGAGAAGATCGCTACCCGGTCTCCGGCAACCAGCTTCGGCGGCGCGGTGAAATCAGGACGCACGTCCCCATCTAAGCCTTTTTGACCACGAGTTGTCCGCCCGCGAGCAGGTGGCCGATGTGGCGCAGTTCCGGCAGATCGTGCACGTCGGCAGCCAGTGCCGGCACCTTGATGACCGCGACCGCCGGGTGGGCGGCGCGGAACCGGGCCAGCAGCCGGCGTTCCCGCCCGGCCAGGGCCACCCGATCGACGTGCAACCGCAGCACCGCCGCAGCCAGTGCGGCGTTACCCGCTTCTTCCAGTGCCTGCGCCACCGTCTCGGCCCGCGCCGCCGGCAGGTCGGCGAGCACCGGATGCGTTCGGTTGAGCACCAGCCCGGCCAGCGGCATCGACTCGGTGGCCAGTCGATCCACGAAGTAGGCCGCCTCACGCACCGCGTCGGCCTCCGGAGCGGCGATCACCACAAACGCCGTTCCCGGGGCGCGGAGCAACTCGTAAGTCGCGGTGGCGCGCTCCCGAAACCCACCGAACATGGTGTCGAAAGCCTGCACGAACGCCGAGGCGTCGGCCAGCATCTGCCCGCCCAGGATCGTCGAGACCGCCCTGGTGAACAGGCCGAACCCGGCACCCACCAGCCGGCGCACGCCGCGGCCACCGACCCGCGCCGGGGCGGACAGCAGCCGGATCATCCGCCCGTCCAGGAACGAGGACAACCGCTGCGGGGCGTCCAGGAAATCCAGCGCGGAGCGCGACGGCGGGGTGTCCACCACGACGAGATCCCACTCACCAGCCGCCACCAGCTGCCCCAGTTTCTCCATCGCCATGTACTCCTGGGTGCCGGCGAACGACGAAGAAATGGCCTGGTAAAAGGGGTTGGCGAGGATGAGGGCGGCCCGCTCGGGGCTCGCGTGCGCCTGCACCATCTCATCGAAGGTGCGGCGCATGTCCAGCATCATCGCGTGCAGCCGCCCGCCGGCCGCCTCGATCTCCTCGGTGGGCGACACCAGGCGGGGATTGTTGGTCAGCTCCCGCAGCCCCAGCGACTGCGCCAGCCGGCGCGCCGGGTCGATCGTGAGCACCACCACCGATCGGCCTCGCTCGGCTGCCCGCAGCGCGAGCGCCGCCGCCGTTGTCGTTTTGCCCACCCCACCCGCGCCGCAGCACACCACCACTCGGGTGGCCCGGTTGTCCAGCAGCGCGTCGATGTCGAGCAAGCGCGGCGGCCTCATCGCACCCCCTGCTCGCGCAGCGCCTCGGCAAGCTCGTAGACCCCGCCGAGATCGACGCCATCGCCGCCGACTTCGGTGACCTCGGGCAGCTCGATCAACGGCAGGCCAGCATCGGCGAGCCTCGCTCGCGCCTGCCGCTCGGCGTCCACCCGCACCGCGTGTTCCACGGTCTCGGCAACCAGACCCTCGAGCACGGCCGAGTCCAGCTCTAGGCCAGCGGCAAACAGGCAGGAACGGACGCGGTCGGCGTCGACCTGGCCGTTGGTCGCGCCGGTCACCGATCTGGCGGGCAGCCGAGAGGGTCGCACCCGATTGACCAGCACCGCGCCCGGGCGCAGGTCCGCCAAGTCCAGCTCCCCGACGGTCTCCAGGGTCTCGGCCACCGGCAAGTCCTCCAGCAGGGTGACCACGTGTACCGCGGTGTCCGCCGAGTGCAGCAGCCGCACCACCCCCTTGCTCTGGCTGTGGATCGGGCCGACCTTGGCCAGCTCGGCCATCGCCCTGGTGACGTCGAGAAACTTCACCACCCGCCCGGTCGGTGGAGCGTCCAGCACCACCGCGTTGTAGGTGTGGACACCACCCGCAACTCGGGTGGTCGCCTCCTTCACTTTGCCAGTGAGCAGCACATCCCGCAGCCCCGGCGCCAACGTGGTGGCGAACTCGATCGCGCCCATTCGGCGCAGTGTCCGACCCGCGAAACCCAGGTTGTAGAACATCGCGAAGTACTCCAGCAGGGCAAGCTCCGCGTCCACCGCCAGCGCTCGGACCTCGCCGCCGCCGGGGGCGACCGCGATGCGCCGCTCCTCGTAGGGCAGCGGGGGCGTGTCGAACAGACGCGCGATACCCTGCCGTCCCTCGACTTCCACCAGCAGCGTTCGCCCGCCCCCGGTAGCCAACGCCACCGCCAGCGCGGCGGCGACTGTCGTCTTGCCGGTCCCACCCTTGCCCGTGACGACATGCAGACGAGCCTTGGGCCACATGTCGTGAGCCTAGGCGGCTCACGACATGTGAGTGGCAATGAGTGCTCCGACCCGGAATGCCACTCACGGGTCATGGGCGAGGACGCGCTAGCGTCCTGCCCATGACAGTCTGGGAGTACTCCACCGTGCCGCTGTTGACCCATGCCACCAAGCAGATCCTCGACCAGTGGGGAGCCGACGGCTGGGAGCTGGTCACCGTGCAGCCCGGGCCGACCGGGGAGCAACTGGTGGCCTTCCTCAAACGCCCGAAGCCGTGAACTGGTTGGGCCGGCTGGCCGAGCTCGGATTGGTGCTGCCACCGGTGGCCACACCGGCCGGGGCGTACCTGCCCGCGGTGCGCAGCGGATCTCTGGTGTTCACCTCAGGCCAGCTCCCGCTGGTGGGCGGGGTGCTAGCGGCCACCGGCAAGCTCGGCGCCGAGATCGACCCCGAGCGCGGTCGGCAGCTAGCCCGCGCCTGCGCACTGAACGCGCTGGCGGCGGTGGACGACCTGGTCGGGCTCGACGCGGTGCTCCGGGTGGTGAAGGTGGTGGGCTTCGTGGCCTCGGCACCCGGGTTCACCGCCCAACCCACCGTACTCAACGGCGCATCCGAGCTGCTCCACGAGGTGTTCGGCCCGGCCGGGACGCATGCCCGCTCCGCCGTCGGCGTCGCCGAGCTCCCGCTGGGCGCCCCGGTCGAAATCGAACTGATCGTCGAGGTGTCCTGAGCCGCTGTGTCATCCAGCGCTCTGTCCTCTAGCTGCTCGGTCGAATCTGCCGACCCTCGCCCGTGATTCGACTACGTTCCGCTGTCGAATCAGTCAATATCAGGAAGGTGAATCACCCGTTCGGGAATCCCTGGGCTACGATTGGCTGATCCGAGTCGAGGGGCGGATGCGAACTGCGCAGCGCGGCGTCCTGGAGGCGGTGCATGTCGGTCAGCCAACCCCACCGGTCCAGTGTCTTGCTCACCGAGCGCCTGTTGTGGAACCGCACCCTCGGCGGACCGCCCCGGCCGCAGCCAGTGGTCGTGTTGCTCGGGCCAGTCGGCTCGGGCAAGAGCACGGCCCTCAAGTCGATATCCGGAGCCTGCGGCGCCGAGGTGGTCCACGCCTTTGTCGACTTCCAACGCGATGAGCCAGCCCCGCCCACCACAGTAGAGACCCTGGCGCGGGTCGCCTTCGACCTGTCCAAAAAGTGGCAGGCACGCCCGCGAGCAGGGTTCACCCGGTTCACCCTTGGGCTCATCGCTGTGCAGACACCGCTGGACGGGCATTCCCGCGAACAGGCGAAAGACACGGCGGTTTCAATCGGTCATGACCACACAGTGCTCCGCGATCAGCTCTTCGAAAACTTCGACCGGCTTTCGCCAGCCCAGTGTTTTTCGTGGTCTTCCATTCAGCTCTGCCGCTACTCTATCAAGTT
>JBDTAX010000081.1:0-10646 GCA_039924425.1 Pseudonocardiaceae bacterium
ATTGAGCGCGAGGTCATGGCCAAGTTGCGCCACGGAGATCGCGCGGAGCGCCTGCGGGCCTACGCTAGCTGAGCGTGTGAACTCGGGCGTGGTTGCGGCGTGTCACCGCTCGAATGGCGGCATTGACGCCGCCGCGCTCGACCGGCACTGTCAGCTCCAACACGATACTGTCAACGCGACACTGCACGGCAGCACTACGACCAGCGCACGATTGTGATGTCACGCACCATTGTGATGTCACGCACGATTGTGATATCACGCAGACCAACGCGACGTCAGGCTCAGTTGTGTGCACACAGAGGTTGTGTGCACACATAGCCGTCGCGCGCCCCGGAAGGTCGGGCTCGTCGGGGTCCGGCCTTCCGACTCCGTGTCGACACGCTTCTTTGCGTTCGAACCGTGCCACAGGCTGGCTAAGACGATCAGCGATGGACGAAGGCTAGTACGTGCCGGGCCAGCTCTTCACCCGCGTCTTCTTGGATGAAGTGCCCGGCGCCGGCAAGGATCGGATGCTTGATCCCCTGCGCGCCGGGTACGTGCTGGGCCAGCGCCGGGCCCATCGGCCCGGTGATCGGGTCCGAATCGCCGACGGCCACCAGGAATGGACGATGCCATTGGCCCAGCCGCGCCCAGGCGATCCGATTGGCCGCTGCGGCGGGATCATCCGGCGCGGTGGGTACCAGCAGCGGCATCGCCCGCGGGCCCGCTGTGAACGACTCATCGGGGAAAGGCGCGTCGTAGCCGGCCCGGGCCGCGCCGGACAAGCCCCGTGCGCAGCCCGCGGCCACCAGCCGCCCGATATCGAGCCGCGAGGCGCGCTGCACCGTATGCCGGAACCGCCACCACACTTCCGGCAGGTTCTCGTCTCCGGTGGGCAGGAAAGTGTTCGCGGCCACCACACGATCGACCGTGTCGGGGTGTTCGGCGACGATCCGCAGCCCGATCAAACCGCCCCAGTCCTGACCGAGCAGGGTCATGCCGCGTAGCGCGAGGTGTTCGAGCAGCAACTGCGCGGTCCAGCCGACGTGCCGAGCGTAGCTGTGGTCAGCGATCTCGGCCGGCTTGTCGGAACGGCCGAAGCCCACCAGGTCCGGCACGATCACCCGCAAGCCGGCCTCGACAAGCGGCGGGAGCATAGCGCGGTAAAGGTAGGACCAGCTCGGCTCGCCATGGAGCAGTACCACCGGCTGACCCTCGGGTGGACCGGCCTCGATGTAGGCCATCCGCAGGGTTCCCCCGTCCGGGTCAGCAACCTCGGCGTAGCGGGGCGGGTAGCGGAAGTCCGGGAGGTCGGCGAAGCGCTCCTCGGGAGTTCGCAATATCCGCACCGCTCGCCCCACTTCAGGTCAAAGCCGAGGATCCTCGGGATCCAGGCCGTGCAGCGGGTACACCGCGCGCCGGGTCTCCAGGATCGCCCGGTCGACCCCTTCGTCGCCAGCTCCGTCCCACCCAGCTCCGTCCCACGGCGCCCAATGCGGCTCGATGCCGTCGGTCATCAACTCCGGAAGCCGCGTGCCGCGGGCCACGGTGGCGGTGTGCGCCATCCAGGCGGCGGGCACTGGGGTGTTCGGGTCCAGCTCGCGGTCGAGCAGGATCGCCAGCAGATGTGTCCACGATCGCGGAACCACCCGGAACAGGGAGTACCCGCCCCCGCCAAGGGCCAGCCAGCGCCCGCCGGCCGTGGTGTCGGCCAGGTGGGCCAGCGCGCGGTGCGCAGCCCGCTGCCCGTCCACCGACAGCGTCAGGTTGGCGAGCGGGTCCTCGGCGTGGGTGTCCGCGCCGTGTTGGGTCACCAACACCTCGGGCCGGAACGCGCGCAGCAGCGCGGGCACAACCGCGTGGAAGGCCCGCAACCACCCGCCGTCGCCCGTACCCGGCGGCAGCGGCACGTTGACCGCTGAACCCTCGGCGCCGGGGGCCCCGATGTCGGCGGAGCGCCCCGTACCCGGAAAAAGCGTTGCCGGGTGTTGGTGCAGCGAGATGGTGAGCACCCGAGGATTGTCGGCGAAGGCCTCCTGCACACCGTCACCGTGATGCACGTCGATGTCGACGTAAGCCACCCGGGACATCCCGCCGTCGAGTAGCCGCTGGATCGCGAGCGCGCAGTCGTTGTAGATGCAGAAGCCCGAGGCACGTTCACGCATCGCGTGATGCAGCCCGCCCGCGATGTTCGCCACCCGCGTCGCGCGGCCGCTGAGGATCTCCCCGGCGGCGAGCAATGAGCCCCCGGCGACCAGCGCTGAGGCCTCATGCATGCGAGGGAATACGGGGTTGTCCGGGGTACCCAAGCCATGCCCCACGTAGCCGCGCGGGGCCTGTTTGACCTGGGCCTGTTTGACCGAGGCCCGCTTGACCGCGGCGAGGTAACCCTCGGAGTGCACCGTGCACAGTTCGGCGTCGGTGGCCTGCACTGGCGCCAGCGGCCGCACGCCCTCCAGCACACCCAGCGCGCGAGCCAGCCGGATGGTGAGGTCCAGCCGGATGGGATTGAGCGGATGCCACCCACCGAGGTCGTAGCCGAGGAGGGCCTCGTCCCAGACAACCACCGCGCGAGAAGGGCCCATGACCGGAGGCATGTCTCCCATCCTGCCGTCGCTGGCGTACGCGCTGCGCTTCCGGGCCTCTACCATGGGTGCAACCAAGGGAGACTGGTGTGAACGAGCTCATCGACACCACCGAGATGTACTTACGCACCATCTTCGAGCTCGAGGAGGAGAACGTGGTCCCGCTGCGGGCCAGAATCGCCGAGCGGCTCGGGCAAAGCGGACCCACCGTCAGCCAGACCGTGGCACGCATGGAGCGGGACGGCCTGCTGACAGTAGCCGATGACCGGCATCTCCAGCTCACCGCGGCGGGCCGCAGCCGGGCCGTTTCGGTGATGCGCAAGCACCGGCTCGCCGAGCGGCTGCTCGTCGACGTGATCGGGCTGGAGTGGGAGCAGGTACACATCGAGGCCTGCCGGTGGGAGCATGTGATGAGCGAGGCTGTCGAGCGCAAACTGGTCACCCTGCTGGGCAACCCGACCACGTCTCCATACGGCAACCCCATCCCCGGGCTCGATGAGCTCGGGATCGGAGAGCCCGCCAGCCCGATCGAACCCGACTTGGTCCGGCTGGACGAGGTGGCCCGGCGCGGTGGCGGCGCGGTGGAGGTGCGCCGCATCGCCGAGCACGTCCAGCTCGACCCGGCTCTGATGGCGGACCTGTCCAAGGTCAACGCGGTGCCCGGCAACGTGGTGGAGGTCGCGGCCCAGGTACGGGCGCACCACCCGGTGGTGCTGTCCGGCCGAGGGTGCACGGTCACGGTGGACAGCACCCTCGCGCAAGCGGTCATGGGCCGTCGGCGGTGATCCAAACCACAGGAATGCGGCTGCTGGTCACCGGGGGCGCGGGTTACATCGGGAGCGTCTGCGCCGCGCGGCTGGTAGAGGCCGGCCACGACGTCGTGGTTCTGGACGACCTGTCCACTGGACACCGGGACGCTGTGCCGGCCGGCTGCCGGTTCGTCGAGGGCGCGGTCCAGGATGTCGGCGCGGTGCTGGCCGAGGGCTTCGATGGTGTGCTGCACTTCGCGGCTCGCTCGCTAGTCGCGGAATCGATGGCGCAGCCGCAGCGCTATTGGCTGGGCAACGTGGTGGCCACGGTGGGACTGCTCGAGGCGATGCGCGAGCACGGTACTCCCCGGCTGGTCTTCTCCTCCACCGCGGCGACCTACGGGGAACCCGCGTCGGTGCCGATCACCGAAGACGCGGCCACCTGGCCCACCAACCCCTACGGGGCGACAAAACTCGCGATCGACCACGCCATCGCCTCCTATGCCAGCGCGCACGGCATGGCCGCCGTGAGCTTGCGGTACTTCAACGTCGCCGGCGCTTACGGCCGGTATGGGGAGCGGCACACCGTCGAGACCCATCTCATCCCGCTGATCTTGCGGGTCGCCCTCGGCCAGCAAGATCAGATCATGGTGTTCGGTGAGGATTGGCCCACGCCGGACGGCACCTGCATCCGCGACTACATCCACGTGGTGGACCTCGCCGACGCGCACGAGCGGGCCCTCGAGCAGGCCGTGCCCGGTGAGCATCGGATCTACAACCTGGGCAACGGAACCGGTTTCTCCGTACGGCAGGTGCTCGAGACCTGCCGCACCGTCACGGGGCGCCCGATCCCGGCGCGGTCCGCGCCGCGGCGCCCGGGCGACCCGGCGGTGCTGATCGCCTCCAGCGATCGAGCGCACCGCGAGTTGGGCTGGAAGCCGGAGCGAGCCGACCTCGCCGTGATCGTCGCCGACGCGTGGCGCTTCGCCCTCGGGGCCAGTTGAGCGGGGCCAGCCCAGCGGGGCCAGTTGAGCGGCTCGCCGGTCATCGCTTCCGCCGTGATCGCCGCGTGCTCTGGTGGCGATCAGCGCCGCGGTGGCGAGGTCGATGCAGGGCCGCGGCGGCGTCGGCCGCGACGCCGCGCAGCAACTCCGGTGGCAGTCCCGCCTCCAGCGCGGCCCGCAGCAACCCGGACAGGGAGTGTTGTGGGCAAGCCCGCAGCGCGGTGTCCAACGCGACACCCGCCAGCGCGCCGTCGCCGCGGAGGTACACGGTGAGTGCCAGCAGTGCCGCGGGTTCGGCTCGCTCCGGCGCGGGAGTGGCGCGCACCAGAGCCAGCCAGAGCCGCTCGGCGACGGCCGCGTCGGGACCTGAGCACCAGGGCAGGCAGGCGTCTCGGACCCGGTGGTCGCACAGCGCGGAGGCAACCTCGGCGACGGTGCGGTCGCTCAACGCGAGATCTCCCGTGGCCGCCGCCCGGTGCAGTTCCCGCAACCGCGCGAGTCGCTGGCCCACCAGCCGGGTGCTCATCGGGTGCTCCGCGTCGGCCGCGGCCAGGAGCGCCGCCCGGCGTCGCAGCGCGGCGGGATCCTCCTCGGCGACCAGCTCGACCATTTCCTCTCGGCTGCTGAAGGTCACCACACCGGCCGCGACCGTCGCGGCCGCCAGCGGGCTCGTCGCGGGGTCGGCCACCTCGCCGGCGCACAGTGGATCGTCGTAGCAGCGCCACGGCGCGCCGCGCGCCGTTCGCGCCGTCCACGCCGCATGGACCACGGGCAGGCCGGCGCCGCTCAGCGCACTGTGGAGCGCGTCCACCACCGCGCGGTGCGGGGGGTCACCATCCGGAGCGCGATCGCCTCCGATCACGACCAGCGCGACGCCGGTGGGCCGCTGCCGGGCGATCGGCGCCAGCATCTGCTCGGCCAACAGTGAGGCCTGGTCGTCGCCGACCAGATCGGCCCGCAGGGTCAATCCGAGTTTCTTGCCGTGCAAGGCCAAGAGGACCACGGAGTCCCGCGGATGGAAGCCGAGCAGGTGCGGGACAGCGGCGATCAGCTCGGAAGGATCGGACAGCCGGATGCGGCCGGCGGCAGGTGCGCTCATGCCGTTGAACGGTCCTCCCGCGCCGCCGCGCGGGACAGTCACCGGCTTGCCGGCTGGGGATGGCGGGGTGACTGTGGACTACTCCCCCGCCAGATCCACCGCGGTCCGCGGAAATGTCAGTGGGGGTGGTTATCCTGCCCGTCGCCGCGGCGCTCATCGGCTGCCGCTCGGGGCTGCCGCGGCCGTCGGCAGACGTAGGTCACCGCCGGAGGCAGGTTCCACCACACCGTGCGAGTGGTGAGCACCTCGTCGAACACCTCGTCGAGCAAGGCCTGGAACTGGCGCGCCCGGCTCATCGACAGCGCATGCAGGTAGGCGAACGTGGTGAAGCAGCCCCCTGGCCGCAGCGAGCGGGCCGTCGCGGCCACGATCGCGCGCTGCACGCCCGTATCGATCAGTGACCAGGGCAGCCCGCTGACCATGGCGTCCACCGCGGGCACCTGGTGCTCAGCGAACAGCCGCTCCAGGTCGGCGGCATCCCCGACCAGTACCTCCACACTGCCGTGCTCGGCGCGCAGGTACTTAGCCAGCACCGGGTCGATCTCGACCGCCACGTGCCGCCCCCGGCCAGCGAGCCGATGCTCGATGGCCGTCGTGACCGAACCGGTGCCCGGCCCGAGCTCGACCACGACCGGGTGGCCCCCGCGGGGCACCACGGCCGCCAACCGCGCCGCCAGGTGCGGAGAGCTCGGCGCCACGGCGCCCACCGTGGCCGGACTGCGCAGTGCGGCGGCGAGGAAAGCGGTGAAGTGTCGCGAGAGCAGCGCCATGGGGCCCGAGCCTGCCCGCCGGGCCACCCATTGTGAAATCGATCTTCGTGATCCCCACTGATCCCCCGGTGACACTGAGAACCGTTACCATCAGTGAGTCGGTCTGCCCCCCGCACCCCCGGAGGAACCATGTCCCTCGACGTTCCCACCGCATTGCTTGAGCGTGCCCAGCAGGGCGAGGTTGACGACGCCGACTTCGTCGACTGTGTGCGCGTGTCGTTGCCCTACGCCTGGCAGGTCATCAGCGGCGTGGTGGCCGAGCTTGAGCTCGCCGGGCAGGCCGGCGAGTTCGCTGATCACGAGATCCCCCCGCCCAGTGAGTCCGAGCGGGGCCAGCTGCTGCGGGCACTGGCCTCGGACGCCATCCGCGGCGGTCTGGAACGCCACTTCGGGGTGAAGCTGGCTTTCCAGAACTGTCACCGTGTCGCGGCGTTTCGACCCTCCGCGACCGGCGGTGCCCGCTACCGGGCGTTCATCTCCGCGCGCGGGCAACTGCTCAACCAGAGTCCCGAGTTCCGGGACTGCTGACCGGCCCGCGCACCGCTGATAGGGCAGGATCATGCGGTTCGGGGTGTTCCTGCTCGCCGCGCAGTTCCCCGGACAAGATCACACCACCGTGCTGGACTCCACCGTCGCGGCGGCGCTGGCCGCCGAGGAGGCCGGCTTCGATGACGTGTGGGTCGCCGAGCACCACTTCATGTCGTACGGGGTCTGCCCCTGCGCGATCACCCTGGCGGGCTACCTGCTCGGCGCCACCCACCGGATCGTGGTCGCCACCGCGGTCAGTGTGTTGTCCACCCAGCACCCGGTCGCGCTCGCCGAGCGAGCCGCACTGCTCGATCAGCTCTCCGGCGGGCGGTTCCGCCTCGGAGTCGGGCGCGGTGGCCCGTGGATCGACCTCGAGGTGTTCGGCACCGGCCTGGACCGCTACCAGCACGCCTTCCCCGAGGCCCTGGACCTGCTCCTCGCCGCCCTGACCAGGCCTCGCGTCGCCGCCCACGGCCCGCACTTTCGCTTTCCCGGCGTCGACATCGTGCCCCGGCCACGTACCCGGCCACGCCCCGACGTCATCCTGGCCGCCACCACCACCGCCACCGTGGAGCTCGCCGCGCGCCGCGGCCTGCCGCTGCTGCTCGGCATGCACGCCAGTGACACCGACAAAGCCGCGCTCATCGGCCACTACGACCGGGTGGCCGGCGGCACCCACCAGGGCGGCACCCGCCGGGTCACCCACGTCGCCGCCGCACTCGCCCACGTCGCCGACAGTCAGCACGAGGCCCTGGCCACCATGCGCCGGTGCCTGCCCCGCTGGCTCGGCCCCGGCCTGGCCAGCTACCGCCGCGCCGACGGGGGGCCGCACCACCCCCGCGACCCGGCCGAATACACCGAGCTGCTGTGCCGGCTGCACCCGGTCGGCACCGCCGAGCACTGCCGCGACACGCTGGCCACCACCGCGCGGCGCACCGGCATCGAGCACGTCATTCTGCTGGTCGAAGGCACCGGTGAGTGCTCCCGCACGCTGGAGAACATCACCCGCCTGGGCGCTGAGGTTCTCCCCCACCTGCGCCGCCGCACCCAGCCTGATCTCCCCGCTCCGCCGGATACGGAATAAATCCGCCAGAGTAGCTCGTTACATCCATCGTGAATACCGAGCTGTACCACGTTGAAGCGGAGCCTTCGATCCAGGCGGGCACGGTTCTTGTGCACGCCCTCACCGGCTTTGTCGACGCCGGCCAAGCCGGGCACCTGGCGGTGGCACATTTACTGGCGAACCTGGAGCACCGGGTGCTCGCCTCATTCGACGTCGACCAGCTCCTGGATTACCGTTCCCGCCGTCCAGTAATGATCTTCAATGAGGACCGTTGGACAGGTTATGAGCGGCCCGAGTTGGTGCTGCACGAGGTGCGCGACTGTGCGGGCACCGTATTCTTGCTGCTGACCGGCCCGGAGCCGGATCTGCAGTGGGAGCGGTTCGCCGACGCGGTTCGCGAGCTGGTCGAGCGCTTCGGGGTCGGACTGACGGTGGGGCTGGGCGCGATACCGATGGCGGTCCCGCACACCAGGCCAGCGATGGTCACCGCACACGCCACCCGGCACGAGTTAATCTCCGGTTATCAGCGGTGGTTCACCACCATGCAGATCCCCGGTCACGCCGGGGCGCTGGTGGAGTTCCGGTTGGGCGAGGCGGGGCACGACGCGATGGGGTTCGCCGTGCATGTGCCGCACTACCTGGCGCGTATCGAGTACCCGGAATCCGCCTGCGGCCTGCTGGAGCACCTGGCCCGGAGCAGCGGGCTGGACCTACCCGTGGAGGCGCTACGCCCGGCGGCGCAGCGGGTCCACGCGGAGATCAACGATCAGCTCGCCCGCTCGCCGGGGAACATGTCGGTGGTGGCCAGCTTGGAGGCGCAGTTCGATGCCGCCACGGGCGAGTCCGGGCCGCGCCCGCTGCCTTCCTTCGATGCCAGATCGTTGCCCACCGGGGACGAGATCGCCGCCGAGCTCGAGCGGTTCCTCGCCGAGCTAGACGGCCCCGCTGAGCGCTGAGCGGGGCCGTCCGCACGCGGCCCAGGCGAAGCTGTCACCACGTTGTCTCAGCTCTGGCTCGATCCAGCGGCGGGACGTGGGCCAGGGTGGGATAGCAGCGAAACAGCGGCAACAGGGAACACACCGCCAACGGGCGCTCAGCCGCCCTGTTGACCAGGCCGGCGAGGTGCAGGACCACGCCGGTGGTCTCGGCCAGCTCCCTGGCCTGAAGTAGGCAGCGCAGTCCGCACGCGCCGAGGAACTTTACGCCCTCCAGATCCACCACCAGATGCGGTACCGCGCCGCTGAGCTGCTCGCGCAGGCATTCATCGAGCAGGGGCGCGGTGAGCATGTCCAGGTCACCGCTCACCGCCACGACGAGCACACCGGGATCCCGGTGTCGCACTGACAGCCAGAGCAACTGCCGCGGCGTTCGCCGTGTGAGATCGCGTGTGGTCATCATCGGTCCTGCTCCTCCGCCGACGGGGCACACAGCGAATGACGACAACCCTCAAGCCGGGGAAGGCCATCCGTCGTGATGTGCGGAACGCCGACGGGTCCGGGCCGGTGACCTGTAAGCTATCTCGCTCTCCTGGTCACGACCAGTCTAGGCGCGCACCGGCGCCCGGTCCACCATGGTTAACATTTATCGGCCGATGAGCACCCAGGCGCGTCGGTGTTCCTGGTAGGCTCACCGTCAGTGCTTACGCCCTGCGGCCCGCCAAGGGAATACGGACCGTGAGCGCTGCCGCCCCAGACCCGGTGGTTGACAGTGTTCATGCCTGCCCGGGAGTTCACATGGTGATGGTGGCTGATTCTTATGGTCCGGTGGTACTCGATACAGTGATGAACGAGGACTTGATTCATCGGTTCCAGGCGTGTTCCGCGGCATCCGACGCCATCTGGCAATACGGTTGGGCGGCGTGCCGCACTGATGGGGAACGCGGAGCGTGGATCGAGCACTATGCGGACTACCTAGAGAACCGGCTTGACGCCTGAACCGTGACAGAGGCCACCAGCAGGGCCGACCAGGTGTGGGATGCGGTGAGCGCCCACGCCGATTCGCTCGGCGTCCCGGTGTCGGTACGCTCGCTGTGCCAGGTGGCCGCAGCCCGGTTGCCGGTCGACGGGGTGGCGGTGTCGGTCCGGGGCGGCCGGGTGAGCTGCGAGGTGCTCTGCGCCATCGGGCCGCTGAGCCGCCAACTGGAGGAGCTGCAGCTCACTGTCGGCGAGGGCCCCTCGCTGGAGGTGTTGACCGGGAGCGCCTCGGTGCTGGTGAGTGAGCTGGACTGCGCCCGGGCGCAGGCTCGGTGGCCGTTGTTCGCAGCGGCGGCCGTCCAGGCCGGTGCCCGGGCGATGTTCGCGCTGCCGTTGCGGATCGGTGCCATTCGCGGCGGAGTCTTCGTGCTGGCCTCGGAGCACCCCGGGCAGCTGCCGGCCGAGGATCTGGCGCAGGCGTGGGTATTCGCCGAGTTCGCCCTGCGGCTGATGCTCGACGCGCAAGCCGGCATCAACTCCCAGAACGGCAACCCGGCCCTCGATACGATGTCCGATAGCCGGCCTGAGATCCACCAGGCCACTGGCATGGTCTCAGTACAGCTTGGTGTCCGGATCGAGGAGGCGTTTAGCAGGCTGCGCGCGCGAGCGTTCGCCGAGGGATGCCCGCTGTCCGAGCTGGCGGCGGACGTCGTTGCCCGTCGACTACGATTTGACCCAGAGGACACTGCATGAGGAGGCGTTTACCGTGGTGGTTCCCGATCTGCGCATCGGAGGTGACACCGATGACCGATTGGCCAGAACCTTCGTCGAGCTCGCCGACACCCTGGTCGACGAGTTCGACCTGGTCGAGTTCCTGCACCTGCTGGTGGATCGCTGCGTGGAGCTGTTGGAGGTGTCCGCGGCCGGGCTGCTGCTGGGCGACTCCCACGACCAGC
>JBDTAX010000082.1:0-15044 GCA_039924425.1 Pseudonocardiaceae bacterium
CTCCTCGACGGTGACGACGAGGAGTGAGTGCCCCACCCTTCGCTCTGTTCTTCACCGATGAGGCGCAACGTGTGTTGGACGAGCTCAGCACGCCAGCGTACGAGGTTAAGCTGAAGAAGGTCAGAAAGACCCTTCGGCTACTCCGCGACGTGGGACCTGGGCACCCGGGTTTGAACTCGCACAAGTACCAGTCGTTGACTGGACCGGGAGGCGAGGAGGTCTGGGAGTCGTACGTGGAGAACAACACCCCGGGCGCCTGGCGATTGTGGTGGGTCTATGGCCCGGGAGCCGACACCCTGACGATCGTGAACGTGGGCCCGCATCCGTAAGGTCATGCGTGCGCACGCATGACGAAAGGTGCTCTCATGGCCCGGCTCGCTCAGACCGCTGGTCTCACTGAGGTTCAGCGGGAGATCTTGGCCACGGTCAAGACCTTTGTGGACAAGGAGATCATCCCGGTCGCTCAGGAGTTGGAGCACACCGACACCTACCCGCGGGCGATCGTCGACGGGATGCGGGAGATGGGCCTGTTCGGGCTCACCATCGCCGAGGAGTACGGCGGGCTGGGGGAGTCGTTGCTGACCTACGCGCTGGTCGTGGAGCAGATCGCCCGCGGTTGGATGAGCGTCTCCGGTGTGATCAACACCCACTTCATCGTGGCGCACATGCTCAGCCAGCACGGCACCGACGAGCAGAAGCGGCACTACCTGCCGAGGATGGCCGAGGGCGCCGTCCGGGGTGCGTT
The DNA here is from genome assembly GCA_039924425.1 of Pseudonocardiaceae bacterium. Lineage (GTDB taxonomy): Bacteria > Actinomycetota > Actinomycetes > Mycobacteriales > Pseudonocardiaceae. The sequence continues at coordinate 746 of JBDTAX010000082.1, forward strand.
CTCCATGTCGGAGCCGGAGCTGGGCTCTGATGTCGCGGCGATCAAGACGAGGGCCCGGCGTGACGGGGATCACTACATCGTCGACGGCGCGAAGATGTGGCTGACCAATGGCGCCACGTCGACCTTGGTGGCGACCCTGGTCAAGACCGAGGAGGGCGCGGCGAAGGCGCACCACAACCTCACCACCCTGCTGGTGGACAAACCCGCTGGCTACGGCGAGGTCGCCGCTGGGCTCAGCGTGCCCGGGAAGATCGACAAGATGGGCTACAAGGGGGTGGAGACCACCGAGCTGGTGTTCGACGGCTTCCGCATCGGGGCGGACAAAGTGCTCGGCGCGGCTCCCGGCAAGGGTTTCGCCCAGATGATGGACGGCGTCGAGGTGGGGCGGGTCAACGTCGCCGCCCGGGCCTGCGGCATCGCCATCCGGGCTTTCGAGCTCGCGGTCGGCTACGCTCAGCAGCGCAGAACCTTCGGAAAACCGATCGCGCAGCACCAGGCGATCGCGTTCAAGCTCGCCGAGATGGCCACCAAGGTCGAGGCAGCGCACCTGATGATGGTCAACGCCGCCCGGCTGAAGGATTCCGGCGAGCGCAACGACGTGCAGACCGGGATGGCGAAGCTGCTGGCCAGTGAATACTGCAAGGAAGTCACCGAGGACGCGTTCCGCATCCACGGCGGATACGGCTACTCCAAGGAGTATGAGATCGAGCGGCTGATGCGCGAAGCGCCGTTCCTGCTCATCGGCGAGGGCACCAGCGAGATCCAGAAGACGATCATCAGCAAGGGACTGCTGCGAGAGTACGCTGCCCGAGGTTGAAGAGGGGAGTAATGCAGCCATGACCAGTCCTTTCAGCGGCCCGGGCCAGACGCCTGGCCTGCCCACCCCGCCCACCGGCTGGCCGATCGGCTCCTACGCCACCTATGCCGAGGCCCAGCGCGCCGTGGACCACCTCGCCGACAAGGAGTTCCCGGTCGCCGAGGTCACGATCGTCGGGGTGGACCTCATGCTGGTGGAGCGGGTGCTGCGCCGGTTGACCTGGGGCCGGGTCATCGCCCAGGGGGCGGCGTCGGGTGCCTGGTTCGGCCTGTTCGTCGGGGTGTTGCTCAGCCTGTTCGCTACCCAGGCCGGGACTGGTGTGATCCCTATCCTGGTGGGGGTGAGCACCGGCGCGGTGTTCGGGACGGTGTTCGCCGCGGCCGGCTACGCCTCGACCCGCGGCCGCCGGGACTTCGCCTCGGCGAGCCAACTGGTGGCCGGGCGTTACGACGTGCTGTGCCAGCCTCGGCACGCCGAGCAGGCCCGCGACTTGCTGGCCAAGTTGGCGATGGGTCCGGGTTCTTCGTCAGCGGGGTAGGCAGCGCCAGTGGCTGAGGGTTTCGATGAGGCCGCTGACCAGCGGCAACCCGGCCAGCGTCGCCGCGTCGCACCAGCGGGCGTCGCCCGCGTCATCGTCGGCGCGCAGCGTCCCGCCAGTCACCCGGCAGCGGTAGTCATGGATGTCGAACACCGCTCCATCTGGTGCGTGGCGTTGCACAGCACCCAGCGAACGCGTGATCTCCACCGCCAGCCCGGTCTCCTCGGCCACCTCACGGACCACCGCCTGATGATCGGTCTCACCGGCCTCGACCCGGCCGCCCGGCACTGACCAGCGCCCCCGCCCCGGTTCGTTCGCCCGCCGGATCAGCAGCAGCCTGCCGGCGTCGTCGAGCAGCACCGCCCCGATGCACCGGATTCTCCGCTCAGGTTGCGCGCTCATCAGCACCGACGGTAGTACTCTCGCGAGTGTTGAGCGGCACCATCGACGACGGAAGCGCGGCGCGGACATGATTGGTCGACATTCCAACATCCTGCTCAACCCCGCCATGGAGCGGCGGGTGATCCGGGTGCGGCGGCACTGGGCGGTGCTGCTCAAGCCCATGCTGAAGACCGTCGCGGTCGTGATCGTCGCTTTGGTGCTCTCCAGCCTGGTCAGCCGGGTGAGCTCGGACCTGTGGCTGGCGCAGTCCCTGCTCTGGTACGCGGCGGTCGGCGCGGTGCTGTACTTCGGCTGGAAAGTGCTGGAGTGGTGGGTCGAGATCATCACCGTCACCGACAAACGCTTCATGCTCACGAGAGGCCTCATCCAGACGAAGAACACCATGATACCGATCACGAAGGTGACCGACATGACCTTCGAGCGGCCCTTGGTCGGGCAGCTGCTCGGCTTCGGCACGCTGCGGGTGGACTCGGCCGGGCAGCACCCGGAGCTAAGGTCGATCCGTTATGTGCCGAGGCCGGAGGAGGTCTTCGAGGCGATCTCCGCGTTGATTTTCGGCGACAAGAAGCAGAATCGTTCTCACATGCTGCAGCCGCCGCGGCGTGTCGTTCGCCGCAGAGGCTGGCCGTTCGGGAGGCGGTCTGACACCGACGGGACGTATTAGCTCACCGCCGGTGCCCGGCGCGGGTGGGCGAGTACGGTAGCGCGGTGACACGGCGCGTGCAGGGAGAGCTGGAACTCGGCGGTCTGCCCCGCCCGCTGGTGCGGCTGACTCCCGCCAAGCTCAGCACGTGGACCAGCTGTCGTCGGCGCTATCGGATGGCCTACCTGGATCGTCCCTCGCCCGCCCGGGGTGGGGCGTGGGCACACAGCACGCTGGGCGCGGTGGTGCACACCGCGTTGCGGGCGTTGTTCGATCTGGCCCCCGAGCGGCGTCATGCGGACAGCGCGGCCGCGCTGGTGACGGCGCACTGGTCCGGGGAGGGTTTCGCGGACGACGCGCAGGCCGCCGACTACCGCGCTCGCGCCCGAGACTGGGTGGCGCGTTACGTCGACGAGCTGGATCCCCAGCTCGATCCCGTCGGGGTGGAGCGCTGGGTTTCCGCGCCGACCCAGCGGATCGTCGCGGAGGGGCGAGTGGACCGCATCGACGAGCGGGACGGCGAGCTGGTCGTGGTGGACTACAAGACCGGTCGCCACGAGCTCACCGAGGATGACGCGCGCGGTTCGCAGGCGCTGGCGCTCTATGCCTTCGCGGCCCGGCGCACGCTGCGCCGGGCGTGCCGGCGGGTGGAGCTGCACCACCTGCCCACCGGCACCGTCGCCGGGTGGGAGCACACTGAGCAGTCCCTGGGTCGACACCTGGAGCGTGCCGAGGAGGCCGCCGAGGAGATCGCGCTGGCCACCGACACGCTGGCGATGGGCGCGGACCCGGACACGCTGTTTCCGCCCGCGCCCGGCCGGGCCTGCTCCTGGTGCGACTTCCGGCGACACTGCCCCGAGGGGCGGTCCAGCGCACCGGAGCTCCAGCCATGGGCCCTGCTCGCACCATGATTGTTGAGGTGGAGCGGGCCGGGCGGCGACGATCGGATGTTGTGCGCGGCCCGCGCGGGCTGTCCGGGGTGCTGTCCGGGGGCCTGGTCGCGCTTGCGCTCGTGGTGTGCGTGGCGCAGTGGCTGGCCAGTGCGTCCGGCCGTCCCGGCCCAGGCATGGTCGCCGTCGCCGGCCATGGTGTCGCGGCGATGATCGCCGTTGTCTTGCAGCTGGCGGCGCAGCGGTCTCGTGGAAGCGGCGGGGCGCTGGCGTCGTGGTCGGTGCTGGCGCTGACGGGCGTTGTGCTCTGGTTCGGCTGGTGGGCCTGAACCCGCCCGCTCACGACCCTGCCCCTTACGACCCTGCCCCTTACGACGCTGCCCGCACCCGCTCCAGCGCTTGGCGCACGACAGGCCCGTGGCGCCAGCGGTCGGGCAACCGCAGTGCGGCGGCGCGCAGACCCCGCAATGCCACGGTGGCGGCCAGGTCGGTGCTGGGCAGGCCAGGCAAGCCGTAGAGACGGCGTGCCCAGCGGGGCAGCAAGGCGAAGGCCAGCCCGGCCACCAGGGTCCAGGCTGGCCGGGCCGGAGTGGTCAGCTCAGTCCGTAGCGACAGGGGAGGTGCGGCCAGCCGCAGTGCCGCCCGCCGCGCCACCGCGGACGCGCACAGCTCGGGGCGCACCTGCGCGAAGTACCTGGCCAGTGCGGCCCGGTCGGTGGGTACGTCGGCAAGCTCCACCAACTCGGCGGCACGCACCTGCTCGAGGAGGAACCGATCGGCTTCCAGACCGCTCAGCGCCAGCCCGCCGCGGCCGACCGCGTCGAGAAACGAGGACACCTCGGCGACGTGCACCCAGCGCAGCAGATCGGGATCGGTCGCGGCGTATCGCCCACCGGTCACCGGGTCGACGCCGCGGACTCCCCGGTGCACCGCGCGGACCCGGGCGGCCGCCGTGTCGGCCTGCGCGCGCGTGCCGAAGCTCACCGTGGTCACGTACTGCGCGGTGCGCTGCAGCCTCGGCCAGAAATCGCCGCTGAAGTCCGAGTGCTCGTGCACTCCGGCCATTGCCCGTGGGTGCAGCGCTTGCAAGAACAGCGCTCGGATCCCGCCGATGCCCGCGGCTGGGTCCATCATCACCCGCCAGGTCACGCTGTTCGGCCCGAAGTACCCGAAATCCTCAGCCAGGGTCACATTCCTCAAGCTAACAGCCAAACCATTGCACCGCGCCACCCTGACGGTGCGCGGCCATCAATGTTGGGGGAGGGGATGGCGCAGGTAGGACAGCGCTCGGTCGGTGCACTCGGGTAGGGGCCCGGTGGTGTTGAGGCGCAGTTTCGGATCGGGGATCGGCTCGGCGCCGGCTCGTAGCCGCCAGTACAGCTGGATGTCGCGGTTGGTTGCGAGGTGCGTATCACGGGCGGTGTCGGCGCGCAGGCGTTGTTCGATGGTGGCCTCGGCGCAGACGCACTCGATCAGCCGCAACGGTTGCCGGGTGCGGGTAGCGAACCGGCGCACCTGGGCGACCTGGTAGGCGCGGGAGCAGGTGCGACCGTCGAAAATGACGATGGAGCTGGGAGTGCGGCGTAGGTGCCAGGCTGCGGTCTGGAACATGGTGAGCACGCAGAAGTCGTCCTGTTCGCGGGTGTAGCGGGTGTGCTGGGGCCCGAACAGCGCGTGCCGGACGCGGTCTTTGTCCAGCAGCAGCGCGCTGCCCTCCAGGCGGTGGACGAGTTCGGCGGCTAGTGCGCTCTTGCCGGTGCCGGGCAACCCGGCCAGTTGAACGATCATCGCTGTTCCCCGGCCGCGCACGGTGCTGGTGGGAGTCCTGGCCAGATGCGCTGTAGTTGTGCCCGTCCGCGTTAAGCCCCCACCTCGCCGAGGGCAACTATGATCCGAGCGGTCAGCTCGTCGTCAGAGCTGAGACGCCGGCCTACGCGACACTCGCGCGTATCGAGACGGAAACGGTCGTTCTTTTCGATGGTAAATTAGTTCCCTGAGGAACATGTATCCGAAGAGACGCGCTTGACATATCGGTTCCTCGACATGCGTCGACAACGGCCACATCGTAACATTGTGGTCCAGTCGAAGATACCGGCCAGTACGTGGAGTTGACCATCGGAGAGAAGCCGTTAAACCCGGGTCGTGACGACCTGTCGGGCGGCCCGGGCCAGTTCCCGGGCGTCAGTGCCGGGTTGGGTGGCCAGGATGGTGGCCAGGGGGATCAGGCGTTCTCGGCGGGCGGCGACGGAGTGCAGGGTGCGCACCTCGGTGATGGCGTGGTGGGCCAGGGCCAGGCCCTGGGGTTCGCCGGCCCGGATGTGTATCTCGGCGAGGAGGAGCCCAGTCATGGTGCGGCCGACGAGGTGGCCCTTGCCGTAGGCGCGCTGCGCGCTGGAGGCGAACTGCTCGGCGGCGTCGATCCGGTTCAGGTCAAGCTGAATCACCGCAGTCTCAAAATTGGCTTCGCCGTGCTCCCACGCATCCGGGGGCTCCCACCCGTCGTCTGCCTTGGCGAGGCAGCGGGTAGCCTCGTCGTGGCCTTTCATGACGGCGTAGGCGGTGGCGGACTGCCGGTCGAGCCGCGCGTGGAGGGCCGTTATCCTGGGGTCGTCGCGCGCGGAGTCGCCGGTGGTGGGGGCTCCGCTGAGGCAGAGTGATCCGAGTTGGAATAGTTTCAGGGCGTCGTTGGGGTGTCCGCTGCGGACCAGGGTGAGTCCGGCGTTCCAGGCGGTGTTGGCGATTCCGTAGGTGTCCCGGGCGTGGTCGGCGAACCACAGGGCGTGGGTGAAGTGAGCGCTGCCGTCCAGCCCGGAGTCGTAGCGGCACCAGCCCGCCTCGGTGTGCAGCTCAGCCAGCGCGGCGGCCAGCGCGGCCGTGACCTCTTCTGTGGCGGGTACCCGCATCCACTGGGTGTAGTAGTTCGCGGTGGCGCCGAACGGGCCGGCTTGCCCGCCGTAGTACCGGGCGACCTCGCGCAGTCGGTGGGTGACCGCCCGCAGGGCGTGCACATCGGGCATGCCCAGGTGGGTGGGCAGCGGCTGGTCCGTGGGCAGGGCCAGCGGGGCGGGCTCGCTCAGGGCCTGCGTTCCGTGGCGCAGGGCGGTCGCCATGGCGGCGGTGATCAGGACTCGGCGTTTCGTGGCCTTGTTCACCTCCTTCGCGGCAGGTGGTGTGTCCGCTTCCTGTTCACCGTAGCTCACGCCCAGCAGCGTGCGGGGCATGCCGAGGCCGTCGGCGATGCGCTCGAGCAGCCGGATGTTCGCCACTTGGCGGCCGTGGAGGATCTCGCTCACCTCGGACTGGGACTGCCCGGTCAGCTCCGCGATCCGCCGCTGGCTCACCCCCACGCGGCGCAGCAGGCGGTACAGCGCGCCGATGTCCCGGGCCGCCAGCGCGGCGCGCACCGCGTCCTCGTCGAAGAACGCGGGGTCGAGAAGACCCACGGGCGAGTCCCCTCTCGGTAGCTGGCGCGGCGGGCCAGTCTAGCGGGTGTGTAACGTGCCCTGTCTAGGTGCTTCTCGAACTGGCCTAGACAAGCGGGGAGATCATCGGAATGACCTCATGCATCGCTGTCGCGTATGCCGCTCCCGCCGCGAAGGCCCCGCTGGAGCGCACCACGATCGAGCGACGGAGCCTGCGCGAGCACGACGTCCTCATCGAGATCGCCTATGTGGGCGTGTGTCACTCCGACATCCACCAGGTCCGCGGCGACTGGGCGCCGGGCACCTTCCCCATGGTGCCCGGGCACGAGATCACGGGCGTTGTCACCGAGGCGGGCCCGGGGGTGCGGAAGTATCGGGTCGGCGACCGGGTGGGTGTCGGCTGCTTCATCGACTCCTGCCGCGTGTGCGACCAGTGCCGCGTCGGCGAGGTGCAGTACTGCCGGGTGGGCGCGACGCAGACCTACAACGACCACGACAAGAAGGATGGCTCGCCGACCTACGGCGGCTACAGCACGCACATCGTCGTGGACGAGAACTACGTGCTGGCCATCCCCGAGGGCCTGGGCCTCGACGTCGCCGCGCCGCGCCGCTGCTGTGCGCTGGCATCACCACGTACTCGCCGCTGGCGCACTGGAAGGCGGGCCCCGCGACGATGGTCGCGATCATCGGCATGGGCGGCCTCGGGCACGTCGCCGTCAAGATCGCGCACGCCCTCGGCGCCGAGGTGACCGTCCTGAGCCAGACGCTCCGCAAGAAGGCGGACGCGCTGCGGCTGGGCGCGGACCATGTCCATGCCACAGCCGACCCCGCGACCTTCACCGAGCTTGCCGGCACCTTCGACCTGATCCTCAACACCGTCTCGGCCACCATCGACTTGGACGCCCATTTGGGGCTGGTGACGACGGACGGCACGCTGGTGAACCTCGGAGCACCCGATCACCCGAGCACGGTGAACATGCAATCGTTGATCGGCGGACGCAAGAGCCTGGCGGGGTCCCTGGTCGGCGGCATACCGCAGACACAGGAGATGCTTAATTTCTGCGCGGAACACGGTTTCGGTGCGGAGATCGAGGTCATCCGGGCCGATCAGATCAACGAGGCGTACGAGCGCGTCCTCGCCAGCGACGTGCGCTACCGCTTCGTCGTGGACATCGCATCGCTGCGCGCGTAGCTCCGCGCCCCGAGTGGGTTAGAGCGATGATCACGGCCCACGGTTGGGTGCTCAGAGCGGTAAACTCAGTGTGCCGAAATTGTCACAGCACACCGTGCGGCTGGATTCCTTGATCCAATATGAGCAGACGACAACGTTCCCGGACCCGTCGTGCGAATTCGGGACAGAGCCGAACCACAGATTAGGGAAGCCCGCCTCTCGCTTGACCCCTTGGTAGGGGTCATCCTCGCGTGTCATGATCCAGGTCATCACGAGAAAACGCAGATCATCTGTGGGGGACTCACGCTCCGTCCAGGCGTCAAAACGCTCAAGGAAGTTTTCCAACATCCAGGGTCGTACTCCGCCAGACTGGAAGGGGTCAGACGAGAGGGGGCTGGGCGGTAGGGGGCTAGGCACGAGAGGCTAGCCGCTCGTGGAGCTCGTCGAGCCTGTTCATGAGTTCTTCACGGCTGTCGGGTCGGATGGGATCTTCACGTCGCTTCTCGGCGCCCCGCAACCACTGTGTGACAGATGTCGAGTCGAGCGACACCTCATTCTCTTCGTCGTCGGCACTGCCACTGGTCCTGAAATATTGCTTGATCCATTCGGGTTTGATGTGGATGCTCTCGCCGGGCCGACGTCCACTGTTGGCCAGCCGCCAGGGCTCTTCGCTGTGAGTGAGATTTTCAAGATCTTGTCCGGTCAGCGCGCCGTAGCGGCTGAGCACGTAGCCGACAGTGTTCAGCTGGGCCTCATCCATCTCACGATGACCCTGCGGAGCGTCCCCCCGCTTCTCCGCGTACCACAGGCTTCCCACGACAGGACCCATGTCCCAGGCGGAGATTGTCTCGCTGAACAGCAGCTCATCGAAGACTGCCAGGTGGTGACCCTGGCAGTAGTAGAGGAGTTTGTGCAGCTTCTTCGTCGGCAGCCCGGGAAGCCGGTCACGGAGGGTAGCGGCTGTATCACGCGCTGACAGAGTCATGGAGGCAGGATACGGCTCGCGTTGAGAACCTCGTGGAGACGAGGGGCGCAAGCGTTTTTCGAACATGTGTTCTATTTTAGGACGAGATCCTGACTGGGGCAAGCGGTGGGGCTGGGTCAGCGGGATAGGGGGGCGTCGGCGGGGAGCCGTCGGATCGCGGGGACGTGGGCGTCGAGCTCGCCGGGCGCGAAGCGGCACAGCTTGATCGCCCACCAGAGCGAACGGCCAGGGTTGCCCTCCAATTTGTACGAGCCATCCGGCAAGAGCACGCCGTAGCCGCCCGCTTCGAGCGCGAACAACGTTGCTCGCGCAGCGCCGGTGGCCGGGTCCCACAACCGGGCGGTGCCGTCGGTGGAGGTGGTGGCGAGCAGAGAGCCGTCGGGGGAGAACGCCACGCTGGACACGTCCCCGGTTGGGGCGATCATGACGTCGGCGGGGTCCCGGCCGGTGATGGCCGCCACGGCCAACTCTGGGGCCCCAATGACACTGTCAAGCCCCGACACGCCCAGCAGAGCCGCGCGGTGCCACAAACTGCCTGAGAGCCGCGCCCTGGTGAGATCCCCGCCGATCATCCGGACGCCGGTCAACTGTGCGCCGCGCAGATTTGCACCCGCAAAATTGGCGCCAATCAGCCACATGTCACAGACCTCCTGAAGTAGTGCCCCTGTACTGATGCTGACCTGCGGTTCTCGTTTATAACAATTGTGAAAATCTTGTGGACATATTGGGGTGCTGTCGGTAGGCTCCGGGCGTGAAGCCGCTGCAGCGCTTGTTGGAAGGAATGCCGAGTCCCCGCCCGCCGCTGAGCGTGCACACCGGCGATGGTGGGTGTGTCGTGCTGGCCGGGCCGGTGGTGGTGTTCGGGCCGTATGAGCCCGGTGACCTGGGTATGCGCAACCTGGGTGTGGTCACCCTGACCCAGTTGGGGTTCGCGGTGGGTGCGGTCGCCGCGGCGTTCGGTATCCAGCCGGGGTATGCCTCCACGCTGCGCACGCGGTTCCGGGAGCACGGCTCAGCGGGTCTGGTGGCGGTGTCGGGGCGTAAGGCGGTGCTGACTCCTGAGGTGGTCGCCACCGCCCGGGGGTTGCTGGAGCGGGGCTGGTCACGGGGCCGGGTGGCTGGCCGGTTCGGGGTGGTTCCCTCGGCGTTGAGCAAGGCGCTCAGCCGCCACCCGGCGCCGGCTGGGCCGGTTGAGCCGGTCCAGACCGAGCTGGAGGTCCGCCCCGGTCCTGATGGTGCCCGCGATGCGGCCAGCGCACCGGCCGCCGACACCGACACCGCCGGCCTTGGTGCTGACACCACCACCGGGGAGGACACCAACACCGCTGATGACAGCATCGCGGACACGGCCGCGGAGGCCGATCACGTTGATCAGGCCGAGGAGGCCGATCGAGTCGAGGGAGTCGAGGGAGTCGAGGGAGCCGATCGGGTTGAGGAGGCCGAGGGTGCGGGTGGTTCGGTTGTGGCGCCGCGGATCACCGAGGGCGTGTTCAGCACCCGGTATGCCGGGGCGATGCTCGCCTATGCCTACCTGGACCGGATCGGGGCGCCCGCGGTGCTCACCGGGCTGCCCCAGACCCCCTGGCGGCGGTTCGACCAGACTCAGATCGCCTGTCACACGGTCCTGGCGTTGCTGCTGGGTGTCGGGTCGATCGAGCAGGTCAAGACCTTGTGGCGGGCCCAGGCCGGGCCGCTGACCGGCACGCTGGCGTCCCCGGAGCTGCACACGCTGCGGCCCCGCCTGTCCGCGATCGCCGAGCGGCTCGACGCGCTCGCCCTGCAGCGCACCCTCGCCACCGCGATGCTGGCCCTGGCCGGCGAGTCGGCGGGCGTCTACTACGTCGATGACCACTTCGTCCCCTACAGCGGCGCCAAACCGGTGGCGATGGGCCACAACGGGAAACGAGGCCGGTGCGAGAAGGGCCGCGCCGACACGCTGATCACCGACGCCCGCGGCCGGGCGGTCTGCTTCACCACCAGCGAGCCCTCCCACCTGTCCAAGACCATGCAACCCGCCCTGGACCAGCTGCGACAGATCATCCCCGACGGCAAGATCATGCTCGGTTTCGACCGCGGCGGCGCCTACGCCGACGCGTTCACCGCCTGCCAGGCCCGTGGCATCGACTTCCTCACCTACCGCCGCGGCACCCTCGCCGACCACACCACCCCACCACGCGCCCACACCGTCACCCGCGGCCGCGACCGGATCACCGTGCACCTGGCCGACGAGCTCATCGACTTCCCCGGCTACCAGGGCCCCGCCCGACAGCTCACCCTTTTCGAACCCGACACCGACGGTGACCTGGTGCCGGTGTTGCAGGTCCTGACCAGCGACCTGGAGGCTTCCGCCGCCGACCTGCTGGTCACTCTCAAAGGCCGTTGGGTGATCGAGAACACCTTCAAATACCTCGGCTTCTACGGCATCGACTGGCTCCTGGACTACCACGCCGAGATCACCGCCAACACCAAGCTCATCGACAACCCCGCCCGCACCCAGGCCAACACCGCGATCCGCGCGGCCAAAGCCGACCTCGCCGAAGCGCAGCGCACCCTGGGCGAGCTCCTCAACTCAGGTCTGTCCGCCGCCGAGAAGAACACCGCCATCCCCGACGCCCAGCACACCATCACCCACCACACCACCAACATCGCAACCCTGACCACCGAACGCAACAAGATCCCCACCCAACTACCGGCCAACCAGATCGACCCCAACGCCCAACGCGCCCTGCTGCGCGCCCACCGCCGCGCCTTCGTCATGACCCTGCGCCTGCTCGCCTACAACACCGACACCTGGCTCGCCGACCACCTCAACACCTACCTCCAAGACCCCAACGAATACCGGGCGATCATGCGCAGCCTCATGCACCACGGCGGCACCATCACCTACACCCCCCACACGATCACCGTCACCCTCGACCCGCATGACACACCCCGCGTCAACCGCGCCCTCACCTGCCTCACCGACGAACTCAACACCACCCCCGCCCACATGCCCGGCGACCCCCGCCCCATCACCTACCAACACGCAACCCGATGATCCAACCTCGACTCAATGTCACCGCCTACTTCAGGAGGTCTGTGTCACACAGGTTCGCGCCTTGCATGTTCGCGTCCTGGAAATCCCAGCGTGTGACGTCTTGGCCACGTAGATCCACATCCACCAGCACCATGTACGGTCCGGGGCCGAGCCGCTGGGTGACGGCCGATGCGTTCTTCCTCACCTCAGTGGAGGCCGCCGAGTCGGCCAGCACGCCTTCCGCCCAGTTACGGGGTTGCCTTGTGCCCCGCGAGGTCACAGAGGAAGCCGATCATGAGCGCCGACATCCTCCTGGTGAGAAGGGTTTCCGCCTTTTCCTCATTTTTGAGTCCTGTAGCCTCATTTTTGAGGCTCTCGGCTGCGGTGTTGGCTACCACTCCATGACGGACTGGTGGACGAACGTGAACTCCCCCTCGGGGGTGCGCACCAGGAGCGTGCCCACCCCACGGTGTGGGCTGCCTGCTCGCTGGTGAACTTACGCTCGGCGAGCTTGGTCAGTGTCTGGGAGACCTTGGCGGTGAACTCCGTCAGGGGAATCGGTCGGTCCGCGGTCGCCCACAGCCGCAGCGCAAGGGTGGTGCAGGCCGCCAAGCGCTCCTTGTCGTTCAATGCGGGCAGGGCACCGCGATGCTTGTTCCGGTCCACTTCCTGGAGCAGCCAGAACTCGACCAGCTCCCGGTAGAGCTCGGCGGCGCTGATCTGCCCGTGCGCGGCTTGGACGGCGCGCAGCCGCTGCTCATCCAGGTCGGCGATGAACGACAACATCCGCGGGTTGTGGGACAGGCCGAGCAGGTCGACCACGTCTTCGAGCAACGCGAACCTGGCTTGGGCGGCATCGCTGTCCCCGTCGTAATGCCGGGTCAGGAACTGCTTAATCCGTTCTTTGGTGAAGTCCTCCAGCACCGCTACCCAGCTGGCGGCGCTGGAGTTGACCTGAGAGCCCAAGGCGGTGGTGATCTGGGCGTTGGACCGGAAGTGCTGGTTGCGGCTGGTGAGGACGACCTTGGCGCGCTTGGTGACCGCACCAAGCAGGATCTTCAGGTAGTCGGCGGCGTTGTCGTAGCCGATCCGCAACTCCAGCTCATCGTAGCCATCGAACAGAAGCACGAGTCGTCCACTGCTGATCATGTACCGCAGCTTCGTGCGGTCGACGGGGTTCACGTCCAGTCGGGCCAGGTGCCGCACGAGCAGCTCTTCCAGGGTGTTTTCCTTCTCCAGATTCCGCAGTTCCAGCAGCATCGGCCACAGGTCGGGCAGGTGCTGCTGGAGGGTGCGGGCCAGCTCGCGGAGTAGGAACGTTTTGCCCCGCCCGAAATCACCGAGCACCATGACGAATAGTGCGTCATCCGTGCTCAGCCAGTCGATGACCTGTCCCAGCAGGTCGTCGCAAATCTTGCTGTCCGGGCCGTTGTCCAGGAACTGGTACCGCTGCGGCACATACAGCTGTGTTGGGTAGATCGGGTCGGCGGCGAGCCGGTCGGTCTGGCTCTTCACCAGCGGCCGCAGGTCGACCAGCCCTTGGTAGTCGACAAAGCTGCGCAAGCGCACTCCGTGATGGCGGGCGCGATCCACCATGTCCTCGGCCGCCGGGGGACTGCGGTACACCAGTACCGACCGGACCGAGGGGTCGGCGTGCACTCGAGCGACAAAGGATTCCAGTGCCGTAACGGTGACCTCGCCGTCCACTACCCCGACCGGCCACCGCTCAGCCCCACCCCGTCCGGCAGTGGTTGAGACACCCGCAGGTAGCCGTATTTCGGGCGCGAGGTCACCGTGGCGTCGAAGTGCCTGGCTTTGGTCGCCTCCAACACATCGGAGAAAAAGCCGTCCACGGGCTCAAGCTCAGTGGTGGTGAGTGGCGAGTGGTCTTCCGGCGCGTCACTGGCGAACGTCCTGTGTACGTGCCGCAGTGGTGGGACGAGCTCGTGGTGCTGCCGCCAGTCCGAGCCGGTGGCGCTGATTCGGGTGTCGTCGATCCAGCGGCGCTCGCCGAGGGAGTACCGCCGGGCGTGCCGGGTCACCGCATTGGGGCGCACGGTGAGCAACTGGTATTGATTCGGGACTTCGGGTGGCCGGGCTTCGGCGGTGACCGCGGCGCTCCCGGTGGACAGCGCCAGCAGGCCCGAGGGCAGCCGATGCAGCCGCCCGTCGTGGGCGTGCCCATGCAGGAGCAGGTTCACCAACCCGGGCTGGCCGAGCCGGCGGCCGAGGTCGTCGGCGTCCCGCAGGTTCTCCCCGGCGACCACGCCGCGCACCGCATTGTGGTGCACCGCCGCGAGCCGCAGCCAACCCTGATCTCGGTATCCGGCCAGTCGATCGGCGAACCAGCCCAGCTGCTGCTCCCCCACCCAGCCGTAGTGATCAGCGTCGCGGTGGCTCTCGGCGATGGTGGAG
>JBDTAX010000083.1:0-13686 GCA_039924425.1 Pseudonocardiaceae bacterium
GCCCGCCAGGACGCCAAGGAGTTCTCGCTGCTGGATGAGCGGTTCGCCGCCGAGTTCGCTGCCCCGCCGTCATCGTGGCTGACCACGTGTGGCGCGGAGCTGGTTGCGGCACTCGTCGCCGACGAGCTGGCCTGTCTCACGGGCAGTCCGGCGCGGGCACGGACGCGCAATGCCGTGCTGCGCGTGGACCTGGCCGGGCTGACGGTCAGCGTGCACCCTTTCCTGCCCGACCCGTGGTGCGCGGCCTGCGGTGACCTGCCTGAGGACACCGAAGCGGCCGCCCGGATCGTGACCAGGCCAGTGCCCAAGCCCGCACCGGCGGGCTACCGGGTCCGGCCGCTATCCGGCGCGGCGGACCGGGATCGGCTGCTCACTCGGTACGTCGACACCCACAGCGGGGTCGTCTCCAGGCTGGTCAAGGCCAGCGACTCGACGTTCCCCGGTGCCATGGCGCTCATCGGGGTGCGCCAGTCGCTCTCCGGAGCGAACGGTTCCGGCCGCACGTTGACCGCCCAGGCAGCCGAGATCACCGCCGTCACCGAGGCGCTTGAGCGCTACGGTGGGCTGGCCCCCTGCGGCAAGCGCACGGTGGTCCGGGGCAGTTATCGGCAGCTGGCGGACCGGGCGCTGGACCCGACGAGCCTGGGCCTGCATTCCGAGGAACAGTACGCGCTGCCCGGCTACCACTACCAGCGCTACCACCACGACCTGACGCTGAACTGGGTGTGGGGTTATTCGTTCGCGCAGCGACGCCCGCTGCTCGTTCCCGAGCGCTACGCCTACTACGGAATCTCCCAGGGGGAGCCGGCCGACCGTTCGTTCGTGTCCGAGAACTCCAACGGGTGCGCCCTGGGCGGCTGCCTGGAGGAGGCGATCCTGTACGGCCTGCTGGAGGTGGCTGAGCGGGACGCGTTCCTGCTGACCTGGTACGCGCGGCTGCCGGTGCCTCGGGTCGAGGTCGCGTCGCTGCGCGGCCACCCGCTCGCGTTGATCATCGAGCGGATTGAGCACACGACGGGGCACACGATCCACATCTTCAACACCACGCTGGAGCAGCGGATCCCCTGCGTGTGGGTGATGGCGGTCGACGAGCGGGATCGGCCGGAGGTGCCCAAGGTGGTGTGCGGGGCGGGTGCGCACCTGGACCCGGGCCGGGCGCTGGAGGGCGCGCTGCTCGAGCTGGCCCGGCAGGTGCAGCACGCCACCCGCAAGTATCAGGATGACCGCGACCGGATCCTGGCGATGGTCGCCGACCCGGTCAACGTCCGCGAGATGGCCGATCACGCGCCGCTGTACTACGCGCCAGAGGCGTTCGAGCGGCTGTCGTTCCTGCTCGACACGCCGCGGCGGCAGACGTTCGCCGAGATGTGTCGCGAGCGGCACGTACCCAGCGCGGACCTGTCCGCTGATGTGCACGAGGCGATCGGGCGCTACCTGGACACCGGGCTGGACGTCATCGCCGTCGACCAGACCGGCCCGGAGCACGAAGCCGAGCGGTTCGCCTGCGCCAAGGTCATCGTGCCTGGCGCCCTGCCGATGGTCTTCGGCTACCGCCACCAACGCATCCACGGTTTCGACCGGCTCTACCGCATCGGCCACCAGCTGGGCTATCACCCGCGCCCGTTGACCCACGCCGAGCTGAACCCGCACCCGCACCCGTTCCCATGAGCCGCCCGGTGGTGGCGAGCTTCGTGGTGCGGGTCGCGGGACTGCCGATGGCGGTGCTCCGCCGCTTGCGTTGCGCGGCGACCATCGGCGCGGTCGAGGAGCTGCTGGAGCTTAAGGACCGGCTGCGGGTTGAGGGCGAGCAGCTGTCGCTGGCGCTGTACGACGTCATCGGCACGGTGGACGACCCCGCCGTGCGCAGATGCCTGCTCACGCTGCGCCGCTGCGTGTACCAGGCACGCCCACCGCGGCCGGGCGTCCTCGGTGACGGTGTGTGGGAGGTGCTGCCAGCGGAGCTGGCCGCGGCAGTCGCGGCATGGCGGCAGCACCTGGCTCAGCGGGATGAGTCGCGCGCGCGGGCCGAAGCCACTTGCGAGTCGGAGTCCACTGACAAGCGCCTGGCGCTGGCCGAGATCGCAGGTGACGAGTGGTTCCAGCGAGGCTTGGTCCTGGCCAGCCCGGATCTGTACGCCGAGCTTCTCAAGTGGCGCCCGGGCGCCCCCGGGGCGCGGCCGGATGACCAGCTCGAGGTCAGCCTGGCGAAATATGTGGGCCGCGCGGCGGCGAAGACCACCCCGTACAGCACCTTCACCAGCCTCGCCGAGGGTCGTTGGACGCCTGCGGGTGCCGACGCGGTGTGCTGCGCCGGTGCCTGGACGCGCCGCGGCGCGGTGGAGCTGGCCATGCGGATCACGCGGCAACTGTGCCATGAGCTGGCATCCGTGCCGGAGCTCAAGCCGCGGGTGCGACTGCGCGTCAATCCCAGCGTCGTCGACCCCAGCATCGTCGATTCCAGCGTTGCCGCGGACGGCGCGGTGCTGCGGTTTCTCTCCTGCCGCGCTGGCGAGGCGGTGGTCGAGGTGGCCGTGACGCCCACCCTGTGGCGGGTGCTGGGGGTCATCCGCGCGGCACCCGACCCATCCCATGCCGCCGTCGTCGCGGCGCTCGCCGCGCTCGATCCGACGTCCGGCACCGCTGAGGTCGCCGCCTATCTCGACCACCTGGTCGAGATAGGACTGCTGGATGCGCAATTGGAGGTCGCCGACCAGTCGCTGGACCATCTCGGTGAGCTGTCCAAGGCGCTGGTGGGCTGCGCCGGGCACCGCGTCGATGCGGTTCGTGACCTGCTGGAGCGGTTGCGGGCACAGCTGGCTCAGCTCGGGGGCGGGGCGAGGCAACGGCACGCCTGCGCCAGTGCCGTCGGCGCCACGCTGCAGGAGCTGTCCGGCCAGCTCGACGAGACCCGGCGGGGCTCCGCTGTCCCGGTCAAGAACGTGATTTTCGAGGACACCGTCGTGGCGGGGTTGGACTACCGCTTCGCGCTGCCCTGTTGGGCCGAGGTGCTCGACGACCTGCGCCTGCTGGCGGGGGTGAGCGGTTTGTACGACCGGTTCCTGGCGCCCCGCCTGGCGCTGGCGGCCTTCTCCACCGAGCGCTTCGGGCCCGGTTCGAGGGTCAGTTTCCTCGAATGGTCTCGGGCGGTGGGCGAGCAGGCGAGCCGGACCGGCGCGGCTCTCGGCACGATCCTCACCGTGCCGTGGGTCGCGGCCACCGCCGGCCTGGACACGGTGGACCAGATCAGGCAGCTGCGGTGGCAGATCGGCTCTTGTGCGCGCACGGCGCCGGTCGACCAGGCCGGGATCCGCCGGCTCGATCGCGGTGCGTTGTCCGAGTTCGTCGCCGCGCTGCCGGAGTTCGTGCGGCCCCGTGATTCGGTCGCGTTCTACGGCCAACCGATGCTCAGGAACGGAACGCCATGCTTCGTCCTGAACAACACTGATGCCGGTTTTCGGCGCGCACACGCTCGCCTGCGACGATTTGCCGCGAGGGCACAGGGCGATGCGCCCGTCGTCCAGGGGTTGCCCGCCGAGGGCGTGGTGGTGTACGCGGACGTGGGCACGATCGCCGGCTCGAACCTGAACCTGCGGATCTCACCGGCCTCCTACGAGATCACCTATCCGGGCAGTGTGAGCGCCCGCCCGCCAGCCGAGCAGATCAGCCTCGGCGATCTGGACGTCGTCCACGACGCGGCCACTGACCGGCTGCGGCTGGTCTGGAGATCCCGCGGCGAGCAGATCGTCCCGCTGCACCTCGGTATCCAGGTCGACTGGGCGCTGCCCTGGACCTACCGATTGTTGCTGCAGGCGTTCGGCGTGTCGTCGTTCTGCGGGCTCCCGCAACGCTTGTCGGGGTTGTCCTTCCTGACCCGGAGCGAGCAGGTGCAATGGCTGCCTCGGCTGTGCCTGGGCAACGTCGTCATCGCCCGCGCGACGTGGGTGGTCGCCGCCGCTGATTCCCCGCTGCGTGAGAAGAGCGAGTCGGCGTTGTCCCATCTGATCCGGGTGACGTGCTGGCTGCGGGAGCACGGCATCCCGCAGCAGTGCTTCGTCCGGACCGCCGCCGCATACGGAGCCCCGAGCAACCTGGCCAAAAACCGCAAGCCTTGCTACGTCGATTTCACGAATCAAGTGTTTCTCCGCGTGTTCGCGCAGATCGCCGCCGAGCCCGATCTGCTGCTCGTCTTCCAGGAGGTTCTGCCAACCGATGATGACCTGCTCGTCACCGATGGGAATGCCGACTACGCCAGTGAGTGTGTCTTCGAATTCGACCGCTGAGCGCCGCTGGGTCAGCGCGCACCTGTACTACCACGGCGCGCTCGATGACCTCCTGCGCTGCGCGGTCCGCCCGCTGGTCGGCGAGCTGGCCGCTGGCGGGTTGATCGAGGGGTTCTTCTTCGTCCGGTACTGGCAGGGCGGCCCGCACGTCCGCCTGCGCGTCCTGCTGGCTGGTCAGGCGCCAGCGCAACCCGTGGAAGGCATGATCGAAGCGCGCATCGGCCAGTTCTTTACCCGCTGTCCGTCCCAGACCCTGGTGCGCTCCGAGGACTACCTGCGGGCCGCCGGGTGGTTCTCCCGACACGAGTTCGGCTCGTCCGGGGCCGCGGTCGAGCCGCTGCAGCCGAACAACTCCCTGCGCTACCTCGCCTACGTCCCGGAAACCGATCGGCTGGGTGGCCCGGCCGGCGTGGCGGCGTTCGAGCCGCACTTCATGGACTCCGCCGCGCTCGCTCTCGAGTTGATCTCCACCAGGCCTGACGAGCGGCGGCGCACCGGGGCGGCGCTGGCGATGATGCTGCTCGCCGCCGCAGCGGTCATCCCCGACCTCGGCCGGCTCGCGCGATACTTTCAGCGCACCTACCGCTCCTGGGGTGCTAGGCACGCCGGGGGCGAGCGCACCCGCTTCGCGCGCTACGAGACGGGATATCACCAGTCCTACGACCGGCAGCGAGCACCGCTCGACGAGCTCGCCCGGCGGCTGGTGGATCAGGCGCGGCCCAGCGCGGGCGATCACCTGGACGCGGCCGGCCGGCGGTGGGTGGCCTCCGTCCGCTCGCTGCGCGACCGGCTCACCGACCAGCGGCTGGCCCCCGAGTCTGTGCTGTTCCAGTGCCTGCACAAGCACAATAACCGGCTCGGAATCCGATTGGCCGAAGAGACCCATTTGTTGTTTCTGCTCCAGCGCACACTCACCGGGATCGCCGAGGGAAAGGACCCACGATGAACGAGCAGGCACGCTGGCACAACGTCCAGGTCTATTACTACGACGACGAGCGCCGAGACGACCTGCTCGTGGATTGTGTCCGCCCGCTGTTCACGAGCCTGCACCCCCGGCCGAGCTTCTTCGTCCGCCACTGGGTGCGCGGCCCGCATGTGCGGCTGCGGTTCCACACGACTCCCGGTGACTTCGACCAGGTCGTGCGCCCGGCGGTCGCCGACCAAATGGGCGGGTGGCTCGCGACGCATCCCTCGACGGTGCGCCTGGAGGAGACCGCGCTGCTGGGAATCCACGAGTGGCTCGCCGCCCGCGAGCGCGAGTCGGGGCCGTTGTCCCCATTCCACCCGGACAACTCGATCCAGTACCTGCCCTACGACCGCCGGATCGAGGTGTTGGGCAGCGAGGCCGCCGCCGGCATGCTGGAGGATTTCTACGTCGCCACCACCGAGCTGACCTTTGCCATGCTCGAGCACGTCCGCCACGGCACCTCCCGGTTGAATCTCGCGCTTGATCTGATGTACGCGACCGCCCGCGCCCTTGGCTCGATCACCACGGGCTACGTCGCGTACCGGTCGCATTCCGAGGCGAGGATCATGCACGCCGCCGACCCCGCCAGGTTGCGGGCGTTCTGTGAACAGCAGTACCGCAGCCGCGCGGACGAGCTCGTCGAGCGGCTCGACCAGGTTCTGGGCACCCTCGACAGCACCCTCGACAGCGCCCCTAGCAGTGCTTCAGACGACGTTCCGTTCGTCCGGGAGTGGGTCCAGGAGATGGCCCGTTTGCAGGTGAGGGCACAGTCGCTGATCGCTGACGGTGCCCTCACCTTGGCCGTGCCCGAGCCCGGCGCGTGGTTCCGCGACGAGGTGCTGGCGCACAGTGCTTTTCACCGGGCGCTGGGGAGCAACCCGGATTTCTTGGCGATGATGCGGACCAGCGTGCGGTTCCACGCTTCCCGGGTGCTGCTCAACTGTTGCTACCTGCAGCTGACCCGGCTGGGTATCGGGCCAATCGAACGGTCGCTGCTCGGTTTCCTGGTCGCTGAGGCCGTCGAGGAGCGGTTCGGCGTCTCAGCCATCGACCTGGTGAGTGCGTCATGAGCGGCGAGGGCCTCATGAGTAGCGAGGGTGTCACGAGTAGCGGGAGCCTCGGCCGGGAGTACGTGCGGGTCGGCGAGAGCCGCCCGATACCGAAGACGGTCGACTGGGACAACGCTCCCAGCCTGTTCAAGCTGTACCGCGGCTGCCCGAAGATCCCGCTGGACAACAGTCCGGCCGATGACGGCGCGAAGGGCGGGTCGGCGCAAGGGCAGCTGGGGCGGTTTCTCCGTGACGTCTACGGGTTGACCCGGCAACGGTGGACCGCGCCGCCGCAGTGGAGTCCACCCGGGGCCACCGCTGTGGGCTCGCGAGCGTCCCAGTCCACCCAGTCTAAAACGACCCAGTGTAAAACGTCCCAGTCGAAGACGTTGCGTCCGGTCCCGGCGGGAGGTGCCCGGTACCCGTGCGAGCTCTACCTGCTCGCCGGCCCGGGGCAGCCCATCCCGGCAGGCGTCTTTCACTACGACCCGGCCCATCACTGCCTTGACGTGCTCCGCCCTGGTACACCCCGTGCCGAGGCGCCAGCGGCCGGGCTGAGCCTGCTGATCACCGTCGCGTTCTGGAAGAACGTGTTCAAATACGGCGAGTTCAGCTATCGGCTGCACAGCTTGGACGCCGGCGTCCTGCTCGGCCAGAGCCTTGCGGTCGCCTCCCGACACGCGTTCGACCCGACGGTGCACTTTCAGTTCTCGGACGCGGCGCTCAACCGTCTGCTCGGTCTGGATCCCGACTACGAAAGCGTCTATGCGGTGATCACACTCGCGCCGGCGTGCGCCGTTGACTCCGCACCCGAGCCCGCGAACGGTCTGCTCGGCCGGCCGGCCACGCCGCACTCGCGGTCGATCGGGTTGTATCCCCTGCCCGCCAAGCTCCACGAGGCTGTCATGCGACAGGGTGGCGGCGCGTGGCCCCCAGGCGAGCGTGTGCCTCCCGCGCTGGCCCACGCGCCCGCGTCGATCGGCACTGTGGCGTTGCCCGCCGCGTCGCTCAACCTGCTCGAGGGGCTAGATCGCCGACGTTCCTCCAACGGCCATTTCCGCTCGGGCGCTATGCGGCGTGACCAGCTGTCCGCACTGCTGCACGGCAGCATGCGCGGCTATCCGAGCGACCTTGGTGACGACGAGTCCGTCATTCAGCACACCATGCTATGCTGCGCCGTGCACGGCGTCCCCGGGATCGATTCCGGCGTCTATTACTACGATCCCGCCCGGCACGCACTCGAACAGATCCGGGCGGGTGACGTGCGCGCCGAGCTGCAAGCGGCGATCACCTCGCTGATGTTCAACCTGTTCCAGGTGAACCTCTGCTTCTTCCCGGTCGCGCACTACGAGCCGAGGCTGGCCGCCTATGGGGACCGCTGGTACCGCGTGCAGAACATGGAGGCCGGGATCATCGTGCAACGGCTCTATCTGGCGGCGGCAGCGCTCGGGCTCGGTTGCCACACCCAGTTGGGCTTTCACGTGAACGCGGTCAACGAGCTGCTCGGACTGGGTGGAGGCCCGCTCACCAGCCTGATCCAGGTGATGATCGCCCCGAGTCATGAGCCGGGCAGTTTCTACGAGTACCAGCTCTAAGTGGCCGGCGCATCGGCCCAGCCCAGCGCGAGCTCGACCGCCGAGCGCAGCGCCGCTCGCGGGTCGGGCTCGGCCCCGGAATGGCGCCAGGCGAGGTACCCGTCGGGGCGGACGAGTGCCGCCCCCTCGGCGCCCAGGCGGTAGTGCTGGGCGAACGCGCCGTCCTCGTCGCGCAGCTCGCGCTCATCCGAGAGCGCGACGATCGGCAGCCCGTCAGCGGCGAGCTCGGCGACCGCCCGGCGCCACGGCTCACCCCGCGCACCGGTGAGCACCGTGAGGCGGCCGTCGAACAGGTCCAGCGTCGAGACGCGGGACCCGCCGTGGCGCACCCAGGCGTGCGGGGCGCGCTGCCCTGGCCCGGGCTCTGGGCCGGGCCAGGGCACGATCACCGCCGAGGTGTAGTGAGTGCCGATGTCCCAGGCCAGTTCATCGCCCTCGAACTCGATTTTCCGCCGCAGCGTGCGCAGCACGTTCTGGGTGCCGATCGGGCGGCGCTCGGCCTCGTAGCTGTCCAGCAGCGCCGCACCGGCCCAGCCGCGCAGCACCCAGGAGAGCTTCCAGCCCAGGTTGTGCGCGCCGTGGATCGCGATGTTCATCCCGGCTCCGCCGACCGGCGTGGTCTGGTGCGCGGCGTCGCCGACGAGGAAAATCCGTCCGGCACGCAGCGCGGCGGCGACCTGGCCACTCATGACGAAAGGCATGATCGCGAGGATCTCGGGCCGCAGCTCGGGCAGGCCGGTGCCGGCCCGGATCAGCTCGGTGCACCGCTGGGGCGTCCAGTCCTCGAGCGCCTCGCCGCGCTCGGGGTGCCGCTCGCGGCCATAGATCCACTTGTCGTCGGTGCTGGTGGGCATGAACAACCCCTCGGCACCCGCGATCTCGACGAGGTTGAGCACGGCCGGGAGCCGGGGCAGCCGGCGGGTGAGGTCGGTGCGGAAGGTCACCGCGACGTACTCACCGACCGAGCCGAGGTCCTCGAGATCGATGCCCGCGCCGGTGCGCACGGTGCTGCGCGGACCGTCCGCTCCGATGAGATACCTGGCGCGAATCCGTTCGGCGTGCCCTGTGGCGTTCCCGGGAGCGCAGTCGCGCAGCGTGGCGTCCACCCCGGTGGCATCGGCTGTGAACCCGATCAGCTCGGTGCTGAACCGGACCTGGCCGCCGCTGCTGCGCAGGTGCTCCAGCAGCACCGGCTCGAGGTGGTCCTGCGAGCAGTAACAGGGCGTGGTCGGGCTGACGGCCAGCGCGGCCTCGTCGGTCGGGTAGCCGAAGGGCGCGTCGACCTGATGGGAGTCGACCAGGGTGTGGGACACCGAGAGGACCGGCCGGGCCCGGATCGCGCCGGCGCGGACGCGCTGCTCGAGGCCCCAGGTGCGGAGCAGCTCCATCGTCCGGGTGGTCACGCTGGTGGCCTTGGGGAGCGGGGAAGTGCCCTCGTGCCGCTCGATGACCAGCACGTTGACGCCGTGCCGGGCGAGCACGGTCGCGGCGGTCACACCGGCTGGACCGGCGCCGATGACGAGGACATCGTAGGTGGTGGGGTCGGATCGCATGGGTGCTCCTTCGGCTGTGACACGCCCGCTACGGCACGGCGAATTTGTTGGCGCGGGCCACCGCCAGGGATCGCCAGAGCTGGTCCTCCATCGAGTCGAACACGTGGTCCACCACGGTCAGGGCACTGTCGCGCCCATGCGCGGAAAGCGGCGCCGGCGGGGCGCCGTCCCGCTCGCCACCGGTGTTCGTGCCTTCTTCCGGCGGATCGTGCCGACCGCTCAGATAGTCCAGGCGCACGCCGTTTTCGCGCTCCACCGCGGCGGCAAGCGGCTGGGTGTGCGCGAAGAACTGCTCACCTGTCGACTCCAGCGCCGCCAGCATCCACCAGCGCACGGCCGGGTCACGGTGGCGTAGGGCGAGCTTGGCGAACTCAATCATGTGTTCGCGATGCACGTCCATGTCCGGATCGAGAAACAGGAATTCTAGTGTTTCGCTGGCGGAGTACCCCAGCAGCTCATCCAGTCCCAGCGCGTCCCAGTCGGAAAGGAACAGGACACTGTGCTCGGACAGTCGCTCCGCCCAGGTGTTGATCGCCCGCTGGGCCGAGTCCTCCGGGTTCGGATACGTCATCGCGTACTTGTTCAGGTCACGGTAGCCGAAGATGTCCATCACCCACATCGGGATGAATCGCTGGAGCTTCCGCAGCGCCGAAAGACCATTGTCCTCACGCACCCAGGCGTAGAAGGGGTGCGTGGCAGCCTGCGCCTTGCGTTGGAGGAGCCGGCGCGCGACCTCGCCGTCCCGCTCGTCGTCCAGCGTGATCTCCAGCGATGGCGCGGCCCATACGGCGGGCACCCGCGTCGGCTCGGTGGGACGCTGGGGAAGCGTCTTGGTCGCCACGTAGGTTTTCGCGTAA
Source organism: Pseudonocardiaceae bacterium (assembly GCA_039924425.1). Taxonomy (GTDB): domain Bacteria; phylum Actinomycetota; class Actinomycetes; order Mycobacteriales; family Pseudonocardiaceae. The sequence goes on from JBDTAX010000083.1 coordinate 10,302, forward strand.
TGCAAGAAACCATCGAAGATCCGCTCGAATATGTCGAACATGCGGCCGCACAGTTCCTTGGAACGTGCGCGGCGGTCCGTGTCGAGCACGGCTCCCTCGAACACGCCCTCGGTGTTCGCGACGTGTCCGGACTCGAGGTGGAGGTGGTAGGGACCGAAATACCGGTAGGTCAACCCAATCTTGTCGGTGAGGGACGCGGCAACTTTCGCCGTGTTGCTGAGAAAAACGTGCCCGGCGGCTTCACCCGCCTCGGAGTGACCGAACCGGATCAGCGCGTCGCCCCCGTCCTCGACGGCCAGCGAGATGAACTCGATCCCGCTGCGCCGGAAGATCTCCTGGCCCGGCGACAGGAACAGCCACCACAGCATGTCACTCGCCTGCCAGTGGAGATGCCCGTTGATGTCCAGCTTGCACCAGTCCTCGAGGAATATCCGGGAGTGCCGCTCGTCCTCCTGGGTTCCCAAGTTGATGATCCACTCGAATTCGTCCCGGGCCTGCGGAAAGCGCAGCACCCATCGGTTCATGTCCCGGAACTGCATGATGAAAAACGCGCCCATCGGCGCGAATTTCAGGCGGTCTTCGATCGGCACGCGGTCATCACGCAACCACTCGAAGAAGGGATGTTTACCGATTTTGACCTGCCTGCTGTCCCGCAAGGCCATGACATCTTTCATGCTAGCCGCCACCTTCGTGTCAAATTTTCGGCATCCGCCTCTTGGCGCACCCAGTGCCCAAAATAACTTTCGAGCGACCGCACGGCGCATAGCTGTCAGCAGCAAATTTGATGGTACTGGTATTCTTTTCTGCGGGCGCCACTCCAGGTGTACCGATTTCGATCATTTTTCACTGGGTGGATCAAGTACTTCCAGTACCGGATTCGATCACGTTCGCGTGATCAACTCTGCTGTCGCTGAGAGAGCGCGGCGCGGGTCGCTAAGGGAATTCTGGCGCGCAGCGAGTCTCGACGGTGTCGGCGCCGAACTGCTGAAGGTACAGCTGGGCGTAGACGGTGCCGCGGTCGAGCAGCTGTTGGTGAGTGCCTTGTTCGACGAGCCGGCCGCGGTCGAAGACGAAGATCACGTCGGCGGCGAGGATCGTGGACAGCCGGTGTGCGATCGCTATCGTGGTTCGTCCGGCCATAATTGGCGCAAGGGCCTGTTGGACAAGCCGTTCGTTCACCGTATCGAGGGCTGAGGTGGCTTCGTCGAGGATGAGGATTTTCGGGTCTTTGAGGATGACGCGGGCGATCGCGAGCCGCTGTTTCTCGCCGCCTGACATGCGGTAGCCGCGTTCGCCGACGAGAGTGTCGTAGCCTTCGTCGAGTTCGAGGATCCGGTCGTGGATGGCTGCGGCGCGGGCGGCGGCCTCGAGCTGGGCGTCGGTGGCGTGCGGGTCGCCGTAACGCAGGTTGTCGCGGACCGAGGCATGGAACAGGTAGGTCTCCTGGGTGACCATGCCGACGGTTTTGGCGAGCGAGTGCAGGCTCAGGTGGCGCACGTCGTGGCTGTCGATGAACACCGCGCCCTTGGTGACGTCGTAAAGTCGGGGGAGCAGGTAGGACAGCGTGGTTTTGCCTGAGCCGCTGGAGCCGACAACGGCGGCGAGCTGGCCCGGCCTGATGTCGAGCGTGAGGTCGGCCAATGCCCAGCGGCGAGATGGGGCGCTGGTGGCTGTGGGGTAGCGGAACGAGACGTTGCGCAGGCTGACCGCGCCGCGCACCTGATCTGGTGCGAGTTCCGTCGCGCCGGGCATGTCGACGATCTCGTGAGGCAGATCGAGATAGGCGAAGATCCGTTCGAACAGCGCGAGCGATGACTGTATCTGGGTGGACACGGTCAGCATGGCGCCGATGGGAAAGAAGAGCCGGCCCTGCAAGCTCGTGAATGCCGCCAGCGTCCCCGCCGTGAGGGCGCCTGTCGTGAGCAGGCTGCTCGCGCTGAATGTTCCGGCTGCGAGGTAGACGAGTGCGGGGGCTGCCGCGAAGAATATGCCCACAGCCGCGAAGAAAGCCCGGCCGATCATCTGCTGACGGATTTGCAGGCCAGCGAGCTGGGCGCTGTGTTCACGGAACCGAGTGATCTCTTCTTTTTGGCGGCCGAACGACTTCGAGAGCAGGATGCCGGAGACCGACAGCGTCTCTTCCGCCAGCGCGGACATCTCAGCCATGGTTTGCTGGGTGGACGAGGAGTTGGCGCGTCGCGCCTTGCCCACGCGGATCGTCAGCCAGATGAAGATGGGGATGAGCGCGAGCGAGAGCGCGGTCAGCTGCCAGGAGAGTATGAGCATGGCGCCGACTGTGCTGGCCAGCGTCACGGTGTTCGACAGCAGCGATGCGGCGGTGTCGGTGACGACCGTCTGAACACCGCCGACGTCGTTGGTGAGGCGGGACTGGATTTCGCCGGTCTTTGTCCTGGTGAAGAATTGGAGGGGCATGCGTTGCAGGTGGGCGTAAAGTCTGTTCCGCACATCCTGCATCACGCGTTGCCCGAGCACGTTGGCGAGGTAGCTCTGCCCGACGCCGAGCACGCTCGTCACGATCGGGATCACGATCATCGCGCCGGCATAACGGAACAGCAGCGGCAGGTTCGGGCAGCCTCGGCCACAGAACAGCGCATCGTCGAACACCGGCCGGATGAGCAGCGGGTTCAACACACTGAGACCGGCCGTGATCATCACGATGAGCGCGACAGCCGACAGGCGGCGCCGGTACGACCGGAACAACATCACGACGCGGTGCATCGTTCGGGGAGCGGGACCGTTCTCGGTTGTGCTCATGACAGAACCTCGTCACACCACCTCCGTCAGGTCAGGCTCTCAAGCGGTGGGCAGGAGGGTCATAAGAGTGTGCCGGCTGCTCGAAGGGCAGGTCCGTCCGGCGGTTGATGCCGAGTTTGCGCAGCACGCTGGACGAATGATTCTTTACGGTCTGAGTGCTGATCCCCAGTTCCTTCGCTATGTGCGAGTTGGTGTAACGTTTGAGCATGAACGAGAAGATCTGTCGTTCCCGGGGAGTCAGACAGGTGTACTGGCGGACGGCGTGGTGCCGATGAGGGTCGGGAGTTCCCTCCCTGCCGATGAACCACACTCGCTTTCCCAGGTGGGTCGCCCGTATTGCTTCGAGCAGGCGATCAGGCTCTTCGTTTTTGTGCACATAGCTGTCGGCGCCCGACAATTGACACAAGAAGAGATCCGCCTCCGCGTCGCTGTCGGTGTAGACCACGACCCCGGGTGGGTCGGGTGCCGACTTGATCTGCCGGCACGTGTCCATTCACGGGTCGGGTTGTGATGTCAGGCCGTTGAGACTGTGGGGAGCCAGGGGTTGCCGGTGAGGGCGTGGTGGATGGCGTCGATGGCGTGGATGCCGTGGTTGCGGGCGCTGACCAGG
>JBDTAX010000084.1:0-58481 GCA_039924425.1 Pseudonocardiaceae bacterium
TCGCCCGGGTGATGGCTTGCCGGATCCACCAGGTGGCGTAGGTGGAGAACTTGTAGCCCTTGGTGTAGTCGAACTTCTCCACCGCGCGGATCAGACCCAGGTTGCCTTCCTGGATCAGGTCCAGGAAGGCCATGCCGCGGCCGGTGTAGCGCTTGGCCAGCGAGACGACCAGGCGCAGGTTGGCCTCCAGCAGGTGGTTCTTGGCGCGCTCGCCGTCCCGGACGATCCAGCGTAGATCCCGGCGCAGCTGCGGGGAGAGCTTGTCGGTCGTGGCCTCGACCGGGCGCACCCGCTCGGCGGCGTAGAGCCCGGCCTCAATGCGTTTGGCGAGCTCCACCTCCTCCTCGGCGTTGAGTAGGGCGACCTTGCCGATCTGCTTGAGATACGCGCGGACCGAGTCGGCCGAGGCGGTGAGCTCGGCGTCCTTGCGGGCTTGGCGCAGCGCCTCGGACTCCTCCTCGTCCCAGACGAAGTCCTCCGAGCCGGGGCCGCTGGGCGTCTCCGGCTCCTCGGCTTCAACAGTGATCTCTTCGACGATCTCCTCAACCTCAGCGAGATCCTCGGCCGCTGGGCCACTGTCGACGTCGGCCCCGGGGTTGGCCGGCACACCGGCCGCGGGTGTGGCCGCGGTGGGCGTCTTGGTGGTAGCGGGGGCTTTCGTCCGGGTGCGCGAGGCGGTGCTGCGGGGGCTGCGCTTGCGGGTCGTCGCGGCGGTGCCGTCTCCGGTCGCCGAACCAGCGGCAACGGCGCTCAGGTTGGGGTCGCTGACCGCGCCGTTGCGAGCGGCGGGCTTCGTCTCAGTCCCGGGATCCGACCCGGCGGAGGTCGAAGTGACGGGCTTCGAGGCAGCGGGCTTCGCGACTGCAGGCTTCGAGGCTGCGGACTTCGCGACGGCGGGTTTCGAGGCAGCGGGTTTCGAGGCTGCGGCGCGAGCGGATGCGGGTTCTGCGGCTGCCACGGACGGCCTTTCGGAACAGTCGGTGTTCTGGCGCGGTGCGGGAATCGGGCCTGGTGTCGGCGAGCCCGCCGCTGGAGCCAGCGTCGGCAATCACGGCGGCCTGCCGGATTCCGGCGGTGCGATCCAGGGTGCTCGGGGACGGTGCCACTTCAAGTGTACGACTCTGGCATTGTAACGACGCCGATCCCGCCTGGAGGCGCGGCGCCGATCGCCCGCGCCTGCCCGGGTGTGGTCGGATGTCCCCCCGGTGTGGTCGGATAGCCCGGTGTGGTCGGATATTGAAGTGCCGAGCGGTCGTGGGGAGGACGTCGAGCAGTTGCGGGCCACCGCGGTGGCGGTGGTCCAACAGGTGGGCGAGCTGGTCGTGCGGATGCGCCTCGCGGGCGCCGGGGAGGTGGAGACCAAATCCAGCATCACCGACGTCGTCACCGCCGCGGACACCGCAGCTGAACGGTTGGCTCGGCGGCTGCTCGACCAGTGGCGGCCAGGCGAGCCGGTGCTGGGCGAGGAAGAGGGTGGCGCTGCCCCGCGGGCAGGCGGCCTGTGCTGGGTGGTCGACCCTATCGACGGCACAGTGAACTACCTCTATGGACTGCCCTGGTATGCGGTGTCGGTGGCGGTCCAGCGGGACGGGCAGTCCCTGGCCGGCGCGGTGGGGCAGCCCGCCGCTGGTCGACTGTGGAGCGCGGCCCGAGGCCGCGGGGCCGACTGCGACGGAGCCGCATTGCGAGTCAACGGGGCCACCCAGCTGGAACTCTCGCTGATCGGCACCGGCTTCGCTTACAGTGCGCAGCGACGGGCCCGGCAGGCGGCCATGGTGGCCGGCATGCTGCCAAAGATCAGGGATGTGCGCCGCTTGGGGTCGGCCGCCCTGGATCTGTGTTCGGTCGCGTCCGGCTGGTTGGACGGTTTCGCCGAGCACGGCCTGCACCGCTGGGACTGGGCGGCCGCCGCGCTGATCGCGGCCGAGGCCGGCGCGGTGGTCCGATTGCCCGAGGGCGGGTCGGATTTGTTGCTGGCGGCCGCACCGGGGATCGTCGAGGCGCTGGCGGATCTGGTGGCCCAATGCGGCGCCGAGACGGTCTGACCGGATCAGCAGGGTACTTGGTGGGCCTGGCGAAGGAGGTCCGAGTTCACCCGGGGCAGAGGCTGGGATCCCACCGGGGCGGCCAGGCCGCCGCGGGGGGAGGGTTGCGCCGGCAGCGAACGCCCGAGCTCGGTCAGGTCGAGCAGGGCCGTGTGAGCCGCGTTGTTGGGCCGCATCGCGCTGAACCTGGTGCCCAGTGCCAGCTCGATCGTCGGGTCTGGGCGGTCGTCACGGACCAGTTCGGCGCACGGCAGCGCCAAGCTCAACGTCCGGGCGCCAGCCTGCCCCGCGGTGCCGAACCGGATCTCCCCGTAGCAGCGGAGGTTGAAGGCGGGGTACCGCGGATCGTTCGCGGGCGCGGTGGTGGCAAACCCCAGCTGGGTCAGCGCGGCGTTGATGACGGTGGCCTCGCCGACCACGCCGTCCGCGTTGAGCACCTGAACCCGGGTGAACTGGGGTGGTGCCGGTGCCACGGCATCCAGCCCCTGCACCGGGAGTGGCTCGCTGGCGGCCGCATCATTGCCGCTGGTGCAGCCAGCTTGAGTCTGATGCAGAGCGTTGAACCAGACCAGTCCGGCCACGATGCTGAGAATCACCGCCAGCAGGACCGCGCGCATCGGCCGGCGGGTGCGGTAACCCCTCACCCGCGTGCTTGACGAGCCCATCGCGGCCACGGCCCCAGCCTTTCCTGGCCTGTCACCTGGCCAGCCCCTCTCCCCGAGGGTAGCCACGGGACGGGAGCGCCACGGTGCTTCGCACGCGACACGCCGGGGAAGTCCTTGGTCTGAGCTGATCGGCGAGCTATTCTCTCGCGGCCCTGGCGCCACCGGGTGGCTCGCTCGGGGCGGCGTACCAGGGCTGTATCTGCGGCGTCGAGAAGTGTGACCGACGTCTCGGGCACAAATAACCGTGCTTGTGCGTTTGTGCTGCGGCATGACCCGTACGACTCAGGGGTGGGAATTTATGGCGACCGACTACGACGCTCCCCGGCGGAGCGAGGCGGATGAGCTTGTCGAGGACTCGCTGGACGAGCTCAAGGCGAGACGAAACGAGGCGCAGTCCAGTGCGGTCGACGTCGACGAGTCGGACTCCGCGGAGAACTTCGAGCTGCCTGGCGCCGATCTGTCCGGCGAGGAGCTGACCGTTCGAGTGCTGCCCAAGCAGGCGGATGAGTTCACCTGCGCGAGCTGCTTCCTCGTCCATCACCGCAGCAGGCTGGCCGAACAACGCAACGGGCGGATGGTCTGCCGGGATTGCGCGGCCTAAGCGGAGGTCCACACCGGCACCGGTGTCGGGGTAGTTACTACCGGACCGGGGAGTGCGGACCGGGGTTGTCGCGGGGCAGCTCCTGCTTGTTGCCCCGCAGCAACGCGGCGAGTTTCTCGGCCTGACGGACGCTGAAGATCCAGTAGGGGGTGGGGTCCGCTGGATCAGTAAGAGTGATGCGCAAGACCGGTCCCACCCACCCGGCATGCAGCACAAATGCCGCTGGGTCCAGCTCCGGTCCCAGCGCGCGTCGGGTGTCTTTCGGGTTGATCACCTGAATCTGTCCCAGATGGCGGACTGGCACGCGCGCCGGTCCCACTCGCAGCTCACCGCCCCGCAGCGCGACCCGATGCCGGCCCATCCGGAGCAGCACCACGCTAGTCAGCGGCACCGCCAGCAGGTAAGGCAGCCAGGAACGCACCCCCGGGTACCCCATGTGTACCTCGGCGGCCAGCAACGTGGCCACCGCTAAACCCAGCGGCCACCACCACCACGGCACTCTGAGATGTTCCTCGAAGACGGGTAGATGTTCCTCGAAGACGGGCAGCCGCTCAGGGACGACCGGCTCGGCGTCGGGCGGGCGACGGTCCGGGGCGTGACGATCGGGCACTGGGCCGAGGGTAGTCTCGCAGCCCGTGTGCCCAGCCGGGGTGTTTCCCGATGAGGTTCTGCTCAGGGAGAGTGTGAAGCAGTGTTCGGACGCCGCGCCAAGACTCAAGCTGATGCCCAAGAAAGTGCTCAAAAAGGTTTCCACGAAAATTTGCCGTCGCAGCCTCGCGATGAGGTCCCGCCCGGCAGCGTTGCCGACGGGGGGGCCGCACTCGGGCCCTACGACGTTGACGAGGCGCCCGATGACGGCTGGATCAGGCTGGATCTGGGCTCGCTGCGGTTGCCGGTGCCCGAGGGCGCTGAGCTTCAGGTCGAGGTGGACAGTTCCGGTCCGGTGCGCGCCGTGCACCTGCTGACCGGTCTGGGTCAGTTCACGCTCACCGCGTTCGCCGCCCCCCGCAGTGGCGGGTTGTGGCGAGAGGTCGCCCCGGAGTTGGTGAGCAGGCTGCGAGCTGAGGGTGCGCGGGTCGGGCGGGTCGCTGGCGAGTGGGGCGAGGAGATCGAGGCCGTGACCGAGCAGGGGGGAGTGTTGCGCTTCCTGGCCGTCGACGGGTCCCGGTGGATGCTGCGCGGCGTCGCGGCCGGGACCGCCGAGCATGCCGACGATCGGAGCGTGCTGCTGCGTGATGTCATCCGGCGGACCGTGGTGGTGCGTGGCTCGGAACCGTTGCCGGTGCGCAGCCCGTTGCCACTGCTGCTGCCCGGGCCGTTGGGGGAGCAGCTCAAGCAGGCCACCGCCGGGCTGAGCTAGATGGGCGACGTCGGCCTCGGCGCGGCGCGGTCGAGGTTGGGGGAGGCTACCCTGGGCCTCGGGCGGTTCCACCGAGGCACCTGCGAGCGCAGTCCGGAGATCGACATGAGTGATTCGGCCCCCGGCTACTGGCGCCGTCTCGTCCGCCAGTTCACCAGCGATGTCTCCGAACTGGACGCGGAGGACTTGTCTCGCCGTGTTGAGCAGTCCGGCGCGCGGCGCGCCAGCGAATGCGGCTGCGGCCAGGCAGTCACTGTGCTGGGTCGGCTGCGCAGCGTGGAGCACTGCCCGCGGGCTGCGGTGGCTACTCTGGAGGCCGAGCTGTTCGATGGTTCCGAGGCGATTGTCCTGGTGTGGTTGGGGCGGCGGAGAATCGCCGGCATCGAACCTGGCCGTACTGTGAAGGCGTCGGGCCGGATCGCCGTCCGGAATGGCCGCAAAGTCCTCTACAACCCCTACTACGAGCTGCAGCGGAGCTGATGACGCAACCCGTGCCGCCCACCCCCACTCTGCTGGAACAGCTGGGTGGCGTCGGGGGCCTGGTGGCCTCTGTCATTCCAGCGGTGGTCTTCGTCGCGGTGAACCCGCTGGCTGGGCTGCAACCCGCGATCTGGGCATCGCTGGGCGGCGCGGTCGCGGTGGGGGTGTGGCGACGGCTGCGGCGGGAACCCTTGCAACCGGCCGTGTCCGGGATCCTCGGGGTTGCCCTCTGCGCCTTCATCGCCCACCACACCGGACAGGCCCGCGGCTTCTTCCTGTACGGCATCTGGTACAGCCTCGTCGCCGGGTTGGCGCTGACGGTCTCTGTGGTGGTGCGCCGACCACTGGTCGGCGTGCTGTGGTCGGTGCTCAACGCTTCTGGGTTCGGCTGGCGAGCTGACCGTCGCGCTCGGTTCGGCTTCGACGTGGCGACCATCGTCTGGGCGGTGTTCCTGCTGGCCCGTTTCGGGGTGCAGCACTACCTGTACGACCAGCGGCAGACGGACTTGCTCGGAGTGGCCCGGCTGGCGATGGGACTGCCGCTGACTGCGGTGGCCGCGCTGGTCACCATCTGGGCGATCCGGCGCGCCGTGCGGGTGGCTGCTAGCTCTGAGGACGGCCTAGATCTGGGGACGGCCTAGCTCCGCGGACGACGTAGTGCCGCTCGTACGTCGGGCTCCACCGCCGCGGCGGCGACGAACAGCAGCTCGTCCCCGCCCTCCAGGGTGTCGTCACCGTGCGGGACGATCACCCGGCTGCCACGCAGGATGGTGACCAGCGCGGCGTCGGCGGGCAACCGCAGCTGCCGCACTGGCACTCCGGCCAGGGGGGTGTCCGCCGGCAGCGTGACCTCGACCAGGTTCGCCTGCCCCTGCCGCAGGGTCATCAGCCGCACCAGGTCGCCGACGGAGACCGCTTCCCCGACCATCGCGGCGAGCATCCGCGGGGTCGACACGGCCACGTCCACCCCCCATGCCTCGGTGAACAGCCACTCGTTTCGTGGGTTGTTGACCCGGGCCACGACCCGGCGCACCGCGAACTCGGTCTTGGCCAACAGCGAGACCACGAGGTTGACCTTGTCGTCGCCGGTCGCCGCGATCACGACGTCGGAGTTCTCCAACCTGGCCGCCTCCAACGAGGCCACCTCGCAGGCGTCGGCGAGGATCCATTCGGCGTCCGCGACCTCGAGCGGGTCAAGCTGGTCGGGATCTCGTTCGATGAGCGTCACCTGGTGGCCGGACTCGAGCAGCTCGGCCGCGATGGATCGCCCCACCGCGCCCGCTCCGGCGATGGTCACGCGCATGGCTGCTCCCAGGTTGGTGGAGTGGGCTGGTTCACTCATGGGCGTCAGCCGCGTGTGGGCGCGGTGGCTGCCGCGGTGGTCACGTCGGCGACAGTGCCGGAGACAGCGGCGGCATACACCTGGTCATCGGCCTGCACCACGGTGTGGTGGCTCGGCAACACCCCCGTCCCGAATCGGACGATGAAGGCGATCCGCGCGCCGGTGTGGTCCTCCAACTCGCGCACGGTGTGCCCGGCCCAACCTTCGTGCAGCGGCAGCTGCAGCACCGCCACCTTGCCCGACGGGTCGTGCCATGCGGCCGCCACGCCCGCGGGCAGCAGCATCCGCAGGAAGCGATCAGTGGTCCAGGGCACCGTGGCCACGGTCGGGATGCCGAGTCGTTCGTAGACCGCGGCCCGCTTGGGGTCGTAGATCCTGGCGACGACGCGCGCCACCCCGAAGTTTTCCCGGGCGACCCGAGCGGCGATGATGTTCGAATTGTCACCGTTGGACACCGCCGCGAACGCCTCCGCCCGCTCGATCCCAGCCTCGACGAGCACCTGGCGGTCAAAGCCGGAGCCGCGAACGTGCCGGCCGAGAAAGTCGGCGCCGAGCCTGCGGAAGGCCTGCGGACTCTGGTCGATCACCACCACGTCGTGGCCGAGACGTTCCAGCGCGAAGGCCAGACCGGCACCCACTCGGCCACAGCCCATGATCACGATGTGCACGCGGCCACTCCTGGGTCGATGTTGCCGGGAAACCGTATCCTTGCTGGTGCCCTCGCCCCGCGTCGAGCCGGCGTAAGAGCCGTACCCTTCTCGAGTGCTGAAGCTCGTTGCCATTCCTGCGCCGTGCCGGGTTAACCGGCCATGACCCATCTGGAGCTCACTGTCGGACCGGTGGGTCATGGCGGGTTCTGTGTGGCCCGTCATGAGGGCCGGGTGGTGTTCGTCCGGCACGCGCTGCCCGGGGAGCGGGTCCAGGCGGTGGTGACCGAGGACCATGGGGGATCCTACTGCCGGGCCGACGCGGTGGCGGTGCTCGAACCCGCGGCCGGCCGGGTGTCGCCGCCCTGTCCGGCGTCGGGGCCCGGTGGTTGCGGCGGCTGCGACTTCCAGCACGTCGACCCGGGGGTGCAGCGGGAGCTCAAGGCGCAGGTGGTGACCGAGCAGTTGCGCAGGATCGCCGGGCTGGATGTCGAGGTGACCGTGCGGGAGCTGCCCGGCGGCTCGCTGGGCTGGCGCACCCGGACCCGGCTCGCGGTGGACGAGGCGGGGCGGCCCGGTTTCCGGGTGCACCGCAGCCATACGGTGCTGCCGGTGACGGCCTGCCCGCTGGCGGTGCCCGGTTCCCTGGATCCGTTGCTGTCTTACCAGTGGCAGACCGGTGGTGAGTTGGAAGTGGTCACCGGCTATGCCCCCGAAGACGCTCCTGAAAACGCCCCAGAAGACGCCGTCGAGGTGCACGTGGCGCAGCTGCGTCCGGGTCGGCCGCCGAGGTGGCATCGCGGCACCGGGCGGGTCGTGCGCCACGCCGCCGGTCGACGCTGGGAACTGTCCGCGCTCGGCTTCTGGCAGGTGCACCCGGCGGCGGCCGACGCGCTGGCCGCGTTGGTGGGGGAGTGGGCGGGCGCGCCGTGCGGGGGCATCGCGTGGGATCTTTATGGCGGGGTGGGGCTGTTCGCCTCGGTGCTGGCCGGTCAGGTCGGATGCTCCGGCTCGGTGACCGTCGTGGAGGCATCTCGGCGGGCGGTAGCGGACGGGGCGGTGGCGCTGGCCGACCTGGCGCAGGTGCGCTTCGTCACCGGCCGGGTGTCCCGCGTGCTGGACCAGCTCCCGGGACACCCAGACGTGGTGGTGCTCGACCCACCCCGGTCCGGTGCCGGTCGGGAGGTGGCCTTGGCGGTGGCTGCTCGTAGGCCCGCGCGCATCGTGCACGTGGCCTGTGACCCGGCGGCGCTGGCCCGCGACATCGCCGCCTACCTCGAGGGTGGTTACCGGCTGCTGGAGGTGCGGGCCCTGGACGCGTTCCCGATGACCCATCACGTCGAATGCGTCGCCGTCTTGGCCCGCTGACCCCTTCTGCACCGAGAATCGAGTTAGGCTGACCCAACCACTGCGCCCGAGCCACCGATGACCGAGCACCGTCCGGAGTCCGCGCCCCAGTTGCCCGAGCGTGTCGAGGGCCTGCGCCGCGTCACTCTGCCTGCGATCCCGACCGTCTACGGCCTGGAAGACCCCGTCGAGGGTGTGACGGCCTGGGTGTTCGCGCTCCCCGGTGGGCTGGGTCACGGCCTGATGCCAGCCCGAAGGGCCCCAGAACTGTCGGTGGTCACCGACAAGATGCGACCATGGAAGCTGAGCCGGAGCACGGAGGTGAGTGGCCATGGCCGCAGGTGTGCACGCGGATGTGCTGGAGCACGTCGGCCCGTGGACGGAGCGAGACTACCTCGCGCTGTCCGCGGACGGGCGGCGGATCGAGTTGCTGGACGGGAGCCTGCTGGTGAGCCCCAGCGCCGGCTACCGGCACTAGCGGCTGTCCTCCCAGCTCTGGCTTGCGCTCTCGGCAGCGGCGTCAGACGGCTTCGAGGTGCTGGAGGCGATCAACGTCCGGGTCGCCCCGGACCGGATCCTGATCCCGGACCTGGCGGTGGTGCGCACGCCCGGCGCGGATCGTACGGTTGCTGATCCCGCCGAGGTGGCCTTGGTTGTGGAGCTCACCAGTCCGGGCAACGCCGTGGTCGATCGGGCGATCAAGCCCGAGCTCTACGCCCAAGCCGGCATCCCGCACTACCTGCTGATCGAGCTCGGGGCCGCGCCGCCCACGGCCGTCGTCTTCGGGCTGCGCCGGGGCCGCTACGCGCCGGTGCGGCGGGTGGGTCCGGGCGAGCGGCTGCGGCTTGACCCTTTCACCGTCGATGTCGATCTCGCGGCGCTGGCCACCGCCACCCGCCCACCGAGCTCTACTTGACACTGTCGCGGCTCAGCGACGTCGGGTCACGATCGGATGCACGTTCATCTGCCGGGGAATCTTCTCTCCTAGACTGGGCGCCCGGTGGTGGTCGCGAGCGAAGTGGGGGATCCGGTGGCCTTGTTGGAGTCGGTGCACAGTCCGAAGGACATCAAGCATCTCGATATGGCCGCTCTGACGCGGTTGGCCGGTGAGATCCGCCGGTTTCTGGTCGAGAAGGTGTCCCGCACCGGAGGGCACCTGGGTCCGAACCTCGGCGCGGTGGAGCTCACTCTCGCGGTACATCGGGTGTTCGACTCGCCACACGATCCGGTGATTTTTGACACCGGTCACCAGGCTTACGTGCACAAGATCGTCACTGGGCGAGCGGAGGGATTCGACCGGTTGCGCAAGCGCGGTGGCCTGTCTGGCTACCCGTCCCGCGCCGAGAGCGAGCACGACTGGGTGGAGTCCAGTCACGCCTCGGCCGCGCTGTCCTACGCAGACGGGCTGGCCAAAGCGTTCGCGCGGCGCGGATCCCGTCGGCATGTCGTCGTGGTGGTCGGTGACGGCGCGCTGACCGGGGGGATGTGCTGGGAGGCGCTCAACAACATCGCCGCTGGCAAGGACCGCTCGGTGGTCATCGTGGTCAACGACAACGGCCGTTCCTACTCGCCGACCATCGGCGGATTCGCCGAGCATCTCTCTAAGCTGCGGCTGGAGCCGAGCTACGAGCTGGTGCTGCGCACCGGCAAGCAGGCCCTGGAGCGCACCCCGGTGGTGGGACGGGTGATCTATGCCGGTCTGCACGCGGCCAAACGAGGTCTGAAGGACGCCCTGGCTCCGCAGATCCTCTTCGAGGACCTCGGGCTGAAGTACCTGGGCCCGGTCGATGGCCACGACCTGCGCACCATGGAGGGCGCGCTGCGCCGGGCCAAAGACTTTGGCGGGCCGGTCATCGTGCACGCGGTGACCCGCAAGGGCAACGGTTACCGGCCCGCGGAAAACGACGTTGCCGAGTTGATGCACCAGGTGAAGGTGATGGACCCCGAGACCGGGGCGCCGATCGCGCCGGTCGGCATCACTTGGACCAGCGTCTTCGCTGAGGAGCTGATCAGGCTGGCCGGCGAGCGCGAGGATCTGGTCGCGATCACCGCCGCGATGCCCGGCCCGACTGGTCTGGCCGCCTTCGCCCAGCGTTTCCCGGGCCGCTGCTTCGATGTCGGCATCGCCGAGCAGCATGCGGTCACCTCCGCGGCGGGGCTGGCCCTGGGTGGGCTGCACCCGGTGGTGTCGCTGTACTCGACGTTCCTCAACCGGGCGTTCGACCAGCTGCTGATGGACGTGGCGCTGTTGCGCGTCCCCGTCACCATCACCCTGGACCGGGCCGGCGTCACCGGTGATGACGGCGCCAGCCACAATGGCATGTGGGACCTGTCGGTGCTGGGGATCGTGCCGGGGATCCGGGTGGCCGCACCCCGGGACGCCGCCACCCTGCGTGAGGAGCTGGCTGAGGCCGTCGCGGTGGCGGACGGACCGACCGCGGTGCGGTTCCCCAAGGGCCCAGTGATCGAGGCGGTGCCCGCGCTGGAGCGTGTCGACGGGGTGGACGTGCTGTTCCGGCCCGCTCTCGCGGACGGGGACGACGTGCTGCTGGTGGGTGTCGGCGTGTTCGCCGAGCTCGCCGTGGCGGCCGCCGGACGGCTTGCCGATCAAGGCATCGGGGTCACCGTCGTCGACCCCCGCTGGGTGTTGCCGGTGCCCGCGGCGCTGGTGCGGATGGCCGCCCGGCACCGGCTGGTCGTCAGCGTGGAAGATGGTGGTCGCCACGGTGGTTTTGGCTGGTCATTAGCTGCCGCGCTGCGCGATGCTGAGATCGACGTGCCGTATCGTGATCTCGGCATCCCGCAGCGGTTCCTCGCGCACGGCTCGCGCGACGAGGTGCTCACCGATCTCGGCCTAACCGCTCAGGGTGTCGCCAGGGCGGTCACCGGCTGGGTGGCTGGTGTGATCAGGACCATCGGCGAACCGGTTGCGGCCCACACCTCAGGTGGCACCGCATAGCTGCCGCTGCGCGTGGCCTGCGGGTAGGTGGCTCTTCAAGGACTGCCAACCCCGGTCCACGGCAGCCCATAACCGCTACCGACCATGGCGTGCACGATGACGGTTGTCCACAGGAACAGTGGTTATCCACAGCGCCGAGTGTCACTGCTGGGCGTCGGGTTCACTGGACGGCACGCTGGCATTCATGCACGAGTGGTGGATTCCCTTGCTGGAGCCAGACGGGCTGCTACTGCGCGAACGAGCGCTGACCGCCGTCGATCCTGATGACCTGTTGACGGCGTTGCGGTCTTGTCGGTTGCGGCGAATCCAGCGTGGGATTTACCTGCCCAGACGGGTGGAGGCGACCCCGCCCGTGTTGGCGCGGGCCGCGTTGCTCAGCTCGGGCGTGGTCGGTGCTGTCCCCAGCCACCAGACTGCGGCTCGAGTGCACCAGATCGCAGTGCCAGAGCAAGACCGCGTGCAGCACGTGACGGTGACTCGACAGCAGCGTCGTCGCGATCGCTCCGACCTGCGCTTTCACACCCGATCCATCGGCTGCGGGGAGGTCGAGAGGCGCGAGGGAGTACCGGTGACTTCCATCGCCCGTACGCTGGCTGACCTGGCGACGAGTTTGGAGCGACTGCGCGCGGTATGGGCGATCGACGACGCTCTGCGGCGACGCTTGTGCAGCAAGGCGAATGTCATCGCCGTTATTGATCGGTGGCGTGGTGGTGTCGGCTGCGTTACGGTGCGGGAACGGCTGGAAGAGACCGATGGAGCGGCGGAGTCGATCCTCGAAACCGCGGGACGTCTTGTGTTACGTGACCGCGAGGTTCCGTTGCCGATCCCGCAGTACCAGTTGCGGGCACCGGATGGCACGCTGGTGGCTCGGCTTGATGGTGCCTACTTGCGTGAGAAGGTGGCCTTGGAGTACGACGGCGCGGACCCGCACGGATTGCCTGAAGCCGTTTTCCGTGACCGTTGGCGGCAGAATGGTCTGCCTGAACTGGGCTGGGCTGTGCTCCGGTTCACGTGGTGGGACGTGATGCGCGATCCCGATGGGGTTGCTGAGATCGTGCAGCGCACTCTGCGTCGGCGAGCGGCCTGACCCGAAAATCCTGTCGGGGCTGGAAGGGGTTGCACCCCACGGAGCGTCAGCGGAGCCTACGACACCGAAGCTCCCGCACCGCACCGCCGCCCAGCGGGGTGTGAGGTACTTGAAGGATCACCAACTGCGGTCGCGGGTGCTGTCAACGACGACCAACCCGATGGCCTGTGCCGATCAGGTGAGACCGCCGTCAGCTCGGATATTCTGCTCGGTGACTGTTGCTTCCCAGCATGCTGGGACCAGCGGTTACTATGATCTAAGGGTTACCGGGTCTGCTCAGTGAGCATGGCGATCGGGCAGACCACTTCGGGGTTGTCGTGTGCTGCGGCGACCGCGTCATTGAAACCTGCTTGCGGCCCCGACTGTGTCCGCCGCCTTGACCGACTGAGAGTCGATCGAACACGCTATCGGCAGCTCGTGCCGCTCCCGGCAACTACGGTCGTCGTTCCTACGATCCCCGCCCGCAGCCTGGGTGTCGGCGAGCTGCGGGTGATCGGATCCGCATCCTCGACGCTTGCGCCGACAGCCAGGCCCCGCAGTCGACAGGGCACCAGTGGGGTTGGCGGTTGTTCGCAGCACCCGGGACCGGGGTTGGTGGTACTTGAAGGGCTACCTGGGGGTAGGGGTGAGCGCGGCGGCTAGCGGGTGCGCGGTCAGGTCGCATTGCCACCGGCGGGCGCCACTGGCGAGCAGTTCTCGCGCCACCGCGGCGGCGTCGAGCGGGTCGGGGGGTTCCCAGCACAGCCGGCGGACCACGTCGGCCGCCAGCAAGTTCTGGGCCGGCAGTCGGTGTTGCTCGGCGATCTCGCTCAGCGTTGCGCGCGCCGCGGCGAGCCGGAGGGCTGCGGTCGGATCCCGGTCCGGCCAGCGGTTCAGCGGGGGCGGGCCCTCGCCCGGGGCTCGCGGCGAGGGGAGTTCACCGACCGGCACGACCCTCGCGGCCTGAATGGCGGCCAGCCAGGTCTTGACGTGTCGACGCTGCGAGCGACCGCTGAACACCGGCCGGCATAGCAGCGCGGCCTCGTCGGGTGGGTCGGCCAGCGCCGCGTCGATGATCGCGGCATCGGGCAGCACTCGTCCCGGGGCGATGTCCCTCCGCCGGGCCAGCTGGTCGCGGGCCTGCCACAGCTCCCGTACCATGGCCAATTCGCGGGGTTTGTGGACGCGATGCATCCCCGAGGTCCGCCGCCACGGGTCAGCCCGCGGGCCGGGTGGGCCAGCGTTGCGCACGGCCTCGAATTCCGCCGCGGCCCAGTCCGACTTGCCTTGGGCATCCAGTTCGGCGGCGATCGTGGCGCGCAGCGGCAGCAGCAGCTCGACATCGAGCGCGGCGTAGGTCAGCCACTCCGCGGGCAGCGGCCGGCGAGACCAGTCGGCGCCGCCGTGGCCCTTCTGCAGGTGGTAACCCAGCAGTTCTTCGACCAGTGCGGCCAGGCCGACCCGTTCGAGCCCAGCCAGCCGGGCGGCCAGCTCGGTGTCGAACACCGCGGCGGGCGTCAGGCCCAGCTCGGCCAGGCAGGGTAGATCCTGGGAGGCGGCGTGCAGCACCCATTCCAGCGGGTTGAGCACACCGGCCAGCCCGGACAGGTCGTCAAGGCCGATCGGGTCGATGAGCACCGTGCCCGCGCCCTCTCGGCGCAGTTGCACCAGGTAAGCGCGCTGCCAGTAGCGGTAGCCCGATGCGCGTTCGGTGTCCAACGCTACTGGCCCGGTGCCGCCGCCGAGCACCGCGACAGCGGCGTCCAAGGCCGCTGGGGTGGCGACCACCGGTGGCACTCCAGCGGCCGGCTCCAGCAACGGGACCACGGTGGTCTCGGTCAGCGGATGACCCCCGCACGCATCGCGAGGGCAACCATCTGCGCTCGGTCACCCGTGCCGAGCTTGCGTCCGATTCGGGAGAGGTGGCTCTTGACCGTGAGCGCGGACAGGCTCAGTGTCTCGCCGATCTCCTTGTTGGACTGCCCGTTGGCCACCAGCTGGAGGACTTCAACCTCCCTGGCGGACAGCTCGCGCGGTGTGTTGTCGGTTCCGGCCACCCGGGTGCCTGACGCCAGGATCGGCGCCACCGAGGGGTCGGCGTACACCCCGCCCTCGAGCACTCGGCGCACACCGTCGGTGACTACCGAGGGTGACGCCGATTTGAGTAGGTAGGCCTGCGCGCCAGTTTGGAATGCCGAGCGCACGGCGTGCGGGTCGTCGGAGGAGGCCAGCACCACAATGCGGGTCCAACCCCAGCCGCGCAGCTCGCCGATCAGGTCCAGCCCACTGCCGTCGGGCAGGGTCAGATCCAGTATCGCCAGATCGCATGGGCCCGAAGCCAGGGCGCGTGTCCTGGCCTCGGCCACCGATGCGGCCTCATGCACGGTGACCGCGCCCATCGTTACCAAGCGTGAGGCGATGGCTTCACGCAGTAACGGATGGTCGTCGACCACCAGTACCGTGAACAGTTCTTCCCGCGGATGCGGGACTAATGACGCCGGCACGGCGCCGGATGGCGACGACCTGACGGTCGCGCCATATCCGACAGCAGCCACGTAGCTACCTCCCTGGAGTCGGTCGTGCCCCCGACCGCACCGGGACCTCGTGCGAGTGACCGCGCCGCCACTCGAGCGAGGATTGGTGTCGTACGGGGAGACTAGCCGCCTGAGCGGCCTCGCGGGGGGCCGGTAGGAACCTTCTTGGCAATCTCGCAGCAAAGCCGCCATCGGCGGTCGCCCGATCAGGCGAGACTGCGCGCGTTGAGGTAACGGCCGTGCCATCCTGCGCGACTCATCTGAGGCTCACCACTCCGACCGGAGGAAGGCCAGCGGCCGTCGCCATCAGTTCACAGAAAGCCTCGGCATGCGCCGTCAGGCGCTCGCCCACGGGGCTCCACGATGCGCGCAGCTCGATGTCGTGGGCCCGCTCAGGCCCGGCGATGGCGCCGAACCGAGCTGACGAGGTCTGGGTGACGGTGCCGCCGAGGGCGGTGTGCTCGGCGCCCGCGCCGAGCAGCGCGTCGGCGAGCCAGGACCAGCTCACCGCCGGGAGCAGCGGGTCACCAGCGACCTCGACATCCAGCTCGGCGCGGACGAAGCCGACCAGCCGCAAGGTGGCGTTCCAGCAGTCTTGCCCCTCCGGGTCGTGCAGGAGCACGAGCCGACCGGTTGTCGACGAGTGGCCGGCACCGGGAAGTTCAAGACCCCAGGCGTAGGCCCAGGGCGCGAGTCGGCGTGGGGCCGGGATCGGCTCGAACCGCATCTCGGGGCGAGGCCGCATCGCGCTGAGTGAGGTCACCGCGTTGCGGAAGATCTCCGGGGCGTCAGTCAGATCGGGCACACCCGAACTGTAAGAGCGCCGCCGCCAGCAGCGGCGCCGAAACGCCGCTGCTCAGGCAGTGAATCCAAGGCGAGTCCGGAGTAACGGCGGGGGCTGGCGCGCAAACCGGGGGCCGACTCGTGCGAAGATGTCGACTGAGATGACCACGACAGGCGCCCCGGCCGCCGCCCGCCGGTTGCTTCCCGACGCGCCGCTGCTGCTCGCCGCCCGGGGCGAGCGACCGAAGCGGCTTCCGGTCTGGTTCATGCGCCAGGCCGGGCGCTCGCTGCCCGAGTACCGCGCGCTACGAGCGCACCAGCCGATGCTGCAAGCCTGTATGACTCCCGAGCTGGTGTGTGAGATCACGCTGCAGCCTGTGCGCCGGCACGGCGTGGACGCCGCGATCCTGTTCAGCGACATCATGGTGCCGCTGCACGCCGCGGGAGTCGGGCTGGACATCGTGCCGGGCACCGGCCCGGTGGTGGAGCGCCCGGTCCGCGACGCCGCTGACGTCAGGGCGTTGCCGGTGCTGCAACCCGATGCTCTCGCCCCGGTTGCCGCCGCGGTACGGCTGCTGGTCGCCGAGCTTGGTCAGACCCCGCTGATCGGCTTCGCCGGGGCCCCGTTCACTCTGGCGTCCTACCTGGTGGAGGGCGGCCCGAGCCGCAACCACGAGCGCACCAAGGCGCTCATGCACTCCGAACCTGACGTCTGGCACGCGCTGCTGGACCGGCTTGCTGAGCTCACCTTGACGTTCCTCGGAGTGCAGGCGGCCGCCGGGGTGGACGCGCTTCAGCTGTTCGACTCCTGGGCGGGCGCGCTGTCCGAACGGGAGTACCGGCAGTTCGTGCTCCCGCACTCGGCGCGGGTGCTGGCGGGCCTGGCCGGCACCGGATTGCCGAGGATCCACTTCGGGGTGGGCACCGGGGAGCTGCTCGGCGCGATGGCCCAAGCCGGCGCGGACGTCGTCGGGGTGGACTGGCGGATTCCGCTGGATGTCGCCGCCCGGCGAGTGCGGGCCGCTCGGCAGCACGGCCCGATCGTGCTCCAGGGCAACCTCGACCCCGCGGTCCTGCTGGCCGGCTGGCCGGCCATTGAGGAGCAAACCCGCCGGGTGATCACTGAGGGGCAAGCGGCCGACGCCCACGTGTTCAACCTTGGTCACGGCGTCCTGCCGGACACCGACCCGGACATGCTGACCCGCATCGTGGAGCTGGCGCACTCGCGGTGAGCGGCTTGTCGCGCGACTGTCGGGTCGCCGTCGTCGGTGGGGGTATCTCCGGGCTGGCTGCGGCACACCGGCTGCGCACGCTGCTTGGCCCGGCCGCTGAGATCGTGCTCGTCGAGGGCTCCCGGCGGCTTGGTGGCGCGCTGCGCACCGTGGAACTGGGCGGTGTCGCCCTCGATGTGGGGGCGGAAGCCTTCCTGGTGCGCCGGCCGGAGGCGCTCAGGCTGGTCGAGGAACTGGGCCTCGGTGGGCGGCTGAGGCACCCCACCTCGGCCGCGCCCACCGTGCGGGCCGCTGGGCGCACCGTGGCGCTGCCCACCCGCACCGTGCTGGGCCTGCCCGGCGCGGCCGCCGATGTCGCTGGCCTGCTCTCCGCGCCCGGGGTGGCGCGGGTGGCCGCGGAGCCCGCAGCGGCGTTGCGCTGGGAGCCCGGGCAGGACGCCGCGGTGGGGATGCTGCTGCGTGAGCGAGCCGGTGACGAGCTGGTCGACCGGTTGGTCGATCCACTGCTGGGTGGGGTGTACGCCGGGCGCGCCGACGCGCTGGGGCTGCGTGCGACGCTGCCCGCCGTCGCCACCGCGCTGGACCGGGGCGCTGGGTCGTTGCTCGCCGCGGCTAGCGCGGTGCTGCCCCCCAGGCGAGCTCCCGGCGGCGTCCTGTCCCCGGTGTTCGGCACCCTGTGTAGCGGGCTCAATGCGCTGGTGGACGCGCTGGTGGCCGCCGCGGCGGTGCGTCCTCAGCTCGGACTACCGGTGCGTGGGCTGGCCCGCATCCCCGATGGCTGGCGGCTGCGGTTTGGCGCCACAGTTGAGACCGAGCACCTCGACGTCGATGCCGTGCTGCTGGCCGTCCCGGCGCCGGCGTTGCGCCGGTTGCTGGCCGATCCGCTGCCGGTCGCCTCAGCTGCGGCGGGCCGGGTGGAGGTCGCCTCCTGCGCGGTGGTCGGGCTCGCGCTGCCGCTGGCCGCCGCCCGGGCCCTGCCGGAGGCCTCTGGGGTGCTGGTTGCCGCCACTGAACACCTAGCGGTCAAGGCGTTCACCTTCTCCGGGCGCAAGTGGGCGCACGCGTCGTCGCCCGAGGTGCTGGTGCTCCGGGCCTCACTGGGCCGCCATGGCGAAGCCCGGGTGCTGCAGCGTGATGACGCGGAGCTCATCGCCGCGGTGCGGGCTGATCTGGCCGCGCTCACCGGGATCACCGCCGCGCCGGTGGACGCCGTGGTGGCCCGCTGGGGCGGCGCGCTGCCCCAGTACGCGCCCGGGCACCTCGACGCCGTCGCCGCCCTGGAGCGGGACGTGGCCCGCTCGGCCGGCCTCGCGGTTGCTGGCGCCACCCTGCACGGGGTGGGCCTGCCCGCCTGCATCGCGACCGCCGACGCCGCGGCCCGCCGCATCGCCGGGTACCTAACCGGTCTCCGCGCACCGGCTGGGGCATGCGGTGGCACGATGGAGCCATGACCCGCCGGGACTACGCCGCGCTGAACTCCACCATTCGCTACACCATGTGGTCGGTCTTCCGGGTCGAGCCTGGCCGGCTGCCGGCCGACCGCGCTGAGCCCGCGCGCGAGGTGCAGCACTATCTCGAGACGCTGGAAGGCAAGGGCGTGGTGGTGCGCGGGGTCTACGACCTCGCCGGCCTGCGCGCCGACGCGGACTGGATGATCTGGTGGCATGCCGAGGAGATCGAGCCGCTGCAGGCCGGGTACGCCGAGCTGCGCCGCGCCACAGCGCTGGGCCGGGCCAGTGTGCCGGTGTGGTCGACGGTGGCGCTGCACCGCCCCGCGGAGTTCAACAAGAGCCACATACCGGCGTTTGTGGCCGGTGAGGAGCCCGGGCGGTATGTCTGCGTCTACCCGTTCGTGCGCTCCTACGAGTGGTACTTGCTGCCCGACGCCGAGCGCCGCGAGATGCTCGCCGAGCACGGCATGCAGGGCCGTGACTATCCCGACGTGCGGACCAACACAGTCGCCTCCTTCGCCCTGGGTGACTACGAGTGGATCCTGGCGTTCGAGGCCAACGAGCTGCACCGGATCGTCGACCTGATGCGCGCGCTGCGGGCCAGCCGGGCGCGGCGGCACGTCCGCGAGGAGGTGCCGTTCTTCACCGGCCCCCGGGTGCCCGTCGCCGAGCTGGTCGCTGGACTGCCCTAGCTCTCCTTGGGCACCAGCCGCAGCGAGATCGAGTTGATGCAGTAGCGCTGATCGGTGGGGTTGTCATACCCCTCGCCCTCGAAGACGTGGCCGAGATGGCTGTGGCAGGTCGCGCAGAGCACCTCGACGCGCTTGGAGAACATGCTGCGGTCCTCGCGCAGCAGCACCGCATCGCCAGCCAGCGGGGTGAAGAACGACGGCCACCCGCAGTGCGACTCGAACTTGTGGTCGCTGCGGAACAGCTCCGCGCCACAGGCCCGGCACTCGTACACGCCCTCGGTCTTGGCGTGCTCGTACTCGCCGGTCCCCGGCGGCTCGGTCGCCGCCTCGCGCAGTACGGCGTACTCGTGGGCGGTGAGCTCCGCGCGCCACTGGGCGTCGGACTTGACGACCTTGGGCATGGCGTCCTTGACCGGCTTCATGGTGACCACGCTACGCGTGGCTGTTCTTGCCGGCGTCACCCCAGCAGGGCGCTGAGGATGAACGTCGTCGCCTCCCACAGCGTGACGGCCACCCCGAGCAGGATCAGCCCCACCACCAGGACGGCCGCCGCGCGCCGAGAGCCCTGCGCGCGGTTGGCCGACTCGGCGAACGCGCGGACCCCGGACAGGTAGCCCTCGACGGTGAAGCTGGGATGTTGCTGGTAGGCGCGGTCCAGGTGCTCGGAGAACGCCCGCACCTCGGGATCGTCGCGGTCCAGCCCGATCAGGTCGTCGTCGAGTCGACGTCGCTCCCACGCGTCGGGCTGCTCGGGCTGGGGTTCGCTGCGCACCACGGCGCTCACGGTAGTCCTCCCGGTGCCAGTCCCTGGGTCGGGCAGTTGTGCGGTAGCTTGCCAGACATGGGCCGAGGTGAGGCGCTGGTGCTCACGGTGCCCGGCCCGCGGGGCGAGCGCACCGTGCGGGTGTCCAACCCGGACAAGGTGTACTTCCCGGAGCGCGGCATCACCAAGCGGCAGATCGTGGAGTACTACCTCGCGGTGTCGCAGCCGCTGCTGCGCGTGCTCGCGCAGCGCCCGGTCACGCTGCGGCGCTTCGTGGACGGGGTCACCGGAGAATCCTTCTACGCCAAGCGGGTTCCCCGCGGCGCCCCGGACTGGGTGGACTCGGTGGAGATCACCTTCCCGTCCGGGCGCACCGCTCGCGAGGTGTGCCCCACCGAGCCCGCCGTGCTCGCCTGGGCGGCGAACCTGGGCACCTTCGACTTCCATCCGTGGCCGGTGCGCCGCCCAGACGTGGATCACCCCGACGAGCTGCGCGTCGACCTCGACCCGCAGCCGGGGACCGGCTTCACCGCCGCCGTCGTGGTGGCCGGGGTGCTGCGCGAAGTGCTCGCTGAGCTGGGGCTGGTCGGTTACCCGAAGACCTCGGGTGGTCGCGGGGTGCACATCGCGGTCCGGATCCGGCCTCAGTGGTCGTTCACGGAAGTCCGCCGGGCGGTGATCGCGCTGGCTCGGGAGGTGGCGCGGCGAAACCCGCGGCTGGTCACCGTGTCGTGGTGGAAAAAGGAGCGCGGCCAGCGGGTGTTCCTGGACTTTAACCAAGCGGCCCGGGACCGCACGATCGCCTCGGCCTGGTCGGTGCGCGGCACCCCACGCGCCACGGTGTCGATGCCGGTGCACTGGGCGGACCTGCCGGAGGTGCACCCGGAGGATTTCGACGTACTCACGGTGCCCACGCTGCTCGCGCGGCGGGGCGACCCGCACGCCGAGCTGGACGGCGAAGCCTTCGGCTTGGAGACGTTGCTGGACTGGGCAGCGCGCGACGAGCGCGACCACCGTCTCGGCGACCTGCCCTACCCACCCGACTACCCCAAGATGCCCGGCGAGCCCTCCCGGGTCCAGCCCAGCCGAGCTAAGCGCCCTACCAGCGAAAAAACCTTCGACTAGCGGCGTACACGCCGAGAAGTGATGGTGTTGCGCCGGGAGGTCTTCGTCGATCGCCGCGCTGCGGCCTGATCTGCTCGACGCGGCGTGTGGGTATGGCCAGGTGTGATCGATGGGCGACGGCCTGCCCCGCTCACCGCCGATCAGCCACGCTAGCCTGCCCGCCATATGTCGAAAGCTGCCCGTGTCCTGGCCGCGCTTAAGCGTGATGGCTAGACCGAGACCCGTCGCCGCGGGTCGCATCGTGTCCTCGTGAAGGACGATCGGCAGCGCGTCTGGGCTTACCATGAGGGCGTTGACCTGGGTGGGCCGGCGATGGCCCGGGTCGCTAAGGACTACGGCTACACCCTTGCCGAGCTGCGTAAGCTATAGGATGATGATCATATGAGCAGCATGCTGCAGGCCGAGTTCTTCTTCGATGACGAGGCGCACACCTGGCACTACCGCGTGCCTGCGCTGCACATCAACGGCGGCGGTACGGAGACCCGCGAGGACGCCCAGGGCGAGTGCATGGCCGCGATCTCGTTTGCCCTGGCGGGGGACCCAAGCGAGTACGACAGCGACGCCCAGGCGATCGCCCTCGAGGTGTCCGTCGCTCCTGCCGCCTGACGGCAGCGCGGCGATGTTGTAACTGAACGCCCAGAACTCACGGGTTACCCCACCCGAGGGTCGCCGGTCTCTACAGCGCGGTCGCTGGCGTGGCTGTATTGGGACCATGATCCGGGGTAGAGCCGGCCGTGGCCCAGGCCCGTGAGCTCCAGGGCGAGCAGGTTGTGGCATGCGGTCACCCCAGAGCCGCAGTAGGAGACGACCGAGGCGCCATCGGTGACGCCCACGGCCTGGAAGCGCTGGCGCAACCGCTCGACGGGCAGGAACCTGCCGTCTTGGTCGAGGTTCTCCCGACACGGGAGGTTGCGCGCGCCGGGAATGTGTCCGGGCCGTGGGTCGACAGGGTCGTGCTCGCCGCGGTAGCGCTCTGGGGTGCGGGCATCGAGCACCGTGTTGGCTGGATCCGCGGCACTGTCGATGTCGGCCAGTCGTTCCCCGGGCCAGGGCCGGGGCGTGAACACCGCGGGCGGCAACGATGGGCTGGCCCGCTCCAGCGGCCCGGGGTAGGCGCTCATACCGCCGTCGAGCAGGGCGGCGTCATGACCGGTGGCGCGCAGCATCCACACCAGCCGGGCCGCGATCACGCCGCCGACGTCATCGTAGGCCACGACGGTGCTGCCATCGGCGATGCCGAGCGAGGCCATGCCCTGGGCGAAAACCTCCGGATCCGGCAGCGGGTGGCGGCCCCGCCCCGGGCTGGCGTCACCGGAAAGCCAGCGATCCAGGTCAACGAACACCGCCCCGGGCAGGTGCCCTTGGCGGTAGGCGCTCAGTCCGGACCGCCCGTCCAGGTACCAGCGGACGTCCGCGAGGAGAACCTGGTCGCGTCGGTCCCGCCACCAGGTGAAGTCAACAACCGGAGGGACCACGCTCCGATCCTAATCGAGTTGCGCGAAGTTCTCATGAGCCACCCGCGTGGACGCCGCATTCGGCCCTCGTTGTCGGATATTCCGGTGAGGTCCATTACGCGAGCTCAGGACGTTGCCCCGGTGGTCGCGGCCTCGCCGGTTTGCCGCGCGCTGAACCTGGCCACTTCACGTGCGCACGTTGCGCAGTAGCGCAGACAGTCCCGGCAGCCGGGGCAGTCCTCACAGTCGGTGGGACTTGCGCTGGTCACGTCCGCGCCACACAGCGTGACGGGAACCCGCCAGTGGTATCGCAGCTTGAGAACCTCCTCCGCCTCGATCAGGTGCACTACCGGCAGCGACCGGCCACAGCCGGGCGCCGGGTGATCCGACTGCGGCGCGCCCACCTGCCGCTCTGTCTCCCGCACCACGGGCGGTTCACCACGGCCGCCGTCGTCGGTGTGCTTGCCATCCGCGGTCAGCTGGCCGCGTTCGTTCTCTTGCCGCATTACCGTGCCCACGCGCAGTCTCCGTACTGGTGGCGGTTTCCCTGGCTCAGAAACACACACAGTGCCCGACCAGTAGCGGCGCGTGTCGCGGCGTCGCGACATCTCTTATGGCGTCAGTAGGCGGTCGACGGGCGGCATCTGTCTCTCCGGAGAGACCCGGAAGGACATCTCCCCGAGGGTTACTCGGACAGACCGGCTCGGCGGGCCATGCCCCGCAGCTCCTGACCGACCGCGTCGCGGCGTGCGCCCGTGAGCAGGACGGCGATCGTGTCCCGGACCGACGGCTGACGCCGAAACCGCACGGGATTCATCGCCTCGGCCCGACGCAGCGCCCGCACCGCGTCGTCTCGGCGTCCCCGTAGCTGCGCCAGCGCCCGCCCGTACTCCACCCAATGGGAGGCATGACCGTACGGGAAGGGGTGGCGTTCGGGCTGCAGCCCTTGGGCGATGCTCACCGCACGGTCTGGTTCACCCACGTCCAGGGCCAGACGCGTTCGGCGGAACCCGACCCAGGTCGGTCCGAACTCGCCGAACCCCAGCGGGTCGGTCTCGCCGATTTCACCGAACCGGCTGGCCATGTCAACGACCGCGTCCATCGCGGCCGCCGCCTCACCCGGACGGCCGTTCAGCGCGGCGGCCTTGGCGTGGACGGCGGTGAGTACGCCCACCAGACCGGCGGTGGCGGCGGTGGTCGGCGGCAGGGTCAACGAGTCGAGCTCGATTCCCCCCAGCTCGAAGGCCCCGCTGTTGAGCAGTGTTTCGGCCACGCCGAATCCGGCCACGCCCAGCGTGCTGGCCGCACCGTGTTCCTGGGCCAAGCGCTGCGCCAGGAACACGGTGCGCCGCCGCAGGTCATCGGGCGCGGCCGCCAGGATGAGCCACGGCCAGGTGACGTGTACATGCAGGTACACGGCCAGCTCAAGCAGCTCGCCGTGGTCGGTGCCGGTGGCCAGCGTGGTGTGCACATCCCGGACCAGCCCCGGCAACTCGGCGGCCACCTCAGGGAACCGGCACTCCCGCTTGTGCTGGAGGAACCGGGCCACCCGATCTCGCAGCACCGCCACGGGGAGCACCAGCCCACCGAGGTGGCCGACCTCGGTCGCGTCCAGGGCGAGGCCGATCGCTTTGGTGGTGCTGTCGGTGTGCCCGTTGGCGGGCGCTGGTACGGGGAGCCTGGTCAGCTCCGCCACGGAGATCTGGAGCGCGTCGGCCAGCGCCACGATCTCCACCAGTGTCGGGGAACGCTCACCACGCTCGATCCGGTTCAGGGTGTCCTTGCTCATCCTCGCCAGCCCGGCAACCACCCGCAGCGACTTGCCCCGGTCATCACGGACCCGCCACAACACCAATCCTATTGTCCGGGCTTCCCCAGTGTCCATGAAGGCTACTTCCCGCCAACTCATCGAAAGACGCCGTAAGCGGCGTGTCTTAACACTCCATGCTAGTGAAGCGACAAGCTGAGACGCTGGACCAGTGTCCGGCCCAGCGTATGGAGTCTCGCTGTCGACTCGGGGTCCTCGCTCATCCACAGGTAGCGGCTGATGGCGGCGAGTTGGGCGATGGTTCCAGAGTGGCTGTCCAGCTCCGGGAAGAGATCATGGATTCGTTGTGCTGTGGGTGGGTGGAACAGGCTGCTGCAGTAGAGAGTCGCGGCATCATACCACGCGGGTGCGCGGCGCCAGCATTCCCAGTCAAGTAGCCACAGGCGGGGACCGGTGATGTTGACCCAGTGGAGGTCCCCGTGAGCGGTGGTCCAGGTGACCTGGGTCGTGAACAGTTCTATGGGTAGGTTTGTGTCAAAGAATCGCTCCACACCTTCGGCGGTGTATTCGGGCAGCCAGCCGACGTCTTGTTCAGGGACCAGGTGCTGTTGCAGTGCGGTGAGGGCTTGTCGTAGCGCGGTCCACCAAGTGTCAGGTAGTCCGGGATCGGTGTAGAGGTCTCCGTCGTTGGAGACGGGTTTGTCGGAGACGTACGTCATGACCTCGCCTCTGAGTCGGATGCCGTCACCATGCCAGTCAGGGTCGCGCCAGTCTGCCCACCGGATGACCTCAGGTTTGGGTACGCCATGGATTTGGTTGGCTTCGACGTTGCCGTCCCACCGGCAAAGCTGCCCCGCATCGGGGTCGTCCATAATGGTCCGCAGCCACACGTCCCCGGTTTTGTCTCGCGCGTGTATTCCTATCGTCCGCATCTCTCCTGTGAACGTAGGGTCACCAACGGGAGTAACGCCCAGTTTGTCCGCCGCGAGGTGAAGGTGGCGTGTCAGGAAGTCGGCTCGTTCACGGGCTGGTCCGCTGTCGTGGTGGCCAGTGTGATCCATGGCTTGGTGATCCCGTTCCGTGCTTCTGTCGCCCGTCGGGCGAGCTACGCCTTCTTGTCCCAATGCGTTTTCCTGAAAGCTGACTTCCCGAACTCGGAGGTCTGATGCTTGTTTGCCTCATGTGGTTCCGGAGTGACAATGTTGTCTGGATTTCGGTAGAGATTGATCAGGGAGAGCAAAGTCGGGTTGGTCGTAGCGGCAAGTTTTTCCAGCAGAGTCATGGTATTTTTCCTTCAGTCTCGGCAAGGTCGGCGAAACCGGTCACCAGGGCTTGTATGGTGATCTGACAGTGGTGGGTTTCGGTGGTGGAGAAGGTCCCGTGTTCAAAAAATCGGTTCCCCGCTTGGCCTCCTTGGCAAAATGCGAAGAAATCGCAGGTTTGTTTGCACCGCTGAACTCCTTTTTGAAACTCCTGAACATACGGAAGATCGCTGATTTGTGACAGTATGCGGTGCAGAGGTTTACTCAAGACCTTTCCTGCAATGAAGTCGGCGTACTGGGGTGATTTCATCCCGAGCAGTTCCGGGGAGAGCATGACGACGTCACCGTTCCAGGCGACAGTAGGAAGCGGATCATGTGGGGTTTCTGCGGCTATGGTTGATGGTGGCGCGGCGAGGTAGTTCAGTAGTCGGTCGACTTCTCGTATCCGTGCGCTAGTGTTCCTGCTGGCCCAGGTGAACACGTCCCGCCACAGGGTTCTGGCCTCACTGGGGGAGGGGGAGCCATTGTGGAGGTTGACGCCTTCGCGCTCTTCCAGATTGAGAGCTATTGATCTGGGGCGGAGGGCGGAAAGAAAGTCCAGAATCTGGTCGACACTATCGATCGCGACCCGGTCGATGACGGCGATCGCACTGAAGTCGATATTTTTTCTTTGAGCTTCGTTATTCCGTGCATGATTCTTGTCAATGTTGGTTTTCCCTGCCAGTCGACCCGGTTGTGGTTCAGGGTCGATGGGCCGTCGAAGCTGACCCCCACCGCAACGTCATGCCGGAGGAATAGATCGCACCATTCGTTGGTGATCAGCGTGGCGTTGGTCTGGATCACGTGTTGAACCAAGCCGGAATTCTGTAGCGGCGCAAAGGGTTTGAGAAGTTCCTCGAACAGGGCGGGGCCGACAGTGAGAGGTTCACCGCCATGCCATACCAACTCCAACGGTGCTGACTCCATCCAATCTGGGTGGAGTCCCTCGGCAATGGCGCGCGCTACTGGAAGAGACATCTCTTTCTTGGACTTACGTCCAGGAAGGTAGCAATACGCGCAGTCAAGATTGCATAGGCTTGTCGGTTGTAGGATTATCATTGATGGGCGCGCCGCCACCCGGTTATCCCTGGGTTCTTTCTGGGTCACCGGATCACATCCCCGCTCCAGGTGATCGTATCGAAGAGAGATTGTACCATAGTCATGGTCTACTGTCATCCCCGCTGGAGTGGGCGGGGACGATGGTGGAGCCAGCTCTACAATTCGGGAACAAGCCGTCCGCGTCGTACCCGCGCGGGCGGAGCACCACGCGCACGCTGAAGATCATGAAGCGGGACATGTCGTTGAAGGCGCTCTCCAGGTGGGCGAGTAGCTGGGTGTAGGTGTCATTGAAGGTCGCCGGCGCCTCGTTCCCGCCCACTGATTGCGGACAGAGGGACTACCTCCATCGACTGCTATCAATGCTAGCGGGGCTGCGCCCCAGCCAGACCTCACCGGTCAACCCCCGAAGACCCTCGTGATCGTGGTTTGTGTGTCAGGAACGACACGGCGTGTCGTTCCTGACACACAAACCACGATCACCCCCAACCCGAGCGCCACATTTGACTTGATCATACCGACTTCGCCGAGCCTAGCCTGCTAGCGGCGTCAGGACGGCTCGACGGCGGAGAGGTCGACGGGATCGTCGGCGTTCAGACTCGCTGTTCGGACCCTCGCCGAGGCGATCTCGTGGCCGCGCTGGATCGGTGGTGGTCGATCTTGAAGGTGGCGCCGGTGAAGCACCCGCACGATCCCTTGCTGGGATCGGGGTGCGGAACAGCTCGGCGTGCTCGCGCAGGCGGAGCATCACGGGCCCGCCGAGGATCATGAAACGGGGCATGCCGTTGAAGGCGATCTCCAGGTGGGCGAGGAGCTCGGCGTAGGCGTCGTTGAAGGCCACCGCGTGCTGCTAAACCGCTGTGTCGCCGCACCGGGCGTAGTCGGTGACGGAGGCGTTCGGGTCGATCAGGTAGGTGTCCTCCCAGCGCACGTCGACCTCGGGGTCGGTGGGTGGCGCGTCGGGGGTGTCGTGCGGGCCGTCGCTGCGCCCGGTGAGGATCTCGTTGAACCGGAAGTAGTGGGCGACCTGGCGTGGCTGGCCGAACAACTGAAGGGTGTGCGGTCAAGCCCCGCCGCCAGACGGTCGCGGCTGCCTTGCGGGTCGGCACCATCCCCGCACCCACCCCGCACCCTCTACAGTTGCGCCATGCTCGTCCCCACGCCCCTGGAACGCCAGGTCCGCCAGAACGCCAACGATGTTCTGGCGATCTATGAGTTGGTGCACGGGATTGACCGGAAAATTTCGGCTCTCGACGTCGCGGTGTCCACGGTCGTGGGCACCCAGCTGCGTCACGGCCAGCGCCTGGATGTGATCGACGACAAGCTCGAGCAGGTGAGCGGGGAGTTGACCGAAACCAGGACCGAGATGCGCGCGAAGTTTGAGCAGGTGAACGCGAAGTTTGAGCAGGTGAGCGGTGAGTTGACCGAGATGAACGCGAAGCTTGAGCAGGTGCTGGCGCTGCTGGGCGGACAGGGATCGCAACGGTAGGCGCACCCGCTGTGGTCGACCCTCCCGCGCCTGGCTGACGATCTGTTCCCCGCGCATGACCTGGAGGGCGGGATCGGTGTCCGCCACCCGGGTGGCCCCGTTAGTGCTGTCGTGAGACGGGCACGCGCAGCCGTACGGTGGTGCCTCGGCCGGGAGCGCTGTCCGCGGTGAGTTGCCCGCCCAGCAGCTCGGCGCGCTGCCGCATGCCCGGCAGGCCGTATCCCATGGGCCCGGCTCGCGTGGTCGTAGCGGCGGGGTCGAAACCGACACCGTCGTCGGAGATCTCCAGCAGGACCGCGTCGGCGGCGTTCGAGAGCCGCAGCTGCACGTGCGCGGCGTCGGCGTGCTTCATCACGTTCTGCAGCGCTTCTTGGGCGATCCGGTAGACGGCGGTCTCGGCGTGCTCGGGCAGGCTGGTCGCCGCGGCGTCCACTTGGACGTGGGGCAGCGGGATCGACCGCGCGAGGCTCTCCAGGCTGGCGGCCAACCCGAGATCGTCCAGCACGGGCGGGCGCAGCCCGGAGATCGCGTGCCGGGTCTCCTCCAGCGCTCCGGCGGCGAGGTCCTGGGCGCGGGCGATCTGCTCAGCTGCGCCGGCCGGGTCGGCGCGGACCGCGTCCGCCGCCGCCGAGAGGTGAAACGACAGGCTGACGATGCGCTGGCTGATGCCGTCGTGGATCTCGCCGGCGAGCCGGCGCCGCTCGGTTTCCTGCAGCAGCACGATCCGCTCGGCGAACCGCTCCAGCGCCTCCTCCCGCTCGGCGAGCCTGCTGTGCAGGCTGGCGTTCTCGATGGCCCCGGCCATCAGACCCGCCACCGAGCCCAGCAGCTCGACGTCGGCCTCGGTGAACTCGCGGCGGTCCCGGGTGTGCACGTTGAGCACACCCACCAGATCCCCGGGCCGGGTGAGCATCGGCACCGAGGCCATCGAGACGAACTCCTCCCCGCGCAATTCGGGGATGTAGCGGTAACGCGGATCCGCCCGCTTGTTGTCGTTGATCACCACCGGCGCGCAGTGCGCGGCCACCCACCCGGACACCCCCTCGCCGAGTGGCAGCTCGATCCGCCCGATGAGCTGGTCAAACGGTGGGGTGGCACCACGCAGGCGCACCCGGTCACCGGCCTGATCCAGCAGGTGCACGAAGCAGACGTCGGTGAAGGTGGTCTCGGTGATCAGGTCGGCCACTCCTTGGGCGATCCCGTCGAGGTCCAGACCCGCCGACAAGATCTCGATCACCCGGTGCAGCAGCTGGGCATCGGAATCGGCATCACCCAGGCTCAATCGTGAGCTGATCACTGGAACACCCCCTCGCGCAGCGCCGCGGCGACCGCGCCGGAGCGGTCCGGCACGCTTAGCTTGCGGTAGATGCCGCGGGCATGCGTCTTGACGGTCTCCTCGCTGACGGTCAGCCGGCCAGCGATGGCGCGGTTGGACAGCCCGGCCACCATGAGCGCGAGCACCTCGCTCTCGCGCTGGGTCAGCCCAAGGCGCGCGCCTGGCCAGAACTCCCCACCCCGCAGGTGGGCCACCGACATCGCGACCTTCGTCGCCAGGCTGGGATCGATCAGAACCTCGCCCTGGTGGATCCGCCGCAGGTGATCTACCAGCTCCGCGCCACGCACCCGCTTGAGCAGGAACCCGGCGGCGCCGAGCCGCAGCGCCTGGTAGAGGTACTGCTCGTCGTCGTAGACGGTCAGGAACACGACCTTGCAGGCGGGCTGCCGCTTGTGGATCTCCACGCACAGGTCCAGCCCGCTGGAGCCCCGCAACCGGACATCGAGCAAGGTGATGTCGGGCTCCCGCCCAGTAATGATCTTTATCGCGAGCTCCGGCTCGGTGGCCTCGCCGACGATCTCGACCTGGTCGCGGTAGGCGGCCAGCATCGCGCGCAGCCCGTCCAGCACCATCTGGTGGTCATCGACAACGACCACCCGCACAGGGCCCCCGGTTGGCCTGCTCATGGCGGCAGCCTACGCACTGATCAGCGGGTGAAGGGGACTTCTTCGTCGTCCTCGCACGCAGCGGCGCCCAGTCCAGCGGCGGCCGTGGCGCGGCGGGGCTCTCGCTGTTCGTGGTCGATGCCGACAGCTCCGGGATCACGATCGACCGGACCGAGCCGGTCGGTTGGCGCGCCGCCGATCCGGCGACCGTGCGCTTCGACGCCGTGCGAGTGCCCTTCGACCACGTCCTCGGCCGTCTGGGCAGCGGCTTTTACCAGCTCATGCGTGGTTTCCAGCTTGAACGTGTGGTCGCGGCGGTCCTCGCGCTCGGCGGCGCGGACCGGAGCCTGCAGCTGACCCGCGAACACCTGGTGCGCCGCCGCGCCTTCGGCGCCAGGCTGGCCGACCTGTAGGCCGTTCGCCACCGGGTCGCCGACCTCGCCACCGACCTCGCTGCCGCCCACGAGCTTGTCTATCACGCCGTCTGGCGGTACCAATCCGACGACCTGGGATCGGTGCGGGAATGTTCCATGGCCAAGCTCTGTGCGACCGAGCTCGCCACGCGGCTGGCGGACACGAGCTTGCAGTTGCACGGCGCGCAGGGCTATCTGGACGACATCGAGGTTGCCAGGGCCTTTCGTGACGCGCGGGCGGCCACCATCGCGGCCGGCCCCAGCGAGGTGATGCGCGACATCATCGCCCGGTTAGAGATTGACGAGGCCACCAACTCGCCAACCTGAAGCTCGGCAAGGCGAGCCATCAGAGAGGTCACCGACGCCATGTCCGAAGACGGTGAGTCTCCGGCGCTGAGTTTTCGTCTGCTTCAGCGACGGCTGCGTGATCCGTTTGACCCGCTCGGCGATAGGCGGCCAGGCACCATCATGGTCCTGCCGAGCATGACGCTGGACCATGATGGGCTGGCGAAGATCCCCGGAGTACGGCACTACGAGGAGCGAATGCTCGTCTTCTTGCAGCTGCTTCGCCGGCCTGAGACCCGGGTCGTCTATGTCACCAGCGACAAGCTAGACCCGATCGTGCTGGAATATGCTCTCGACCTGGTTTCGTCGCTGCCGAACTGGCATGGGCGGCGCAGGCTGACATTGTTCGACTGCGCTGATCGTGAGCCGGCTCCGCTCACCGAGAAGATCCTGCGCCGGCCGAATATTCTCCACGAGATCCGGCAAGTGATAGACGACCCGCTCGATGCGTGCCTGATAGCCTTCAATGGTTCTCCCTTCGAACATGAACTTGCGGTGCAGCTCGGCATACCGCTGTACGCTGTCAATCCCGAGCTTGCCCACCTGGGCAGCAAAAGCGGTTCTCGTCGGGTGTTTGCGGAGTCTGGTGTCACCGTTGCGGACGGGTTCGAGGATCTGTGGGATGTGCACGACGTGGCGGAAGCGCTGGCCATGTTGCGGACCCGCGATCCGTGTCTGCGGCAGGAGATGATCAAGCTCAACGACAGTTTCGGGGCCGGCGGAAATGTGCTCTTCTCATTCGACGGCGCGCCCGCAACAGGATTGGCGAGGTGGATCGCGCGCGAGCTTCCCCGTCGAGCCGTCTTCGCCTCGCCACCGGATTCTTGGGAGCGCTACCTAGCGAGACTGGTCGCGATGGGAGCCGTTGTCGAACGATTCGCGACCGCGAGCGAAAAGCGGTCGCCCTCGGCTCAGCTACTGATCTCTCCGGCCGGCACGGTGCGCATCCTTTCCGCCCAAGACCAGCTGCTCTCCGGGGCGGCGAATCAGATTTTCATCGGCGGTACTTTCCCCGCTAACGCCGAATACCGCGTGGAAATCCAGGAGCTGGCGTTGCGGGTGGGGAAGACTCTGGCGGCCAAGTCGGTCGTCGGACTGTTGAGTGTCGACTTCCTGTCCGCGCGCCTCGCGACTGGATGGCGGCACTACGGGCTTGAGATCAACCTGCGGATGGGCGGTGGCACCGCACCGTATTTCTTGCTGCACGGCCTGGTCGAAGGCGAGTTCGACGCCCAGTCCGGGAACTACCTCGGACCGGATGGCGAGCCACGGTGTTTCTTCGCGACGGACCGGCTGCAACACGACCGGTACCGCATGCTCGGACCGGACGACGTGGTGGATGCGGCGCTGCGCAATGGCCAGCACTACCGCAGCGCTACCAGAGACGGTGCCGCCTTCTACATGTTGGGCGCGTTGGAGATCGGTCGGCTCGGGGTGGTAGCCGTCGACCGGACCCGCGCCTCCGCGACCCTCCGGTATGAGAAGGTCGTCGAGATGCTTGACGCTGAAAGCGGCTGAGTGGCGGCACAGTCAGCGGCGTGGCGGGTGCAGCGAGCTGATCACCAGGAGCAACCCGACGATCAGTGCCAGGGCGGCGAGCACCCAGCGGCTGTCCACCTCGGGCAGCCAGGCGATGCCGCCGAGCAGCGCGGTGCCCGCGATTGCCAGCGCGCCCAGCCCGGCGAGCAGGGTGAGCGCGTCCGGCCCGCGCCGCGGGGTCAGGGCACCCGTCTCGTTGGCGTCGTACGGTGCTGGATCAGTGCCCGTCAGGTCCGTATCATTCATGATCCGCGCTCCACGTGTACTTGGCCGACAACGGAGCGCACGTCCAGGATGATCTTACCACCGACGGGGCCGGCAGATCCGGTGTCGGTCACCGTCGCCCGGTTCGGATGGCCACGTCCGGGGCGACCGAGGCAGTCGACCCCACCGAGCTGTGTCTGGCAGCTCACCTGGGCGCCGACGTTCGGCGGCAGGATGACATGAGTCTCCCCGATGCCCACCGAGACGCTGGTCCGCACGGTCTGGCCGTTCGTCAACCGCAGCCCGGTGAGGTCCAGCCGGCCGTTGCCCAGGGCGACCCCGTAGTGCCCCTGCACCTGGGCGGTCGTGGTCGGGTCCCAATACCTGTTGCCGATCTCGAGGTCGGACACTGGGATGGCCTGCAACACCCCGGTGAGCAGGGCCAGTGGGACCGCGATCAGGATCAGTCCCCGGCCACCCTGCAGGAATGAACCCAGCAGCAGTCCGAGCCCGACCACACCCAGCAGCAGGGCGGCGATCTGGGCAGCCGAGATCGCGGGCCACAATGCCATCGCGAGGCCGCCGGTCAGCAGCGTGAGCCCGAGCGTGATCGGGGTCACGCTGGATCGGGTGCCCCGTGGTGGCGTGGTCGGCGCGGGGTTCGAGGGTTCCGGGAGGTCCCAGGCGAACGGCGCCACCCCCAGCGGGTCCCACGCTGGGGGAGCGGGCTGCTCGGCGGCGTTTGCTGTGGTGTTCGGGGCCGGTGACGGTGTCCCCGCGGGCGGTGTCCCCGCACACCGTGCCGCCGCGGGTGGGGGCGACCCCGGGAGCTCGCCCAGCGCGGCCCGCGTGCGGTGCAACAGCACCAGCGCCCCGATCGCCACGGCGAGCGCGAGCACACCGGACGGACGCCCATCGAAGACCGCCCTGGTCGCCGGCATCAGGAACAGCACGAGCACGATCATGAGCGCCGCGGACATCGAGCCGCGCCCGCGCCAGAGCACGCTTCCCGTGGCGCGAGCCTGATCGTGCTCGGTGGGCAGCAGCAGCCAACCCAGCAGGTACAGCAGCACCCCGACCCCGCTGAACAGGGCGGCCACCACCAACGCCACCCGGACCAGCACCGGGTCGATGGCATACCGCCGGCCGATCGCCGCCGCGACTCCGGCGATCTTGCGGTCGTCGGCTCGCCGGTGCGGCCTGGTGGCCCAGATCTCCCGTACCGTGTGCTCCACGGTGGTCTCGCTCACGTGACCAGCCTGACCGCCGCCGCCGGAGAGCACCATCAGGGGTCACCCTGGTTCGCCCCTGGGTCGGGGAGATGCCGGGGGCGCCCCTGATATCTCTGGTGCCCCGCGCATGTGACCATGATGAGCGTGAGCACACCGGCGGACCAGACGCTCGGTTGCCGGCCGCCTACTCGATCGGTGGCCGGGCCGCCACGGTTGCGCCGGCATCGCCGCGATCGGGTCATCGCGGGAGTGTCCAGCGGGATCGCCGAGCACCTCGGTGTTCCGGTGTTGTGGGTGCGGGTGCTCCTGGTCGCGCTCGCCGGTCTCGGCGGTGCCGGGCTGATCGCCTACGCACTGTTGTGGATGTTCGTGCCGGCGACCGAGGTTGGTGTCCGGTCGCCGGACACCGCGCGGGATCGGCAGCAGGCGGTCGGTCTGGTCGTGCTCGCTGTCGGTCTGGCACTGGGCGGGGCCGCGCTGGGCACCGCGTGGGGTGGTTGGGTGACCGGACCGCTGGGGGTCGCCCTGGTCGGTGCGGGTGTGGTGTGGCGGGAGGCGGACGCCAGCCAGCGGACCCGTTGGCGCAGTGGCGCGGGCCTGGTTGTCGGGGCTGGCAAGGTGGCGTTGCTCCGAGTGTTAGCTGGGATCGCGCTGGTGACCAGCGGGATCGTGGTGTTCCTGTTCAACCAGGGCGATCTGGGCCAGGTGCGATTCGCGCTGCTGGCCGCCGCCGCGACTCTGGTTGGGGTGGCCGTGCTCACGGTGCCCTGGTGGTTGCGCCTGATGCGGGCCTTGGGGGAGGAACGCCGGGCCCGAATCCGCACCGAGGAACGCGCCGAGATCGCCGCGCATCTGCACGATTCGGTGCTGCAAACGCTGGCGCTGATCCAGCAGCAGTCCGATTCGGCCCGGGAGGTCCGCCGGCTGGCTCGCGGCCAGGAGCGGGAGCTGCGCTCTTGGCTCTACGGATCGCAAGGTTATGGTCGAACGGCGCATGCCATCCCGGGTGCGGCCGCGGCGGCGTTCGCCGCGACACTGCACGGCGTCGCCGGCGAGGTGGAGGACACCTACGCGGTGAGCATGCAGGTCGTCGTGGTGGGTGACTGTGCCCTGGAGGATCCGCTGCCCGCGCTGGTGCAGGCCAGCCGCGAGGCGATGGTCAATGCGGCCAAGCACGCCGGGATCGCCGAAGTCAGCGTGTATGCCGAGATCGAGCCCGGTCAGGTGCAGGTCTTCGTCCGAGACCGGGGCGCCGGATTCGATCCGGCGGCCGTCGGCGCGGACCGGCACGGGTTGGCCGACTCGATTCGCGGCCGGATGCAACGCCACGGGGGTACGGTGACCCTGCGCACCGCGCCCGGCGAAGGCACCGAGGTGCAGCTGGCGCTCGCTCGCCGAAAGGGTGGAGAACAGACATGAGCGCCGACCGTGACATCCGAGTCTTCCTGGTGGATGACCACGCGCTGTTCCGCACCGGTGTGCGGGCCGAACTGGCCCGGGCCGGTACCGCTGAGCCGGGCGTGGCGCCGGTCGTCGTGGTGGGCGAAGGCGGCTCAGTGGACGAGGCGGTCACCGGGATCGGGCACCTGCACCCGGACGTCGTGCTGCTCGATGTGCACATGCCCGACGGGGGCGGCGCGGAGGTGCTGCGCCAGGTCCGTTTGGAACAGCCCGACGTGGTGTTTCTCGCGCTGTCGGTGTCCGACGCGGCCGAGGACGTGATCGCGGTGATCCGGGCCGGCGCCCGCGGTTACGTGACCAAGACGATCTCCGGCCGAGAGTTGGCGGACGCGGTGCGCCGGGTACACGCGGGAGACCCGGTATTCTCGCCCCGGCTGGCCGGGTTCGTGCTCGACGCGTTCGCCCAGCGGCCCGGGGCGGCACCGGTGGGTGACCCGGAGCTGGATCTGCTCACCCCGCGAGAGCGCGACGTGCTGCGCCTGCTGGCCCGCGGCTACTCCTACAAGGAGATTGCCGCTGAGCTGTTCATCTCGATCAAAACGGTGGAGACTCACGTGTCGTCGGTGCTGCGCAAGACGCAGCTGTCCAACCGCTACGAGCTGTCCCGCTGGGCCTCCGACCGCCGCCTGGTGTAGTGCCTCAGGCCCGCGCGGCGGATTCGATCAGTACTCGACCATCGGGCGCGGTGTCCATCGCGAGGCGGTAACGTTCCACGGTTCGCTTGCGGTTCGTCGGTTCGAACACCAGGTTCACCAGCACGGTGTTGCCCCGCACGGCGACTGGCCCGCGGATGCTTATCCGGTTGATCTCGCTCCAGAAGCTGTTGTACTGCTGAAAGCCTTGGGCGCGTTCGGCGTCGCCGAGATAGCTCCATGCCACAGTGGGGTCCTCGGGGAGCAGGCCGTAGTAGGCGCGCACGGTCTGCTCCAGCTGCGCGGGCTCGAGCTGGGCGGGCTGAAGTGGGGGGGCTTGCGCTGGCGTGGTCACGGTGCTCGCGCCAGCAGCTGGTGGCGCGGCCGAGCTTGGCACCAGCTGGTGACGACCGGCGGTGGGCCCGGTTGTCGTCGAGGACAAGGTCAGCGCCACGGCCAGCAGGAGAAGGCAGCCAGCGGTCCCGAGCAACACCGCCGGCCGCCGCCACCGCGGGGTTTGGCTGCGCCATGCCCGCAGGGCTGGCCCGGCGCTGGCGGGCAGATCCACCGCGGTCGGCGGCGGTGATTCGGGCACCGCGGCCGGCGTGTGCTGGGGGTTGTCGTGAGCCGCCACCGCACCGAGCGCTCGCGCCGCTTCCGGCATCGAGGGACGCGCGGCTGGCTCGTCCGCCAACAACCGCATCAGGACCGCCGCCAACGGCCCGGCCCGTCGCGGGGGCCGCACCTGGCCTTCGGCGACAGTCCGCAGCAGCGCCAGCGTGTTGTCGTCCAGCCCGAATGGCGGTTCGCCTTCGACCGCGACATAGAGCATCGAGCCCAGCGAGAACACGTCGCTCGCGGGGCCGGGCGGCTCGCCGCGGGCGACCTCGGGGGCGAAGTAGGCGGGCGTGCCCGCCAGCACACCGGTGCGGGTCACGGTGGTGTCCCAGCTGGCCCGGGATATCCCAAAGTCGGTGATCTTGACGATTCCGTGCTGGCCGAGCAGGACGTTGCCCGGCTTGACATCCCGGTGCACGATCCCGGCTTCGTGGGCCGCGGCCAGCGCGGCGGCGACCTGCCGGCCGATCCTGGCCGCCTCGCGCGGCGCCAGCGTGCCCCGCTCGGCGAGAACCTCGGCCAGGCTGCGCGCGGGCAGGTACTCCATGACCAACCACGGCACCACCTGGTCGCTGGTGCCGGTGGCCGCCTCGAGAGCCACGTCGTAGACGTGGATGGCGTTCGGGTGCTTCAGCCGAGCCGCGATGCGACCCTCGCGCATGGCCCGGTCCCGGGCCGCCTGCGCGTCCGCCGCCGGCAGGCCGGGCTGCATCAGCAGTTCCTTGATCGCTACCGTGCGGTCCAGCCGCTCGTCGTGCGCTCGCCAGACCACGCCCATCGCGCCAGTGCCGATCCGCTGGTCCAGGCGGTAGCGGTCGGCGATGAGCCTGATGTCAGAATTCACCTGCCGCCCTCCTCACTCACCGCCTCAGGCTAGGTGCTTCGCCACCGACCGAAGCCATCTGGCGAGCACCGCATCGGTGTCCGGTAGTTCTCGCGGGACAGGCGGCACCTGCCGTGTGGTCAGCCGTCGGCGGTGACGATCGGGGGACGATCAGTGACCGAGCTGGCCGCGACCCAGCCGCAGCAGCAGCATCGCCAGCTCGTGGCCCTCTTTGCCCAGTTCTCGGTAGCGATCGAGGACGGCCATCTCGCGGCCGTGCACCACCCGAGGGCCACCAGCGGCTCTTCGCGCGTGGCCGATCGTCTGGGACACCTCGGTGCGTCGCCGCACCAGCCGGAGAATCTCGGCGTCGAGGTAGTCGATCTCGTGCCGTAGCGTGTCGAGGTCGGTTGCGGTGTCGTCCTGGATGGTGCGATCCGGGGGAGCCGCCTCACTGCTCGCGTGCTGGGACCTCATTGGTGATCTCTCAATTCTGCCCGGGGCCCGCGTTCCCCGGCAGCAACAACGCCCCAGGTCCGTGAACTCCGGGGCGTCGTGGTGGTCTGCGTGTGTGCCTCACGCCATCACGGGCACCGGATTCGGTACCCGTAAAAAAAGCCGTGGCGACGGTGCACGTCATCGAGTCTGCCACGGCGCGCGCCGTGGCGTCCACCCGCTTTGTCAGGGCGCCGCTGGCCGCGGCGGACCCTCCGCATGTCAGTGTCTGTCAGTGCCGCCCGGTACCGTGGGCGCCACGATGAGTGCCTCCGTTGTCAACTCGCCTGATTCAGCGGGACACCCGCACCTGCTGGCCGAGCTCAACCCGCAGCAGCGGGCGGCGGTGGAGCATGCCGGCTCCCCGCTGCTCATCGTCGCGGGTGCCGGGTCCGGCAAGACCCGAGTGCTCGCCTGCCGGATCGCCTATTTGCTCGCCCAGCGCGACGTCGCGCCGGGGCAGGTGCTGGCGATCACCTTCACGAACAAGGCCGCGGCCGAGATGCGTCAGCGGGTCGCCGCGCTGGTCGGCCGGCGCGCCGCCGTGATGTGGGTCTCGACGTTCCACTCGATGTGCGTGCGGATCCTGCGCCGGGAAGCCGCGGTGCTGCCCGGGCTGACGTCGAACTTCTCCATCTACGACTCCGACGACACCCGTCGCCTGATCGCGATGGTGGCCCGCGACCTGGATCTGGACCCGAAGCGCTACCCCGCCCGCACCCTGGCGGCGAAGGTCTCCAACTTGAAGAACGACCTGGTCGAGCCCGCTGCGGCGGCCGCCACGGCGGGAGATGACTTCGAGCGCCGAGTGGCGGAGGTCTACGCCGGTTACCAGCGGCGGCTGGGCGGCTCGAACGCGCTGGACTTCGACGACCTGATCATGCGGACGGTGGAGCTGCTGCGGGGGTTCCCGGACGTCGCCGAGCACTACCGGCGCCGGTTCCGCCACATCCTGGTCGACGAGTACCAGGACACGAATCATGCGCAGTACGTGCTGGTCCGGGAACTGGCCGCGCCCCCGGCCGAGGCTGAGGATCCCGCCGAGCTGTGCGTGGTGGGCGATGCCGACCAGTCCATCTACGCCTTCCGAGGCGCCACGATCCGCAACATCGAGGAGTTCGAGCGGGACTTCCCGAACGCTCGAACGATCTTGCTGGAGCAGAACTACCGATCCACCCAGACGATCCTGTCGGCGGCGAACGCGGTGATCGCGCGCAACCCGGGTCGCCGGGACAAGCGGCTGTGGTCGGCCGCCGGGGACGGTGAGCCCATCGTCGGCTACGTCGCCGACACCGAGCACGACGAGGCCGCGTTCATCGCATCGGAGATCGACCAGCTCGTCGACAGCGGCAACGCCCGGTTCGGCGACGTGGCGGTGTTCTACCGGACCAACAACTCCTCCCGGGTGTTCGAGGAGATGTTCATCCGGCTCGGGCTGCCCTACAAGGTGGTCGGCGGGGTGCGCTTCTACGAGCGCCGCGAGGTCCGGGACGCGGTGGCCTACCTG
This sequence comes from Pseudonocardiaceae bacterium, assembly GCA_039924425.1. Lineage (GTDB taxonomy): Bacteria > Actinomycetota > Actinomycetes > Mycobacteriales > Pseudonocardiaceae. The sequence continues at coordinate 39,371 of JBDTAX010000084.1, forward strand.
CGGGTGCTGGACAACCCCGAGGACACCGTGTCGTTGCGCCGGATCCTCAACACGCCACGCCGGGGGATCGGGGACCGCGCGCAGGACGTGCTGGACGCGCACGCCGAGCGGGAGCGGATCTCCTTCGCCGCGGCGCTTCGGGCCGCGGCCGCCGGGCAGGAAATCTCGCAGCTCAGTCCCCGATCTCGCAATGCGATCACGGCGTTCGTGGCGCTGCTGGACGAGCTGCGGGACAAGGCGACCGGCGAGTCAGTCGCGGAGATTCTCGAGACGGTGCTCGAGCGCACCGGCTACCTGGCCGAGCTGGAAGCTTCGGAGGATCCGCAGGACGGCACCCGGCGGGACAATCTCACCGAGCTGGTGACGGTGGCGCGCGAGTTTTCCTCTGAAGCCGGGCCGGTGGTCCCGATTGAGGATGGTGGCGCCGAGCCGGGGTCGCTCGCGGCGTTCCTGGAGCGGGTCTCGCTGGTCGCCGATGCTGACCAGATCCCGGATGACGATGGGTCCTCCAGCGGCGTGGTGACCTTGATGACCCTGCACACCGCCAAAGGCCTGGAATTCCCGGTGGTGTTCCTCACCGGCTGGGAGGACGGGCTGTTCCCGCACCAGCGCGCGCTGGGCGATCCGACCGAGCTCGCTGAGGAGCGCAGGCTGGCCTACGTCGGGCTGACCCGGGCCCGGCACCGGCTTTACCTGTCCCGGGCGCTCACCCGGTCCGCGTGGGGATCACCGGTGAGCAACCCGGCGTCGCGTTTTTTGGCCGATGTGCCCGAGTCACTAGTGCGGTGGCGGCGCGAGGAAGCGGGCCGCGCCGGCCCGGTCGCGCGCACGGTCTTCGGTGGTCGCGGGTTGAGCTCCGCCGCCGCGGCGCTGTCACTGGAGGTGGGGGATCGGGTCACCCACGACAAATACGGCCTGGGTGCGGTGGTGGCCACCGACGGCACCGGCCCGCGTGCCACCGCGACCATCGATTTCGGCTCGGCAGGGACAATCCGGCTGATGCTCATCGGCGGAGTTCCCCTGGTGAAGCTGTAGCACCCGGTGTCCTCGCGGGCATGATGGGTTGGTGACGGTCATCGTCCGGGCCGCGACGCGCGCGGATGTGGAAGCGATCTGCTCCAGCTACCGCCCTATCGTGAACGACACGGCGATCTCGTTCGAGGAATCGGCCCCCGATGCCGCTGAGATCGGCCGGCGAATGTTGACGCACCCCCGGTTGCCGTGGCTCGTCGCCGATGACGCGGGCCGAGTGGTCGCCTACGCCTACGCCTCGCGGCACCAGCGGCGGGCCGCGTACCGGTGGTCGGCGGAGTCCTCGGTGTACCTCGACCCGGAGCACCGCTCGCGCGGCATAGGGCGTCTGCTGTACGAATGTCTGATCGCCGAGGTCCGTGAGCTTGGTTACGTCTCACTATTCGCTGGTGTCACCCTGCCGAACAAGGCGAGCGTCGCGCTGCACGAGGCGGTCGGTTTCGAAGCCCTGGGCGTGTTCCGGTGCGGTGGCTACAAGTACGGCGCCTGGCATGACGTGGGGTGGTGGCGCAGTTCGCTACGGGATCCGCCGGTACCGCCGCCAGAGCCGCACCAATGGCGCCCGTCCGAGTATCGCGTGAACGGGACGTTTGAGTACCGGGGCCTCGACCGGGCCACCCTCGACCGTGAGTATTCCCCCAGCTCGTGCATCCGGGACCTGCGCCCTTACCTTGAGTGCTACGCGGAGCGCAGCGCCGAGGCCCGGCGTCGTCACCGGGTGCGCACCGACCTGCGCTACGGGGACCGACCGGAGGAAACGCTGGACTTCTTCCCCGCGAGCCAACCGGCGGCCCCGCTGCACGTGTTCGTGCATGGCGGCTACTGGCAGGAACTCAGCAAGAACGAGTCGTCGTTCACGGCTCCCGCGTTTCTGGCGGCGGGTGCGGCGTTCGCGGCCATCGGCTATGGCTTAGCACCCGCGCACCGGCTGGAGGAGATCACCGACATGGTGCGCGCCGCGCTGCGCTGGCTGATCGCGAACGCGGCTGTGCTGGGAGTGGATCCCCGGCGGATCCACGTCAGCGGCACGTCCGCGGGAGCGCACCTAGTCGCCATGGCACTGCTGCCGAAGGACATCCGCGGCGCTGTGGCCGGGGTGACCCTGCTGAGCGGCGTGTACGACCTGGAGCCGCTCGTGCACACCTATGTCAACGACAACCTCGGTCTGACCCGCGAGACCGCGCGCCGTAACAGCCCCCTGCACCACCTTCCGGCGCGACTGCCCCCGGTTGTGCTCGCGCGCGGCGGGATCGAGACCGACGGGTTCATCCGGCAGCATGAGTGGATGGCCGCGGCGCTGAGGGGAAGGACCACCCTCGTTGAGCTCGTCTCCCCGGCGCGCAACCACTTCGACCTGCCCTCCGAGCTGGCCGATCCGGGCACGACGCTCGGGCGAGCAGTGCTCACCCAGATGGGACTCGCCCGAACCGACGGGGGGATGCGGTGAGCGGCGTCATGGAGGAGCTCAGCCGGGAGGCGGCGGCGAAACGGGATGCCGACGACGAGCTCGCGCCGTTGCGGGCCCAGTTCGTCATCGCGGACGAGACCATCTACCTCGACGGCAACTCGCTGGGCCGATTGCCCGCCAGCACGCTGGAGTTCCTGGCCCACGTGATCAGGGACCAGTGGGGTGCTGGTCTGGCGCGTTCCTGGTCGTCATGGATCAACTGGGGCCAGCGGATCGGGGACCAGCTCGCCGCTGACGTCCTCGGCGCCGAGTCGGGCGAGGTCACGCTGTCGGACTCGACGTCGGTCAACCTGTACAAGCTCGCCACGGCGGCGGTGGACTTCGCGCCCGACCGGCGCACGATTGTCTTCGACACCGATGACTTCCCCACGGACCGGTACGTGCTGCAAGGGCTGGCCGACAAACGCGGCCTAAGGGTGCGGGAAATCGTTTCGCACCCCGACTTCGGCCTGGATCTCGGCGAGCTGCGGGCCGCCTTGGACGGGGACGTCGCTCTCGTCGTGCTCTCGCTGGTGTCCTACCGCAGCGGTGCGCTGCTGGACATGGCCGCGGTGAATGCCCTCGCCCGTCGCAGCGGCACTCTGGTGTTGTGGGACCTCAGTCACGCGGTCGGCGCGGTGCCGATACACCTCGGCGAGGCCGGCGCGGACCTCGCGGTCGGATGTACCTACAAGTACCTCAATGGCGGCCCCGGGTCACCGGCTTTCCTGTACGTTCGCCGCGACCTGCAATCCCTGCTGCGCCAACCCATCTGGGGATGGTTCGGCCAGCGCGACCAGTTCCGGATGGGGCCGGGCTACGACCCCGTCGAACGGATTGACCGGTTCCTGGTCGGCACGCCGCCGGTGCTGTCCTTGGCCGCCGTCCAACCCGGACTGGAGCTGGTCCGCCAAGCCGGAGTAGATCAGTTGCGACGCAAGGGAGTACTGCTCGGCGAGCTGGTCGTCGCACTGGCCGACCGGTGGCTGGAACCTCATGGGTTTCGCCTCGCCTCGCCGCGTGACCCGCTGCGCCGAGGCGGCCACGTGTCACTGGCGCACCCGCGGGCGTGGCCGGTATGCCAGGCACTCGCCAGTCGCGCGGGGGTCGTGTGCGACTACCGCGTACCGGACCGATTGCGCATCGCGCCGGTCCCCGCCTACACCCGTTTCGTCGACGTGTGGGATGCCATGGACCGCCTGCGTGGCATCGTCGAGCGGGGCGAGCATGAGGAGTTGCCCACCACGCTGCCCCGCGTGACCTGAGTCGAGCCCGCCCCCGTACCACCAGGTTGTCAGGGTCATCCACTAGCTTGAGAACATGTGTTCGATTAAGCTGCTGGGGGTGCGGGATGGACGAGCGGTTGAGCCGGGTGTTGCGGGAGCGCGTGGAGGCGTACCTGCGCGAGGTCGAGCGGATGCTCCGCGCGGCGGAACCAGGGGCGGCCTGGTCAGCTGTGCGGGCTCGGCTGCTGCCGCTCGCCACGGCCTGGCGAAGTTTGTTGACACAGCACGGTTCTGGTCCTCGCGGACGCTGTCGGCACTGCGACCGGGCGTTGCGCCCGTGGCGCAGCCGACGTCCGCTGTGCTCGGTGTGGCGCACGGCGCACGCCCACCTGGTTGGCGGGTGGCCATCCGGTGGCGACCAGTGAACTGGCCAGTGAAGTGGCGAGCGGCACCGTCACAAGTCGATGCCGTGCAGGTGCAGCCAGATCAGCGGGTTGATCTTCTGGCCAGCGGCGTTCCACACTTCGAAGTGCAGGTGCGGCCCGGTCGAGTTGCCCCGGTTGCCCATCTCGGCGATCTCCTGGCCGGCTCGGACCTGCTGGCCTTGGACCACGAGCGAGCGGTTGATGTGCCCGTAGACGGTGATCACGCCGTCGGTGTGCCGGATGCGCACCCAGAGGCCGAAACCGCTGGCCGGCCCGGACTCCACAACCACGCCGTCAGCGGCGGCGACGATCGGCGTCCCGATGGCATTGGCGAGGTCGATGCCATAGTGGAACACTCCCCACCGGGCGCCGTATCCCGAGGTGAAGACACCCTTCGTGGGCAGGAAGAAATGAACCACTTCCTGAGCGGTTCGCTCCTCGTTCAGGCGCTGGCCCTTTGCCATCGCCTGAACGGCGTCGACGGTCGCGGCGTCCGCGGATCGAGTCACTGGGAGGTACTCCGGCGCGGTGGCGGGGCCGCCGAGGCCTGTCGCCGTCGAGGCGTCCTGGGTGGATGCCAGCAGGGTGGCATCGCCAGGGATCGTGACGGGAGTGTGGCCGATCGTCTGGCCTGCGGCCACGAAGGCGCCAGCGGCGACGGCCGCCACCACCACCCGACCGCGCGCGGTAGGGGACGGGGCCGTCATGCGGCCGCCTGGGGAGCGGTGTCGAGCCAAGACCTACCTTTTCGTCTCGGACCTGTGGTGGACTGCGGGACCGTAGCCATGGGCGATGCCCGGGTGCAAGTCGCCGTTCCGCAATACGTCGAGCTTTATCGGCCAGCGTCCGTTCTTCCGCGCTGGGCGGTCGCCTCGTGCTTTTTTATGCGGCGGATGCGGGGGGCGCCAGCGCGCTCACCACCGTATGTACAACGCGTGGGTCGACCGGCAGCGACAGATGTCCCACGTCGCCGAGCCGGTGGTGAGTCACGAGGAGGTCTGGATGATCCAGCCTGGCGTTGCGTTGGGGCACGATCCACTCGTCCAGCTCGCTCCACACCGCGACGAAGCGACTGCGACACCCCGGCGACGGTGCCGCGAGCTCGGCCATCAGCTCGGAGTGCGGCCGCAGCTGATGGAGCACTGGCGCGGGCAGCAGGTAGGCGGCCATCGTCCCGTGGTGGGGAGCGCCCAGCGTGACCAGGGTATGCACCCGGGCATCCCCGCCCAGCCGCTGGACGTAGTACCGGGCCACCAGCCCGCCCAATGAGTGTCCCACCACGTGCACCCGCTCGGCGCCGGTCGCCTCGCAGATCCGCTCCACCTCGCGGCCCAGCTCTCGGGCCACGCTGGGCACGTCACCGGTCAGCGCGGTGCGCACGCCGTAGTTGACGCTGTAGACCACGCCAAATCCGTGCCTGCGTAAGGCCCGGTCCAGTACCGAGAAGACCGATCGGTTGTCGGCAAATCCGTGTACCAGCAGGACCGGCGTCCCCGCGGTGCGCACGTCGACGATCACGAGGCCGCGCTCGGTGGGGGAGAGGTCGTCGGTGCGGTAGCAGTCGTAGGGGCCGCCTGGACGCACTTGCTCGGTGAGTGCGCCCCACGGGTACATCACGACGCGCGCGAGGAGCACCCCAGCCTCCACCGCGACCCCCCGCGCGCCGGCGGGTCGAACGACCGTCGCGACGGTGCGGGACAGCGCGCCCAGGGTGGTGTGCGTCAATGCCGCCACCGACCCGGCGGCATGCGTGCCGCGCGTGACCAGCTGTCGCGCCGCGAGCCATGGCTGGCCAGCGGGGTTCATGCGGTCACCATACGAGCTATCCTGGGCTCAATGAGTGGACGTAGCTCAATGAGTGGACGTATCCGGGTGGTCGTCGCGAAACCGGGGCTCGACGGGCACGATCGTGGCGCCAAGGTCGTCGCTCGGGCCCTGCGCGACGCTGGCATGGAGGTCGTCTACACCGGGCTGCACCAGACGCCGGAACAGATCGTGGCGACCGTGCTGCAGGAGGACGCCGACGCGGTGGGGCTCTCGGTGCTTTCCGGTGCGCACATGACGCTGTTCGCCAGGGTCATCGAGTTGCTGCGGGACAAGGGCGCGACGGACGTGCTGGTCTTCGGTGGCGGGATCATTCCCGAACAGGACATCCCGGCGCTCACCACGCTCGGCGTGGCCAAAGTCTTCACCCCGGGCGCCACCACCCACGAGATCGTCGACTGGGTGCGCGGCGCGCTTGCCGCCGCTGTCGTGGAGTGAACCCCGTGGAGTGAACCCCGGGGAGTGACCTTTTTCACGGGTGTCATGGGCCGCCGCCGGGCAACGGCTAGATAGGGTCAACCCCGTGGATCTGTATGAATACCAGGCGAGGGATCTGTTCCACGCCCACGGCGTCCCAGTGCTGCCCGGCCGCGTCGTCACCACCAGCGCGCAGGCGGCCGCCGCCGCCGAGGAGTTCGGCGGCACCGTCGTCGTCAAGGCCCAGGTGAAGACCGGGGGTCGCGGCAAGGCCGGTGGCGTGCGGTTGGCCGGCACGCCGGAGGCGGCGCGGCGCGAGGCGGCCGCGATCCTGGGCATGGACATCAAGGGTCACACCGTGCACCGCGTGCTGGTCACCCCCGCGTGCGACATCGTCGAGGAGTACTACCTGTCGTTCGTCCTGGACCGCACCCACCGCACCTTCCTCGCGATGGCCAGCGTGCAGGGCGGGATGGACATCGAAGAGGTCGCGGCGAAGGCACCCGAGGCGCTGGCCAAGGTGCCGGTGGACCCGGTGTCCGGCGTCGACGCCGCGAAGGCCGCCGAGATCGTCCAGGCCGCCGCCTTCCCCGCGGAGGTGGCGCAGGCGGTGGCGGACACCCTCTTGAGGTTGTGGGATGTCTTTGTCGCCGAGGACGCGACCCTGGTGGAGGTCAACCCGCTCATCCGCGACCCGCGGGGCGCGATCATCGCGCTGGACGGGAAGGTGACCCTCGACGACAGCGCCGGATTCCGCCACCCCGACCACGCCGAGCTGGCCGACTCGGCCGGGCAGGATCCGCTGGAGGCCCGGGCCCAGGCGCGCGGCCTCAACTACGTCAAGCTCGACGGCCAGGTCGGCATCATCGGCAATGGCGCGGGGCTGGTCATGTCCACCCTCGATGTGGTGGCCAACGCGGGCCGGGCGCACGGGGGGATGCGGCCGGCCAACTTCCTCGATCTCGGCGGTGGCGCAAACGCGCAGGTGATGGCCGACGGGCTGGACATCGTTCTCGGCGACCCGGGCGTGCACTCGGTGTTCGTCAACGTCTTCGGCGGGATCACCGCCTGCGACCAGGTGGCCACCGGCATCGTGCGGGCGTTGAGCATCGTGGGTGACGCCGCGACCAAACCGCTGGTGGTCCGGCTGGACGGCAACAACGTTACCGAGGGCCGCCGGATCCTCGCGGACGCGGCCCACCCCCTCGTCACGATGGTCGACACGATGGACGCCGCGGCGGACAAGGCCGCCGAGTTCGCCGCACTGACCTGCGCCAAGGGAGTCTGACCAGTGGCAATCTTCCTGACCAAGGACTCGCGAATCGTCGTCCAGGGGATGACCGGCTCGGAGGGCCGCAAGCACACCGCGCGGATGCTCGCCGCGGGCAGCCAGGTCGTCGGCGGGGTCACCCCGGGCAAGGGCGGCCAGAGCGTCGACTTCGACGGTGTCTCGGTGCCCGTGTTCGGCTCGGTGACCGAGTCGATGGCCGCCACCGGCGCCGACGTCAGCGTGGTCTTCGTCCCGCCGCGCTTCGCCAAGGCCGCCGTGCTCGAGGCGATCGATGCCGGCATCGGGCTGGTTGTGGTGATCACCGAGGGGATCCCGGTGCACGACACCACCGCCTTCTGCGCGCACGCCGGCGCCACCGGGCTGGCGAGCACTCCGGGTCGGACCCGCATTGTCGGTCCGAACTGCCCGGGGGTGATCAGCCCCGGCGCCTCGAACGCGGGGATCATCCCCGCCGACATCACTGGCCCGGGCCGGATCGGTCTGGTGTCCAAATCCGGCACCCTGACCTACCAGATGATGTTCGAGCTGCGCGACATCGGTTTCTCCACGTGCGTGGGAATCGGTGGTGACCCGGTGATCGGCACCACGCACATTGATGCCCTGCTGGCCTTTGAGGACGACCCCGACACGGCGGCCGTGGTGATGATCGGTGAGATCGGCGGGGACGCCGAGGAGCGCGCCGCCGACTACATCAAAGCCAACATCACCAAACCGGTCGTCGGGTACATCGCTGGCTTCACCGCCCCGGAAGGCAAGACCATGGGCCATGCCGGCGCCATCGTCTCCGGCTCCTCCGGCACCGCCACCGCCAAGAAGGAAGCCCTAGAGGCGGCCGGCGTCCAGGTCGGAACGACACCCAGTGCCACTGCGACACTGATGCGCGAGATCATGAAGTCCCTGTCCTAACGTTGGTGGCCCTTCAAGTACCGCCAACCCTGCGGGCGAGGGCCGATAACCGCCGCCAACCCTCGCCCGCGCGCCGAGTCCGGTACTCCGATCCGGTTACATCACGGGCGCGTCGGTTCAGCGATCAGCGCGACGGGGCCACGAGCCTGCGAGGGTGGGGGCCGTGAGCCGATCGCTGACTTGTGACCCAGTAGGTGAGGGCACGCGCCCCAGCTGGGGTGCGATGATCGGCGCCGCATGCCTGCCCGCCGCCGTCAGCTACTTCGCCGTCGCCGCCGCGCTCGCCATGATCACTGCGGCCGGTGGAGCGGACAGCTCGGCGACGGGGGTGGCTCGGGTCGGCGCGGTGGGCTGGCTGGCCGCGCACCACGTTCCCCTGACCATCGACGGGGCCCCGCTCAGCGTCCTGCCGCTGCTGCCCACCCTGCTCCTCGGCGCGCTGGTCGCTCGAGGCGCGGCCCGGGTGGCGGCTCGGACCGGGATCCACCAGCCCGCCGACGCCGGCTGGGTAGCTGGGGTGATCGCTGGCACCCACGGAGTGCTGGGCGTGGTCCTGACGCTGGCGGCGACCCCCGCGACCGTCACCGCGGATCCGGGGCAGGCCGCCGTCGGCTGCGCTCTGGTCGCCGGTGCCGCCGCCGGTCTGGGCCTGGCCCGACCCTGCGGGCTGCTGCCCGCCGCACTGCGCCAGGCACCCGGCTGGGTGCGCCCTGGTCTGATGGCCGGGTTGTGGGGCCTGGCGGTGCTGCTCAGCGCTGGTTTCGCCACGGTGCTGATCGCTCTGGTGATCTCCGCGCCCGAGGTCGCCCAGGCGTCGGGCACCGACGCCGGCAGCATCTTCGGGCTGACCGTCCTGTCGGTTGGCTACCTGCCCAACGCGGTGATCGCCGCACTGTCCTGGCTGGCCGGGCCCGGTTTGTCGATAGGGGCGCTATCCATCAGCCCACTGGCGGTGCACCCGGGACCAGTGCCGGCCGTGCCCCTGCTCGCCGCGCTGCCCCAGGGCCCCGTGCAGCCCTGGTGGCTCGTGGTCCTGGTGGTTCCGCTGCTGGTCGGCGTCGCGGTGGGGCGCCGGTGCGCCGCCGCTGAGCCGGCCCTGCCGCGGCGGCTGCGGGTGCTCGGAGTGGCCGCTGCGGTGGTCTCGCTCGGCAGCGCGGTGCTCGGCGCGCTGGCCGGCGGGCGGCTCGGCGCGGCGGCGTTCGACCCCGTCGAGGTCCCCTTCGGGACGCTCGCGGTCGCCGTGCTGGCCGCGACACTGCTCGGTGGTTGCGCCGCCCTGCTGCTGCCCTCCCCGGCGGCAGCGACAGAGCCCAGCGCGTCAGACGTCAGCGACGATCCCGATCAGCACGACCCTGAACCCGCCGAGCTCACTACCACCGCCATTGACTGACGCACGTTCTATCGGCGGCGCGCGAAGCGGTCCGTGGCCTTGATCAAGTGGGTGGCCATGTCGCTGCCCCCGGTGTGCCCGGTGCCGACGAGATGGAGCTGGGCGTCTGGCCAGGCCCGCGCGAGTTCCCAGGCGATGCTCGGTGGCCCGCCGAAGGTCGAGGCGGCCGTGCACCAGGACGCTGGGGATCCCCGCGAGACGGTGCGCGTCCCGCAGCAGGATGCCGTCGGGCAGCCAAGCCCGGTGATGGAAATAGTGCGTCACGATCCTGGCGAAAGCCGGCCTAAAATGTGAATCGTCCCAGTATGGCTTGCGCCGGTAGCCCGGTTCCCACGACACCATGGCGTTCTCCCAGTCACACCAGTCGCGGGCGGCCTTCTCCCGGACCGTCAGATCCGGGTCATTCAGCAGACGGTAATAGGCGGCGACCAGATCACCATCCCGGTCAGCTTGCGGAACCCCGTCGCGGAACCGGGACCACTGCTCGGGAAAGAAGCGGCCAACACCGTGGTAGAGCCAGTCAATGTCCGCCGGGCGGGTCATGGTCACCGACGCGAGGACGATCTCGCTGACCCGCTCCGGGTGCCGTTGCGCGTAGTGCAGCGCCAGGGTCGCTCCCCACGAACCACCCCACACCAGCCACCGGTCAATGCCGAGGTGCTCGCGCAGCAGCTCCATGTCGGCGAGCAGGTGCTCGATGGTGTTCGTCGACAGGTCCACGGCGGGATCGCTTCCGTGCGGTGTGCTGCGTCCAGAATTGCGCTGGTCGAACAACGCAATCCGATACCGGGCGGGATCGAATGACCGCCGCATCCCGGGCGTGCAGCCCGTACCCGGACCGCCGTGCAGCACAACTGCGGGTTTGCCATCCGGATTACCGCAGACCTCCCAGTACACGCGATGCCGGTCTCCCACCTCGAGCATCCCCCGCTCGTATGGCTCGATCTCGGGATAAGGCTCAGCCATGGTCCCCACCCTGGCACGGACCACCGGCTACAGGCCAGCTCAATGGCCGCACCCGGCACCGTGATCAGACTACGCGAGCGAGAACGCCTCACGGTCCTGGAGCGGGGCATCGTGCCGCCAACACCGACGGCGGTTTCACACTGGCGTGCGGGCGGGTGAGGCCCACCGCCGTGAACTGGACGAGACCGACCTCAAACCGGTCCACCAACGTCGGTGATGTCGAGTTCACGGATAGCGCCGACCGCGCATCCGCGCGACGACACCAGACGACCAAGCGACCGCTCGCGCCGAGCCCATAGCTCATCTGATTCGGCCTAAGGTGCTTGGCGTTCGTCAGGCCGTGGATGCGCGTCGCGAAGTACTTGATGGAACGCGCAGGCTTCACGAGCCAGCTCTTTGGCTCACCGCTGTCGTATCCACCGCTGTCCGAGCAATCGGATCTCGGCGAGATCAGTCCAGCCCGCCGGTGCCACCGGGATGGTGTCCAGGACTCCCGTTGCCGTGGTGTCGTCCCCTATCCGGTGGCCGTGCAGCACGTAGGCCACCGGGTCTCCGCGCCGCCACCGAATGGTGAGCCCCTCCCCACGGTGGCGGTCAAGGAACACCCACCCCACCAGCCCTGTCTTCGGGGTTGCACCACCCTGGCGACCGGGCCGTGGTTTCACCTCATTCCCCCAGCTTTCGCTCGTCTTCTCGCCGCGTGGGTGGCGCCAGGGCCGGGGTGGGTCCATCCTGGAGCAGCGCGCGGTTCGGGGGCTTGGTGCCCGCCAGTCGCGAGGGCCCGCGCGGGGAGAAGGAGTGCGCAAGACCAACTGGCAAGGGCACCAACCGTGCGCTGGGGTAGCCCATGCTTCCCGGCCCTGGGGCCAGGCGTTGACGTTAACGGCCTGCCGCAAGGCCAGCATCAGACAAAGTGTCCAATGTCCCGATATGAGACAGCGCAGGCGTGTCAGTAGGGTTTGATCTGCGCGAACCTGCTTGACGGGGGAGCAGGAGGAAAGGTTTCACCTGACCTTGAGTTTGGAGTACGACACGGTGTCCATCGACGACGCGAGTGAACGGCGGCGGGAGATCGGCCGGCGGGTTGCCCGGTGGCGGGCCCGCCGCGGCTTCACCCGCCAGCGGTTCGCTGACCTGTGCGAGCGGTCAGCGAGCTGGGTGGACAAGGTCGAGAGCGGTGAGCGCGGCCTGCTCCGCCTGCCGATGCTCGAGCGGGTGGCCGAGGTTCTCCACGTCTCGGTCGAGACCCTGGCCGACACCGCGGAGATCCGCCAAGCCAGGCACTGTCTCGATCTCTTCGAGATTTCCGCCATCCGGTCTGCCATGCAGTCCTACCAGGCCATCAGCCGGACATTTACGCCCTCGATCACTGAGATAGCCGAATCACCGGATCTTGACCGGCTCACCCAATCGGTCACCTACGCCTGGACTGTCTACCAGAATGCCCACTGGCCCTTGCTCGGCCAGACGTTGCCGCGTCTGCTCACCACCGCCCAGGCGGCCGTCGTGGCCTATCCGGGTGCGGATGATCAGGCGCGACGTGCCCGCTCGCTATTGTCGCAGACCTACCAGATAACCGCTTGCTTGCTCTTGAAGATCTTTGAATTTGATCTTGCTTGGTTGGCCGCTGAGCGGGGTTTCGTGCTCGCGGAAGAGACCGGTGACAGTTTGCTGATCGGTGCCGCGGCACGCCAGGTTGTCCGGGCGCTCATGTTCCTGAAACATTACGATCAGTCGCTCGAATTCGCGCGGGCCGGCATTGACCGTTTGGAGCCGGAGCGCGGCGGTGGTTCACCGGCGTACCTGTCGCTCTACGGGATGCTGTTCCTCGCGGGATCGGCGACCGCCGCCTATGCTAGCCAGTTCGCGGTAGCTTACGACTTTCTGGACGAAGGCCACGGCGTCGCCCGCCAGCTCGGGTACGACGGCAACGAGTACTTCACCGGTTTCGGCCCGACCAATGTCCATCTGTATCGACTCGAAGTTCGGCGCCAACTCGGTGACGGTGCTGGTGTCCTCAGCGCCGCCCGTCAGGTCCCAATGGATGATCTCAGTCGGCTACCCAAGGAACGGCGTGGTATGTACTATCTCAACATCGCATGGGGTCACAGCCTCGCCGGCCACCCTGATGACGCCCTCAGCACATTGCTCACGTTCGAAAGCTTGTCCCCGGATGACGTACACTGCCGCCCCCTCGCCATTGACCTCATTGATGGTCTCCGGCGTGGTGCGTCAGGTACACGCTCACGGGAGTTGGACCGGCTCGCCGCACGAGCTGGTCTCACGAATCATGCCTGAACCGATAGCGCCTGGTGTGCTGGACAGGTTCTGCTCGCCGAGTCCATTCAGGCGCAGGGCTTTGGAGATCCATCACACCTGAGGGGAACATCACCGGCACGGCGGGGAATAGGGCAGGGGCGATACGTACTGTGCCCACTTCACCGGGGTGAGAGTGTTCGCAGTAGTAGCGCAGATCCGTTGGATCGTTTGGTCGACGTTCATCCCCCACAGCCGCACGGTGTGGTCTCGGCTGCCGCTGGCCAGGGTGTGCCCATCGAGACTGAACATCACCGCGTAAACGAAGCTGGTGTGGCCGGTCAGGGGTTGTCCCAGGGGCTTGGGGTGGGTCGGGTCGGTCACGTCCCACAGCCGCACCGTCTGGTCGTCGCCGCCGGCAGCCAGGGTACGCCCATCCGGGCTGAACGCCACCGAGCGAACGGTGTTGGTGGGGCCGGTCAGGGGCTGGCTCAGAGGTCTGGGGTGGGTCGGGTCCGTGACGTTCCACAGCCGCACGGTCTGGTCGTCGCTGCCGCTGGCCAGGGTGTGCCCATCCGGGCTGAACGTCACCGCAAAGACGCTGTTGGTGTGGCCGGTCAGCGGTTGTCCCAGGGGCGCGGGATGGCTCGGGTTGGTGAGGTTCCATAGCCGTACGGTGTGGTCGTTGCTGCCTGTGGCCAGGGTGTGTCCATCGAGGCTGAATGCCACCGTGTTGATGGTGCCGGTTTGGTCGGGTGGGAGTTGGCCCAGCGAGGTGGGGTGGGCTGGGTCGGTGACGTTCCACAGTCGCACGGTGTCGCTGCTGCCGGTGGCCAGGGTGTGCCCGTCATGGCTGAACGCCACCGTGTTGATGGTTTTGGTTTGGCCGGTCAGGGGTGGCCCCAGGGCGGTGGGGTGCGCTGGATTGGTGACGTTCCACAGCCGTACCATCCGATCGTCGCCGCCGGCAGCCAGATTGTGGCCATCCGAGCTGAATGCTACCGAGCGGACGGTGTCGGTGGGGCCGGTCAGGGGTTGACCCAGAGGTGTCGGGTGGGTCGGGTCGGTGACGTTCCATAGCCGTACGGTGTCGCTGCTGCCGGTGGCCAGGGTGTGCCTATCTGGGCTGAACGCCACCGACCGGACGGAGTCGGTGGGTCCGGTCAAGATCGCAGCGGAAATGTTCCACAGTCGAACTGTTTTGTCCCAGCTGCCGGTGGCCAGAGTGCGCCCATCCGGGCTGAACGCCACCGCGCCAACGCTGCTGCTATGGCCGGTCAGGGGTGGGCCCAGGAGTGTGGGCTGGGTCGGGTCGGTCACGTTCCACAGCTGCACGGTCTCGTCGCCGCTGCCGGTGGCCAGGGTGTGCCCGTCCGGGCTGAACGCCACCGAGCGGACAGTGTCGGTGTGGCCGGTCAGGGGTGGCCCCAGGGCGGTCGGGTGGGCTGGGTCGGTGACGTTCCAAAGCCACACGGTGTGGTCGTCGCTGCCGCTGGCCAGGGTGTGCCCGTCTGGGCTGAACGTCACCGCATAGACGGTGTTGGTGTGGCCGACCAGGGGTTGACCCAGCGAGGTGGGATGGGCTGGGTTGGTGAGGTTCCACAGCCGCACTTTCTGGTCGCTGCCGCCGGTGGCGAGGGTGTACCCGTCAGGGCTGAACGCCACAGTGTTGACGGTGCCGGCGTGGTCGGGCGGGAGTTGGTCCAGCGGCGTGGGGTGGGCTGGGTCGGTGACGTTCCATAGCTGCACGGTCTGGTCGCTGCCGGTGGCCAGGGTGTGTCCATCGGGGCTGAATGCCACTGTGTTGACGTCGCCGGTGTGGTCGGTCAGGGGTGAGCCCAAGGATGTGGGGTGGTCTGGGTTGGTGATGTTCCACAGCCGTACGGTCTGGTCGTCGCTGCCGGTGGCCAGAGTGTGCCCGTCGGGGCTGAATGCCACCGTGTTGACGTCGCCGGTGTGGCCGGGCAGGAGTTGGCCCAAGGGCGCGGGGTGGGTCGGGTTGGTGACGTTCCACAGCAGCACGGTGTTGTCGCTGCTGCCGGTAACCAGAGCGCCCATCCGGGCTGAACGCCACCGCGTTGACATGGTCGGTGTGGCCGGCCAGCGGGGTGGACAAGGCGGTGTTCCGAGGGTAACCAGGTCCGTGTAGAGATCCGGAGTCGTTGGTCGCATCCGGTAGGCGGTGAGATCGAGTTGCGCCGCGAGGGACACGTCAGTGCCGCGCAACCGATCAGCTTCGGCGGTGATCTGGTTGAAGATCGCGGTGTCGCGTTCGCTGCGCGCGGTGGCGCGTTGTTGGAAGGCGACGACTGCGGCCACGAGCGCCGCGATCAACAGCACCGCCAGGGCGGTGACGGCACCCCGAGCCAGCCGCAGGGTGCTGCGGTGCTGGCGGATGTGCTCACCCACCAGTTCGTCCTTGGCAACCTCGCGCACGGCTGCGGCGATGTCGGCCACGCACTCCCGCAACCGGGGGTTCGACTGGGCTACCTGGTCTGCGTCATGCAACCACCGCAGGTCCACCCAGCGAGGTTCCTCGACGAAGGCGCCGCGCAGCGCGGGTGGCAGGGCCGCCGCCGTCCCGTTCCCCGGACCGGCGTCGTCGGCCAGGGCGAACTCGCCTTCGGTGAGCACCACCAGCAACCGTTGTGGCGGCTTGTTCGCCAGCCACCAGGCGACCTCGCGGTTGACCCACTTTGACTGTGCCGCAGTCGGCGAGGCCATCAACACCAGCCACTCCGAGGCGGCTAACGCTTCCTTGATGGATGACCACAGTCCTGGATTGGCCGCCAGGTTCGTGGTGTCTCGGAAGATCCGCAGGGCTCGCGGTCGATACCAGGGTTTCGCGAACCGCTCCAACCCGATTTGTAGCGCCGGTGCGAGGGAACCGTCCAGGGCATGACTGTAGGAGATGAACGCGTCATAACCCGACGTCGCACCACGAACACCATCCCGATGGTGCCGAGCGGCTTGGTTGACGCGGGCCGCGCCGGAAACGTGTGCTTCGAGGCGAGCGGAGTCCCCCGCAGGCTGCGGCGCCGGCTGTTCCGGGTCCACGTTCCCCTCCATGCAATCCCACGTACGGGTGACCTTACCCCGCTGTGGGAGGGTCAGGGGTTGATCGTTTGGGTCGGGTCCGGGTTGAGCCGCTGTGCCCGCACGTGTCGTTGCGATGGGAGCGGCCATTGCGACTGTGCTGGTGCCCCGCCAGGCCGGACGGTCTGCTGGCGATCGGCGCGGCGACACCAGCGGGGGCCAGGGTGGCGACCCGTACACTCACCCCGGACGAGTAGCGCGGGATCGGGGTGAGGGAGCGGGATGGCCAGGCGGGTGGGCTCCAGCGACAACGATGCGGATGTGATCGTGGTGGGGGCGGGGCCCGCGGGCTCGACGGCCGCCGCGTACCTGGCCCGTGCCGGGATGGACGTGCTGCTGCTGGAGAAGTCCGCGTTCCCCCGCGAGAAGGTGTGCGGGGACGGGCTGACACCCCGCGGCATCAAGCAGCTGATCGACTTGGGCATCGACACCAGCGCCGAGGCCGGGTGGGTGCACAACAAGGGCCTGCGGGTGGTGGGCGGCACGGTGACTATCGAGCTGCCGTGGCCCGACCTGGCCAGTTTCCCGCCCTACGGGGCGGTTCGCCAGCGGCGGGACTTCGACGAGATGCTGGCGCGGCACGCCGAGAAGGCCGGCGCCCGGCTGCACGAGCTCAGCACCGTCACCGAGGCGATCACCGACCAGCGCACCGGGCGCGTCACCGGCGTGAAAGGCCGGCGGGGCCCGGACAAGCAGCCGATGCAATACCGCGCCCCGCTCACACTGGCCTGCGACGGGGTCAGCGCCCGGCTCGCGCTCAGCCTGGGGATGGACAAGCGCCCGGACCGGCCGATGGGGGTCGCGGTGCGCCGCTACTACACCAGCCCCCGCACCGATGACGACTTCCTGGAAAGCCACGTGGAGATCTGGGACCGCACCAGCGGGCGGCAGCCCAGGCTGCTGCCCGGCTACGGCTGGATCTTCGGCATGGGCGACGGGACGTCCAACGTCGGCCTGGGCATCCTGTCGACGTCCCCGGCGTATGGCAAGACCGACTACCGGGCGCTGCTGCGGTCCTGGTTGGACGGCACCCCGCTGGAGTGGGGCTTTCGCGAGGGCAACGCCCTCGGCAGAGTCGCCGGCGCGGCCCTGCCGATGAGCTTCAACCGCACCCCGCACTACCGGGGCGGCCTGCTGCTGGTCGGGGACGCCGGCGGCATGGTCAACCCGTTCAACGGCGAGGGCATCGCGTACGCGATGCAGTCCGCCCGGCTGGCCGCGGAGTGCACCGTGCAGGCACTGGCCCGGGCCGACGGGCCGGCCCGGGAGCACGCGCTGCGGCGTTATCCCGCTACGCTGCGCGAGGAGCTGGGGGGCTATTTCCGGCTGGGGAACGGGTTCAGCCGGTTGATCGGCCACCCGGCGGTGATGCGAGCCGGAATCCGGCACGCCTTGCCGCGCGCGACGCTGATGCGCTTCGTGCTCAAGCTGCTGGCCAACCTCTACGACAGCCGGGAGGGCGACGCGATGGACCGGGTGCTCTCGGCCATGACCAAGCTGACACCCAGCGTGTGATGAACAGCAGGATAACGCCTGATCGAGGCCGGATTTAGGTTAGCCTCAAGGCAGCGCGTGATCGGCCCGCACGTAGGGTAGACGCGGGATGCTTCACGAGACGCCGAAGGAAGGGACGCGAGTGCTGCAGTCCTACGTTCCCCTGCTGCTGCTGATGCTGCTGGCGGGGGGTTTCGCGGTCTTCTCCGTCGTCGCTTCGCCGCACATCGGGCCTCGCCGGTACAACCGGGCCAAGCTGGACGCCTACGAGTGCGGGATCGAGCCGTCCCCGCATCCGGTCGCGGGGGCTGGGCGGATGCCGGTGGCGTACTACCTCACCGCGATGCTGTTCATCCTGTTCGACATCGAGATGGTGTTCTTGTACCCGTTCGCGGTGGCCGCCGACTCGCTGGGCGTCTTCGGTGTGGTGGAGATCGTCCTGTTCATCGTGACCCTCGGCTGCGCCTACGCCTACGTGTGGCGTCGCGGCGGGCTGGACTGGAACTGATCACATGGGTCTGGAAGAGAAACTCCCCAGCGGGATCCTGCTGACCAACGTGGAGAAGCTGGTCAACTGGACCCGGAAGTCCTCGCTGTGGCCGGCCACTTTCGGGCTGGCCTGCTGCGCCATCGAGATGATGACCACCGGGGCGCCCCGGTATGACCTGGCGCGATTCGGCATGGAGGTGTTCCGGGCCTCGCCGCGGCAGGCTGATCTGATGATCGTGGCGGGCCGGGTGAGCAACAAGATGGCTCCGGTGCTGCGGCAGATCTACGACCAGATGCCCGAGCCGCGCTGGGTGCTCGCGATGGGCGTCTGCGCCTCCACCGGAGGGATGTTCAACAACTACGCGATCGTGCAGGGCGTGGACCACATCGTCCCGGTGGACATGTACCTGCCGGGGTGCCCGCCACGTCCCGAGATGCTCATCGACGCGATCCTCAAACTGCATGCCAAGATCATGGATGAGCCGCTGGGGCCCAAACAGGCAGCGCTGAAAGCGGGCCACCGCACGGAGACGGTGCCCTCCTCGGTGCGCTACGCGCCCAAGCAATCCCCCAAATCCTCCCCCGCAGCGCGGAAGCCGTGAGCGACGTGGCGAAGAAGGACACCAGCAGGGACCTCGCGCCTGGCCAGCCCGACTCGGCCGCCATGACCACCGACGATCACGCTGAGCACGAGGCTCGCGGCGGGGTGGTCGCCGGTCGGGCCCGGCAGGGCATGTTCGGCGTGCACGGCTCCGGGGACACTTCCGGGTACGGCGGCCTGACACTGCCGGCTTACGTGCCGGCCCCGGCGCAGCGCCCCTACGGCGGGTGGTTCGACGAGGTCACCGACGA
>JBDTAX010000085.1:0-52762 GCA_039924425.1 Pseudonocardiaceae bacterium
CGGGGGTTCCAGAACATTGATTGCGGACTGGGTTCCGGACGCTCTTGGAGGCTCAATCGGATCTCTGGACCCTTACATTGGATCTTGTCCGTTAGTGAGGAGTTCCGGACACCAAGATCACGGTCACTGAACGCGACACTACCAGGCGATTCAACCCTCAATCAAGATCATAGACGGGCTGGGATCGAACCGGAACGCACGCTAGCGACCCGCGCAACCCCACCCCTGAGCACCCACTCCGACCTGCCCGAACCCGCTTAACGTGCGTTCCGGTTCCGTTGCAGGTCCACCCCCGTGACCAGAATGTCGAGCACGGCACCGTGCTGGTCCACCGCCCGCCACAGGTAGTGGGTCTTGCCGTTGATCTTGATGAACACCTCATCGAGGTACCATTTGTCCCCTGGGCGAGCCCGGCGCCGGCGGAGTGCGTTGGCGTAGGTCTGGCCGAACTTCGCACACCACTGCCGCACCGTCTCGTGGCTGACCACAATCCCGCGTTCCAACATCATCTCCTGCACCTCGCGGAAGCTGAGCGGGAAGCGGTAGTACAACCAGACACCGTGGCTGATGATCTCCCCCGGGAAACGAAACCCCCGGTACGACGGCGCCTCGACCCCCACTAGGCCAGCCCCTCCCACCTCGCTGCGAGCAACCCGACGATCCTCCCAGCCACAAGGCAAGCGACCAAGTTGACAGTGCCCTCAGGAAAGTGTGATTGATCTGTATCAGCACCGACCTGACCTGACTCTTCAAAGGGTGGCGGTGGAGGGGCTGTGATCCAGCCGCAGTCGTGGTGGACACGCGCTCCTCGCCCAATCCGCCGTCGACCGGCTCGTCTCCACCGCCCACGAACTCATCATCGAAGGCGACTCCTACCGACGACGACAGAAACCCACACACCCCACCACAACACACGCCAGCACCAGCGTGTCCGTTGACCAACAGAAAGGACACCACCATGCTCACTAACCAGACCCGGTGGTCCCTAGGTCATGGCAACCCGCTGGTCCCATCACGCTGGCATGCGACAGCACGGTACCGGTGGTCGACCGCGTCCGGTTTCTGGGCGCACGCACACCAGCGGTGGGCCAGCAGGCCTGGGCGCCGCTATGTGCACCGCGTCGGCACCGCCACCGATCGCCCGCTGTCCGTGACGTACCAGGGGTTTCCCGAGGGCCTGACGTATGTGCTCCCGTACCTGCTCGACCGGCAGCGTGCGGTGGCCGGTCCGGTGACCGTGTCCGACCAGCCGCCGCTGCCGTGGCGGGAGTTGCGTCGCCGCGCCGCCGCCGCGGACGGCGAGACCGACATCCTGGTGACTGGCTGCTCTGCGTCTCGCGCGAACACTCTGCTGGTGCGGCGTTCACTGCTGCTGCCGTTCCGGGTGCGACTGCTGCTGGATGTGGAACCAAACCTCGACGCCATGCTCGCGCGGGTCTCTGGTGACGAACGCCGCCAATTCCACAAACTGTGCAGTCGGCACGACTGGCGACTGGAGACCGGCGGCGAGGTCAGTGATCTGGACTTCTTCTACCGGCGAATCCATCAGCCCACCATGTCAGCGCGGCACGGCGAGGTGGCCCGCAGCGCGGACTGGCCCACCGCGTTGTGGTGCCTATTCCGCAACGGCGTGCTGCTGTTCGTCACCGAGGGCGGAAAGCGGGTCGCCGGCGCGCTGTGCCGACTCGACGACGGTGGGGCCACACTGCGGATGCGCCTGTTAGGAGTCCTGGATGGCGATCGGGAGCACTACCGCAGCGGCGCGTTCAAGGCGGTGTACTTCCTGACGCTGGACTGGGCGGTACACCACGGCGTCCGGTTACTGGACTTCTCCGGGCAGGATCCGTTTCCCGGCCAAGGGGTTTTTCAGTTCAAGAGGCGCTTCCACCCCACCGTGGTCCTTCCCGCCGACCACTACGGAGGGCGCCGGGTGCTGCTGAGGATCCTGCGCGACACCGCGCCGGTCCGCGACCTGCTGGCCGCCACCCCGATGTTCGTCCTCGACCCCGACGGACAGTTGGCCGCAGTGCGTTTCGTGGACCGCACCCACTCGCAGCGGTCAAACATCCGCGTGATGTCCCCGGGAATCCGGGACAACCACACGATCGACCTCGATGAATTCTTCGACCTATGAGGTGACCATGTCAATCACCACACAGACCCCGGGACTGGCGGACACGCTGGTCGCGGAATTCCAGCGACACAGCTTCGGTCCGTTCTTCGGAACACCGTGTGGGGTGCTGGCCCCGTTGTACCGGCGCCTGGCGGACCGCGCCGGGCGGACACTCTCACCACGCGGCTGGTCGGTGTCCTCGACGGTGCGGATGCCCACTACGAATCGGGCGCGTTCAAGGCGGTGTACCACCTGCTGCTCGTGTGGGCTGCGCAGCAGCCGGTGCGGTGGGTGGACTTCTTCGGCACCGAGGCCTTCCTGTCCAAGGGCGTCTTCCAGTGGAAGCGGAAGTTCGGTCCGCATGTCGTCCTGCCGCCCAACCACTTCCAGACCAAGCGCCTCTACATCGCCCTGCGCCGTGACACCGACCACGTGCGCGACTTCTTGGTCGCCAACCCCTTCTGCGGATCACCGGCACCGACGGGCTGCAGCCCGTCTACTTCTGCGACCGCGACCGGCCGGCCCGCACCGACATCAGCGCCAAAGTCCGCTCGGTGGGCGAACCCGTGCTCATCGAGCTCGACGACATGTTCGGGCGCCCGTCCGTGCCTCCGCATCACTGAGGAGAAACCAGTGGTCACTCTAGTGCACTCACCACCTTCGCCTCCCCGTGTGGCGCTTTCTGCCGCGCTGCGCCGCCTTCGCGACCAAGCTCGAAACCATCCACCACCGCTCCTGAGGGATGCCTGATGACGACCCATCCCTGGTTCGGTACAGGTGCAGCACCGACGTTGCCCCTGCCCGGAACACAGATCCGACAGGTAGTACGCCGGGAGATCGCCGATACTGGCGTTCCGCCCCGAGAGATTCTGCCGGCCGGTCCGTTCATGATTCCCAGGTCCTCCTACGTGGAGTTGTTCCGGGCCTCCCGCGCGATCCTGGACTTGTTGCGGCGTACCGCGCTGCAGATCGCTCCCACCACTGCGGGTCGACTGGAAGCCTACGGTGTCAGTGATGAGGACTACCCGTTGTTCCTCGAGGACGAGCTTCTGGAGGAGCGCTACGCCTCGTGCATGGCACGACCCGACATCATCATCGGGCCGGGAGGACCCAAGTTCCTTGAGTTCAACGTCAGCGGCGCGGCGGTAGGCCCGGTCGAGCTTCACTCGTTGCTGCGGGCATGGGACTTCTTGTACCGCCGCCGTGACGCTCCGCCTTTCCGTATCGACGATCCCTTCGCGGCGCGCTGCAACCTGTTCGGCGATGTCTCCGCCGAACTCGACGTCCCTGCTCGACTGCTGTGGGTGGGCAGTGTCCGCGATCTCAAGCACACCACCAACACCAGGTACTTCGACATGGAACTGGAGTACCTCCACCGTCACGGCTTCGTTGCCGACCATGCAGAGCCCGAGCAACTCGACGAACTGCTCGGGACCGGCGCGGTCGCCCGCTACCGTCTCGGGTTGCGGCATTTCACCATCCCCGAGTGGCGCGAGCTGGGCATCGACACCACACCGGTGCACGACGCCCTAAAGCGTGGTTGCCTGCTGTTGTCGACCCAGACAGCCGCTTTCCTCACGAACAAGAAGACGCTCGGCCTGGTTTCCGAAGGACAGCCGTGGATGAGTAGGGCGGAGCGCGAGCTTGCTCACACGTACATCCCGTGGACCCGGGTGCTCGCCGACCGCGACACCACTCGCGACGGACGGCGGATCGACCTGCTGGCCCACACCCTACGACACCAACACGACCTCGTCCTCAAGCGAGGTATCGGCATGCAGGGCCTTCAGGTCACCCTCGGCCGTGACGCCACGTCGGAGCACTGGCACCAGGAGGTCCAGCTCGCCGCAGCCCGGTGCGACAGCATCGTCCAGGAGTACGTCGAGCCAGGACGCTGCCACGTCGAGTTGAGTTTCTCCGACCACGATCCCACTCCGCAGATAACCGAGGTGGCCCCGGTCCTTAGCCCGTTCCTGTTCGGCAACTACTGCGGCGGAGTGTGGGGCCGCTTCTTCGCGACCGGTGCCAGCGGCATCGTCAGCAGGGAGGGCTACGGCGCCCTTGAGAACGCCGTCGTGGCCGAGCTCTGACCACCGCCCGGGGAAGGAAACGACCGAGAGAAGACTGCGCCGTGCGACGAACAAAGATCATCCGACGGCTGCTGAGCGCGCACGGGATCGCCGGTCTCGGGGACGGGTTGTGGTTCAGCACCTGGGCCATCTACCTCACCGTCATCCAGGGCATCCCCGCCACCACGATGGGTCTCGCAATGGGGATTGGCAGCGCCCTGGGGTTGATCGCCGCCACTCCCATTGGTGCGCTAGCCGACCGGTGGGGGCCCCGAGAAGTGCTCGCATTGCTGTCCGCATTACGCGCCGTCGCGACGTCCACCTACCTGTGGGTCGACGGCTTCTGGACACTGCTGGCCGCTGCAGGCCTGCTCATCGCCGCGCAGAGCGCTGGCGGAGGGGTGCGGATCACGCTGATCTACAAACTCATCGAACCGGATACCCGGCTCAAGATCCTCGCGCAATCACGGGTGACTCAGCATGTCGCCTATGCTACCGGTGCCGTTTTCGGCGGCGCGGTACTCACGATCGGCACACCACAGATCTTCACCGCAGCCATCCTGCTCACCGCAGCTGCGCTACTGGTGGCCGCCGGCACGACGTTGCTTGTGCCCCGGGTGCAGGCCGTGCCCCTCGAGCGTCGTCATGGAGTGACACGAGCGGTTCGAGATCTCCCATTCCTCGCGGTCATGGTGGCTACTGCGCCCCTCACATTGTGTTGGGCAATACTCTCCACGGGGCTGCCTCTTTGGGTGCACCAGAGCACCGTCGCCCCTACGTGGACGTCGGCGTTCGCGGTCGTGGTCAGTTCGATCGCGATTGCGGTCCTACAGGTCCGCGTCACGCAGTACGCCCGCCGAGCCATCGGGGCCGTCCGTGCAGTCCGGTGGTCCGGGCTGGCCTTGGCCAGTTCCTGCGTGCTGTTCGCCGGGGCCAGTTGGACGCAGTCCTCAGCGCTAGCGTTCACCATCATCACTGTCGGTGTCACCGCGAACTTCATCGGCGAGCTCTACTTCGTAGCTGCCCGGTGGGGGCTGTCGTTGCGGCTCATGGCCAAGGACGCCGAAGGACAGTACCAGGGTCTTACTGCAACCACGGAAGCCGCCATAACTGCGGTTGGTCCCGCCATCATCACTGTGCTGCTCGCCGGAGGTGGGAGCGCTGGATGGTGTGCGTTGGCGGCTCTCGTCATACTTCCCATCACGCCCATCGCCTGGCTGGTCCGCACAGCCCTGCGCACACGGACCCGGCCCTGTTGTGGGTCCGACACCCGAATACGCCAGAAAGGGGCCACACTTGTTCCGGTGGTTCCTGTGAGAAGTGACCTTGTCTCAAGACAAGAGGCTTGTCGTGGCCGTGACCAGGCACGATGCGCAGCACGCCCCGAGGCTGACCCCCTCGGTAGCACAGGAATCGTCGCCGGTCATCATGCCCGCTCAGCCGAGCTTACTCCACGCTGACCAGGGGAAACGGTCACTGTGGCCCCTTTCTGGCGTATTCGGTTTCTGCCGCGTATCGCAGCGGATGTGCATTGGCGATGGTGTGAGATCGGTTTCGCCTGAGGTCACACTATGCGTGTGAGCTGCGGACGACGTGGAGAAGCACCGTCCCCATCGAGGCGGTACCCAGGTCGGCGGCTCGCTCCGTGGGGGCGTTGACCAGCACTGATCCATCCCGCTTTGCGGTGAATGCGACAATTTCGCGTCTACCGCGAACGACGGAAGGTGATCAGCGGTGTGTCGAGGTGACCGGTTTCCGGATGGGGCAGCGCACGCGCTGAGGGACGCGGGCGGGAGTGCTGTTGGGTCGGACCGGGGCGCGGTGCCAGCCTCACGGCTGGTCCGTCTCTGTGGGATAACCAGTGGGTTCCGATGGAGGTCCCAGTCCGCCTGAGACACTTGTGACCAGGGGTTTCTTCTCGTTTCCCGCTGTATGCCGAAGACAGGATCATGAGGATACCTCAGGAATGCTGGGTTTCTGTCATCCTGGCTGGAAGGGCACCGTGGTCAGGGTACGGCACGCAGGTACTGGTAGACCGTTTCACGACTGATGCCCAATTCGCGGGCCAGCGTTGCCTTCGGGACACCCTCGCTCGCTTGTTGGCGCAGCCGTACCGCTTGTTCCTCGCTGAGGGATCGTGTACGACCTCGGTAGGCCCCGCGCTGCTTGGCCAGGGCGATGCCTTCGCGCTGCCGCTCGCGGATCAAGGCCCGTTCGAACTCGGCAAACGCACCCATGACGGACAGCAGCAGGTTCGCCATCGCGGTGTCCTCACCGGTGAAGATGAGCTGTTCTGTGATGAACTGGACGCGCACGCCTTTGGCGGTCAGCTCACGCACCACGCGGCGGAGGTCATCGAGGTTGCGGGCGAGGCGGTCCATGGAATGCGCGATCACCGTGTCACCGTCGCGGACGAAGCGGAGCAGGGCGGTCAGCTGTGGCCGGTGGGTGTCTTTGCCGGAGACGGTGTCGGTAAAGGTGCGGTCGACGGTGATGCCCTCGAGTTGGCGTGCGGCGTTCTGGTCGAGGCTGCTGATGCGGGTGTAGGCGACCCGCTGTCCGGTGATCGCGCGCTCCCCTCAAAGTGTCAGGTTGGAATCTAAGACTTGGTGAGCGTGGTGTCAATCAATGAGTTTTCGGGGCCTAACCTGACGGCCATCGTGGGCACGCCTGACGTCATGTTGGGGTATACCTCAATCTGACACCCGGTGTCGACAGCTGTCAGTCCAGCTCAGCATGTGGCCAGCGGCTGCGGCTCGACGACCTGATCCACTCGAATGCCGCTATAACAAGCCCGGCCTCGGGTGCCCACAGCGCTGTCCCATTCCCCCTGTCACGATGGTGCCTATGAGCCGGACTTCTCGATCCGGATACCGGCCGGGACGAACCGGCTCCCGCTCATATCCACTGAGGGGGTGGTGTGGCTGCTCATGACACTCGCTCCCGGTGAGTACGGGCCAGCCCCGGGGGTGGGCGGACTGCACGACGTAGGCCAGGGCCAGGACGTCGGAGCTCAGCGCGGCGGGGTCGGTGGCGCTGGCGAGGATGCGGCCCAGCTCCGGGGCGTCAGCCTCGGTGAGCGGGTCGTGCAGCGTCACCGGAAGCTCCAGCAGCGCCCGTAGGACGTCGTGGTCCGACTTCCGGGTGGCGGCGTAGGCCAGGGGAAGTGCCGCGACCGGGACGGCTGCGGCCATCCCCACCTCCATCGCTGACCAGACCAGGGACTGGGCATAGGGCTCGACCCGTGCCCAGGAGACGATGGCGTGGTGGTCGAGCACCCACCCGCGGAAGGCCTGGCTCACGCGGTGGGGTTATGCGGCCCGAGGCGGCGCGCGATGAGGTCGCGGGCCCATTGCAGGGCGTACTCCGGTGGCTTGCCGAACCGGCGCTCCAGCACGGCCAGGCCGTCCTCGCGGGCGCGGCGGAACGCCACAGCGTCGGTGACGTACCGGCTGAAGGACTCGACCTGGCCAGACTCGGCCAGACGCTGCAGCGCCTCAACGTCCTCAATGGGCAGAGTGACAGTAATCTTCTTGGTTGTCCGCTCCCGTCCGATCCGGCCGCCGCCGACCGGGCATGCGTCAGTGAGCGGATAAAACTGGAGACCGATCAAAACCGTGGTTGCGACATGAGATCGCAACCACGGTTTTGATCGGTCTCTACGGGTGCGAGTATCGGGACTTTCTGACCGAGGATGAGTGTTTAGAAGCGGCAGACCAGTTTTAGCGGTGGGCCAATTTCCTACCGGTCGATCTTTAGCCCGGAGGGCTGGGGTTGTGAGTATCGCGTAGCAGACCGGCTAGGCGTTCGAGTTGCGCGGGGGTGGGGGGTGGTGCGGTGTCCACGATTTGGCGGATGTAGGCGGTGAGTAGCTGGGTGAGGGGTTGTGGGATTGAGTCGGAATCGGTATCGGCGCTGCCGGGGTGGTGGGATGTCTGCTGTGGGGTGATGGCGCTATCGGGGTGGTGCGGGGTGTGATGTTGCTGGCGGTGGGCCAGGGTGGGTGGCCTCCTTATGCGGATGCGGATGCGGATGCGGGCGGGGTCGGTGGTGCCCGTGTTAGGCCGGTCAGGAGCAACGCGTGGTGGTGTCCTTGGCCGTGGCGCGGCTGGCAGCGTGGGCGAGGCCAATGGTGAGCAGTTCGACCGGGCGTGGCGGGTTATGTGGCGGGTGGTAGTGGGTGGGGTCCTTTCTGTAGCGGTGGTTGCGGTCAGCGGACGCGCATCTGCCTGTTGTTACTGTTGGTAGTTAAGTGTGGGTGCGCCAGGTTGAGGGGGAGGGAATCAGTGAGTGGAGCTGGCTTGGGGTTCTCGGGGTTTCGGTTGGTGGCAGAGCGCATGGTCAGCGCTTCCCCCGAGATCATTGTTGCTGGTCAGGTGGGGGAAGGAGGGTCGGGGAAGCTACGGGGAAACTTCCCCGGTGGCCCGGTGCTTCCCCGTCTAGTTCCCCCCGTCGTCGCCACTCTCTCTGTCGACGTTGCTGTGACGTTGGGTGATGGTTTGAGTGATGTCGTCGGCGCGAACCACGCTGTTGCCGTGGGACTTGCCGATCTCGATGCCCTGGTGGGCCAGCGCGGTTTTAAGGTCGTGGAAGCTCCAGCCCTCGTAGGCGATGGGGTTGAGTTCGGCCAGTCGGGTGAGCACGATCTGGGTTCGTACCCGGCGTTCCCCATACAGCACCTGGTGGATGTCGGCCAGGTGATCCACTGGTAATGGTTCGGTGGTGGTGTGCTCAAGGGCCGGATGGATACTGCGGCCCTGCTTAGCCAGGAGGTCCATGGCGCGGGTGATGATTGGGTTGACCTGATCCGGGGTGTGGGTTTCGGGGTCGTGGGCGGAGACATAGTGGGTGCGGACGACAGTGTATTTGGTGTTGGTGCCGAAGCCGGTGTTGACGACGCAGGTGCCACGGTCGGTGTTGTAGCGCAAATCGGTGGCTCGGCCACCGTCGGCGAAGGCGGGTTTGCCGAGGATCATGTCGTTGGTGGCTTCGTTGCCGACGTGTAGGCAGGCGCGCATGCCGTAGCGGTCACGGACTTCGGCGGGGAGGGTGCGGTCGTCGGGGCGTTGGGTGGCGATGAGGAGGTGGATGTTGAACGCGCGGGCCATGTTGAGCAGGGCTTTCATCGCTAGGGTGGCCCGGCCGGTTTTGCCGCCGACCTGCTCGTCGCCGAACAGGATGTGGACCTCATCAATGAACAGGAACAGCGGGTGCAATCCGAGGTCTTTGCGGGCGGCGAGGTGTTGCGGCACTTTGTTGGCGCCAGGCGCGTGTTTTTCGAGGGTTTCGGCTCGGCGTTGCATGTCGGTGACGAGCCAGTCGAGTTGGTCGGCGCAGGCGGTGATGACGTCGGTGCCCATGCCGACGAGAAGGACGCTGGCGCGGGGTGTGAAGGCGTTCCAGTCGCCGGAGGGTTTGAAGTTCACGATCCGGATCTCAGCCGTCACATCCAGTGCCACGCCCAGGGCCAGTAACCGCATGGTGGCGGTCTTGCCCTGCCCGGCGAGCGCGCCGAAGAGCCAGTTCGTGCCGATCAGCGGTGCGGTGATCGCCTCACCCCGGATGGTCACCCCCCACGGGACGCCGTCGTACACATTGATGGTTCCTTTGTGCAGGAGTGGCCAGGGTGGGGGTGGTCCGTCCAGGGCGCCCTGGTCGGCGACCCACAGGTCGAGGATGTTGGCTTGGGGGCCGACCGCTGGCCAGGTTTCGACTTCGAGTCGTCCCAGGTTCGCGGCCAGCAATTCTTTGCGGGTGACGACGTCGGAGGCTTTGGTGCCCAGGGGCATTCGGAGTTGCACGGCGGTTCCGTGGCCGTCGCGGCGGGCGGGGATGGTGTAGACCAGTTGGCCTCCGTCTTTGAAGAACTGGTTCAGTCGCGCGATGTTCAGGGTGGCCAGCGCGGTGGTGACCATTCGTTCATCGACCCACGGGTCGGGGTCGTCCCGGTCGGGGTGGTGCAGGAATCCCGCGCCGGGTGCGCGGTCGCGGCCTTCCCAGATCGCGGCGGTCAGCCAGCCGACCGGTGCCGCCTTGAGCAGCCACACGAGCACCGTCGCCAGCACACCGAGGGTGGTGTAGACCCCGGCCAGCCAGGGCCACATGTCCACCCGGGGCACTCGGGCGTGGACGATCGCGAGGATCCCGGCGAGGACGGCGACCAGGAGGCCACCGACCACGCCCCGGTGTAGGGCGATGCCGAGTTTGGTCCAGCGGGCCGCCGCGTCGGCGCGGATCAACTCTTGCGCGGCCCGGCGGGCGTCCCGGTCCCCGATCAACCGCGCGGCGCGAGCATCCGCGCGCAGATCACCGTGAGTGACCCACCTCCAGCCCTTGGCGATCCACCGGGCATGCCCGCGCAGAGCGAACCAGCACAACCGCACGGCATCCCGGGGCGCGGTGCGCACCCGATAGGCCACCACCACCCTCAGTTGCGCGGTCCACGGCAAGTCGGCGACCGCCGACTGCGACCGGCCCCGCCGAGACAACCGGGCAGCGACCGCGGCGCTCTCCCGTTCGGAGAGCAGTTCCCCGTCCAGCACGGGGGGTGCCGGTGTCACCTCCCCGCCCGTCGCGGGCACCAACGACCCAGCCGGGCCAGCCGGGCCCGGGAGCGGAGCTTCCTGGTCTGGATTGGTGCTCATCGTCGGTCCCTGTCTTGGGTCGGGGTGTGGATGATTTCGGTGACGGAGAACAGGCGGGCGAGGGCGGCGCCGGCGAACAATGCCGGCACGCCCAGCGCCACGCCCCAGGCGCGGGGGTCGGTGGTGAGGGACACCACCGCCCACTGGATGGCGACGATCACCGTGGTGGTGCTCAGTGCGCGGAGGAGGTTGCCGCTCATCCGGGTCACTTCTTGGGTGTGCCGGGCGGCCCGGTACCCGCCGCGGGCGCCGCCGCGGAACGCCGCGAGCACCCCCAGCCCGGCCAACGCCATCACCACGACCAGCACCGGAACGACAGATCCCTGGCTCACCGGAACCCACCCCCACCCCGGCGGGCCTGGTGGGCTGCGGCCTTGCGGACCCGCAACAGCAGCGACACCACCACGGCCACCACGGGCACGCCCTGGCCGGCCAGCCACTCCAGCACCTGTTCGTCGTAGGCGCCCAGTTCCACCCCTTCCAGTGCAGTCAACAGCGCCGCTCGCCGCTCCGGGGCGAGCTCGCGGCGGTACCGGCCACCGGGGAAGGCCACGAACGGGGCGCGCACACTGACCGGTGCCCGTTCCAGCGGTGCCAATGGCCCGCGCATCACCACACCTCCCCGGCCACGTCGACGCCCTCGGCGCCGTCAACCACGGTCCGCGTGGCTGGGCGGGACTCGTGGCGGCAGCACCGCCAGCAGTGCCGGTACTCACTGCCCGCCGGGTGCCCCTCAGCGGTGACCGGGTGGCGCCACCGGCTGAACTGGTGGCCTTCGGCCTCACAGGTGAGGACCGGCGTGCACGCCGAGCACAGCAACCGTCGACCCCGGTCAGTCCGCCATCTGCTCGCGGTGGCCGCGGTCAACGCGGAACGTTCGGTGGGGTAATGCGCCTCGAAACCAGGGTCGCCCAGGGCGTCTCCGCACTGGTCACAATGGACACTGACACAGGTGTGGACCTGTAACATGTTGATCTCCTCGATCGCTGTTGCTGGGTGGTGGAGGGACCCGGCTCGGCGGGTTGCTGGCAGGCACTTGACCGCCGAGCCGGGGAAATCGGTGGGGTGGCATCGCGTCGCTCCGCTTCGCGGCGCTCGCTCTGGTGACGTGGTGTAAAGCGGGCATGTGGGCTCTTGATCAGCCGGTGCGGGTACTCCCGGGAGTCGCCCCACAGGCCTTGCCGCAGTCAGGAACGTGGATCTTTACCGGGTCGAAATGGCGCGCCATATCACCCCATGGGCATAGTGCTACATGGTGCTTTAGTGCGCCTTATTTCGGATGGGGTGAAGGGTGAGTGGTGGCGCGTTCGCGTGTTTCGCCGCCGACCTTGAGAGCGTCGACCCGTAGTCTGTGCGCGTGCCGATCAACCGCGCTGACCCGACTGCGATCACCGTGCAGATAGCGGAGGATCTGCGGCGCCGCATTTCCGAGGGTGAATTCGACGCGGACCACCGGATGCCATCCCTGCGGGCGCTCGCGGTTGAGTACGAGGTCGCGGAGCTGACCGCGCACGCTGCGGTGAAGCAGTTGCAGAGCGAAGGTTTGATCGTTTCCTCGCCGGGGCGGGGCACCTACGTGCGCACCCCTGGCGAGGCGCCCGACGGTGCTGACCTCGCCGAGGAGGTCGCCGCCCTGCGGCTCGACGTGGCGGAGATCCGGCGCCGGCTGGAGCAACTGGAGCGACGGAGGGGTGATTCCAGTGGTGAGTGAGGTTCAGGTGCATGCATACAGAATCGCCGTCATTCCCTTTCTCCGGTAGACGACAGCGACGGACGGAGAAGGACAGCGGCAATGTCCATGGACATCCGGACATCGGCGGACAAGCGCCTTGTCCCCAACACTGTCATCATCCGTCTGCGTGAGGAAGCCGGTTGGGGCCGGCCGCGCCTGGCCAAGGAATTCGAGTTGGTCGGCCGGCGTCATAAATTAACCACTCCTGAGCCCGCGGCGATGGAAAAGCAGATCTACCGACTCGAGACGGGCCGCACCGTGCGGCCCACTCCGCTATACTCGGAGCTGTATTGCCTCACGTTCAATCGAACCGCGCTGGATCTGTTCGGCGACCTGACAGCGGGAGTTCCAGCTGGACCAACTTGCGCCGCGCGAAGCCATAAGTTCATACCGGTATTTATCGGCGCGGAAGCGGCTTCAACACTGTCCGCCGCAGGGAATTTTTGCCACGCGGAGGATCAGTGGACGGAATGCGCACGACTCGAGGTGGAGCATCCTTCCGGTCTGTGCCACCTTTACGTCTGGCCGTTCGGCGTGGCGCTGTTCCACGTCGTGGAAGAACTCGAGCTTGATTCTGTTGCTCAGTTGGCGGTCTGGCGATACGTCACTTGCGAGCGGAACATGCGGTGGGCGGGCGATCAGCTCCGGGCGCTCACCGGTGGTGAGACGCCGGGGCAGCCTTACGTCTTGAGTCTGTACTGGGTGGACAGACCCGCCTGGCAGGGTCGTGAGCTGGAGACCGCGCTGCGGCTGCTGTGCATGCCCCGCGTGCTGGTCCAGCGAGCGGACACGATCGATGAGTCGTGTCGGGCGCCCGCGGAGCTGGTTGAGCGGGCCTTGCTGCGGGACGGGTTCGACCATCCTGAGCTCGTCGACTTCGGGATGAAGGGGACGTCGCTGGGGTACGCGTCATGGTCTGGTGTCGTGTACCACCCCATTGCGCGGGATCGGGCGTTGCGGGAGGATGAGCTGGTCGCTTGCGAGTTGTCCGCGCAAGCGGTGTGGGCTTATTGTGATCATCTCCGGCAGCAGGTGGAAAAGGGGAACGACCCCGACGTGCCCGCGGAGTTCGGCTGGCGTTTTCTCCGTGGTGTTCGATCGCGACTGACCACGGAACGACCTCGGGAAACATCGCAACACCGCTCGATGCGTGACGCCGTGGTACAGACCAGCGGGCTGGATCGGCACCTGACCCAAACACTGGAGATCCTTCGAGAATGTGGTAGGGTATGAGATGAAGGAACGTAAGCCGGTACTGGTGGTGGTGGACGTCCAGAACGGGTTCATCACCGATCACTCGAAACCCGTGGTTCCAGTCATAGTCGACATAGTCCGGCGGTGGCAAGCCGCTCACGGTGACATCGTGTTCAGTCGATACCTCAACTACCCCGGCAGTCCTTTTGAACGACTCATCGGATGGACCAAAATGGCCGACGGCCCGGAGACCGAGCTCGTCGCCGAGTTGGCGCCCTACGTCGGCCCCCGCACACCCGTCGTCGACAAGTACATCTATTCACTGTTCACACCCGAAGGCACGAAACTCGTTGATGAGCGCGGTTGGACTGATCTCTACCTTTGCGGCATCGACACCGACGTCTGTGTACTCAAGACCGCCGCGGACGCCTTCGAGCGAGACCTCACACCGTGGATACTCCAGGACGCCTGCGCCAGCCACGCCGGCCCCGACGCCCACAACGCCGGCCTGCTCATCGCCGGACGATTCATCGGCGTCAACCAGATCATCCCGACCGCCAGTCTCCCCGTGCCTCCCCCACCTCCTTCGTGATCTCGACGCGGCGGCTCGTCAGGTAAGAGGGTCGCGCAGCGCGGTGAGCAGCGCGGCGAACACCTCAAATTCCCGGCAGAGCCGGAGTGCGTCCGCTTGGGGTGGGTGTGCCCAGATGACCGGCCCTCGGGTGGTCGTGGTGGGCGGCAGCGGCAGGGGGTCGGTGCTCTGGTGCACGTAGCGCGGCCAGGGCAACGCCATGTCCGGACGCCGCGAACCCAAGATCACCCAATGCTCGGGCGTCTCCGGCCGGATCAGGGCAAGCGGGGGGCAGCGTCGCTGGGTGAGAATCCCGGTGACCCGCGCCGCCAGCGGCACGGGGATGGCCAGCGCGACAGTGCCGGGTCGCGGGGTGAGCCATAGTTGGTGACCGCGCAACGTGACTGGCCAGCCCCACGCTCGGTAGCGGACCGCGGCCACCAGCGGGTCGGTTTCGCCGCTGATGCCCTCACCCAGCGGCACCGCGGCCGGTGGGGGTGGGGGGCTGGTGGTGAGGTGGCTGATCATGCACGGGGCGCACGGCATGCCCTGACCGGGGATGACCCGCTCCACCAGCTCTGGACGCAGCACCACACCGCACAACGCGGTCCCAGCGTCGTGCGCCTTCCCGGGGGACGGTAGGGGCACGAAGTGCACCGTCCGGGTGGCTTCCCCCGTGATGCCCGGCCGGTAACGCAGCAGCACCATCGGCCGGTCCCCGGCCATCGTTGCGTGACCGGAGTCGGTGTCGTCTGTCATGTCGCCTCCGATGCTTGGCGGTGACCCGCCCAGGTCACGGGTTGGCCAGGGACCATCGGAACGGTGGCTGCCGCCGGGGGCACGCTCACACCAGTGGCCGGTGCTGGGTCAGCAACCGTGCCCACCGGGGTCGTCGTCTCGGGCGCGTGGGTGCACTCGGCGCACCGCGCGACGTCCATCGGGTCACCGTTGCGCACTGCGCCGCTGGCGAGGCGCACACCGCAGCGCGCCGCCAGCGCCTCGGGCGAGGGCAGGTGCCAGCGCCAATCCTCCGTCGACAACATCCACATCACAGAAGTCACCGAATCCGGGTTATCAGCCATGGGTTGGCCTTTTCTCGTGGACAGGGGCGGGATCGTGTCCCGCCCCTCATCGGTTGGTGATCCACACAGCACCGGCGAAACAATCCGGCCAGGTCAAGCCTGATCACGGTCACTCACGTCCGCCACTCGCCGCAGGGCCACCGGGCCGGGGAGGAGCCCAGGCGAGACCGGGCCGGGCGGGATCGTCCCCGGCCCCGCCGTGGTGAGGGTCCGGCTGTCCCGCCCCGGGGGACCTGCGGGGGGCGGGGGCGGAACAGCCGGAGTCTGAAGGGGTGAGCCGCTGGAGTCAGGCACACCACTGGCGACGATGTCGGTGCCATCCGGATCGGGCGGGCACTCGTGTTCTCGGGCGCAGTGCGCGCACCCGATCGGCAGTGGCGGGCCGACCGCCAACCCCGGGCTGCCTCGGGAGGACAGCAGCCAGTCGGGTTGGCGCAGCCAGAAACCCGCCTCCCGGGCGACATCACAGCGCCGGAGCCGCCACCCGAACACACCCGGGTGACGACAGAACCGGCAGCGCCCCCGCTCATCAACCTTGTGCGTCAACAGCAAGGCATACAGCGCGCCACTGACCCGGCACTGAACCGAACCGATCCCACCGTCAGAACCAAGCCCGATCCGCACACCATCGGACAGCACCTTGCACAGCACCTTGAGCACGAACTCGTAACTCTCCTGGTATATCGAGGGATTACCGCGGGTCATCGACCGCACCCCGCTGTTCGCCAAGCCGCCGAGAACACCGCGTGCAACCGAGGCAGCGCGGCGAGACCCGATCCAAGAAGCGCGTCCCCTCGCGGTCGTCCCGCCTCGCCAGGGGTAGCCAGGCGAGCCGCGGGCCTGCCGTCACGCCCCACCACGCCCGCCCGCCGCACCCGCCCGCCGCGGTTGACCAGCGCGATCCTCATCTCAAGCCACCCTTTCCTAAGGCACCTTGTGGCACTTTATGGCGCTCCATACTGTCGCACGCCGGCGAAGTGGACGTCAATAGAGCGCGCCATAACCGCTGAGCCGCTGGTGGTCCCTCAGGGACGATGGCGCCTTACAGTGGGCCTGAGGAGCCTCCTGCCGGGCCCCGCGGAGGGAGGTGCGGACGTGAGCACCTCGACGTACCGGGAGATAGCGGAGGACCTGCGCGCCGCGATCCTCTGCGGCGACTACCGCCCGGGCGACACCATCCCGAAACGTACCGAGCTCATGATCACCTATGGCGTGAGCACCACCACGATCCGACAGGCCATCGCCGTGCTTCGCGCGGAAGGACTCGTCGCCCCGATCCGCCGCCGCGGGACCATCGTCCGGGACCGGACACCGGTCCGCCTGTCAGTGGCCCGGTACACCGACGTACTCGCCAGCCCCGGCCTCTTCGGGCCGTGGGAGACCGCCTGCGCTCAGCTGGGCATCCCGGGCCGGACGGAGATCGTGACCATGGAGCAGCGCCCCGCCGGCACCCACGTGGCCAGCCAGCTCGGCATCCCGCACGGCACCCCGGTGATCTACCGACTTCAACACATGTACGCCGGGCAACAGATCGGCCAACTCCAGGAAACCTGGCTCCCACTGACACTCGCCGAAGGAACCCCGCTCGCTGACGCCAGCAAAGTCGTGGGCGGCATCTACCGCGCCCTGGCCGCGATCGGGCACCCACCAGCCAGCGCCGAGGAAACCGTGACCTCCCGCATGCCCACCCGCGTCGAAGCCGAAACACTGAGCTTGGACCTCGGCTCCCCAGTACTCGCGATCGACCGCATCACCCGCGGCCAAGACGGTCACCCACTGGCCCTCGCGCAAGCGGTCATCGCGGGCGACCGGGTCCAACTCCACTACGACCAGACCTTCCCCACCACCACCGAGAGGTGAAACCCACGGCCAGCGGGTTCGCCGCGACTGGCCACAACCACACCGTCTACTTGGTCAGCCACCACGGCCACATAATCCTTCATAAACTGGTGAGCACGACCCGGCGCGGACGCTGGCACTCGCCCAAGATTGACGCCACGGGGTCGCGGTCCCTCCGAATCGCTCGCCCAGCGGGTGTCGATCACGTCGAGGCGGGGCAGATCGCTGAGCCTGCCTGTTCGATGTTACTCCCGCCACCAGAGGATGCGTTCTTCGACCGGGACTCGGCGTGGTCCCCGGGTCGGTGAAGGTGTGATTCTCAACTCGCCGATCAGCTGGGGGGTGAGCAGCAGGCGGGCGATCTCACGTCGGGTGCTCATGGGAGCGGTGGCCCAGCGTCGGGCCACGTCGACGCCGGGTTCGATCAAGCCACGCAGCGCGCTGGGTGTGGCGAGTTCTTTCTCACGGTTTTCGAGGCGTTCGATCTCGGCGAGCATGGCGGGTTCGGATCGCGCGGCCAGCACGACGCTCAGGGTTCCGGTGGCGACGGCATCGGCAAGCTCGTCGTGTCGTGCCCGCACGGTGGCAAGCTGATCCCGGACCGCCGACAATTCCCGGTCGTCGTGCCGCTCACCGGCCCGTAGGGTGTCAATCACCTCAGGTCTCGCGAGATAAGCCAGCATGACCTGCTCGGCCACCTCATCGACGCCAGCTTTGGAGATCCGGACACAACCCATGGTGCGACAGAAGTACTCGGGGCGCTCACGCGGGTAGGCCACCGCCAGAGTGCCCCCACAGCGCGCACAGCGAGCGATCATCGACAGCAGGTGCTTGCCCCGACCAGGGCGGGAGGTCCGGCGTTCCGGCGAACGCAACAGCCGCTGCACCGCCAGCCACTCCGCACGGCTGACCAACGGGGGCCACTGCCCCTCATACATCTCGCTGACCGCAACCGGTGTCCGCTGGCCATGCTCGTTCCTCGGCCGGTGGGCTCGCAGCGCCGTGTACGTCGGACACAGGGCCACGGAGCGGAGGTGCTGCGCTGAGAACACCAAACCTGATCGGGTCCGAATGCCGCGCGCCTCGAAGTCCCGGGCGATCCCGCGCAGACTGTGGCCCGCCACCAGGCGGCGGTACAGCTCCGCCACCACCGGCGCCTCGACCGGTTCCGGTTCCTGAGCGATCAACTGCCGGGTCTGCGAATCGAACACCCGCCGGTACCCATAAGGAGCCCGCCCGCCCGGCCGACCAGCCACCGCATTCGCCGCCACCGCCCGCCGGAGCCGCGCCGAAAGCTTCGAGGACTCATACTCCCCATCCACCGCATCTTCCAGCATAGAGCGGCGATCCCGCCCGTTGGCCGGGTCATAGGTCCGGTTGTGCGTGACGACGTGAATGGACACCGAACGTCGCTCGCACAACTCCAGCAGGTCCACCCACTCCCCGACCCGGCGGCTGCCCCGACTACTCTCCCAGATCATCAACACCCGCGCGCCGAACCGGTCATTCTCCAGATCAGAAATCAGCCGGGCGAAGTCGTCACGAGTCTTGCGGGAGTAGCGTGACGCGCTGACCGACTCATCACGGTACGACTCACCCAAGATCCATCCCTGCTCGGTCGCCACCCGCTCATGGTCAGCATGCTGCTCCTCCAACGAGCGCGCCCGGCCCGACCGATCGAGCGAGACCCGCAGGTAGTCCCGGGCCACGATGCTCAGTTGTTGCTGCTCAGCGATGTGTGGAGTGGTCACGCGCAGATGGTACAACTAGCAAGGTGTCTAAAATTGTGTCCTCCTCTGCGAGACACATCACCGGCACGTGCACCACACCGGTTGGGAGATCTTGATCCTCCCCGACCACACCGAGTTCATACCACCAAAGATCATCGACCCAGACCGGAGACCCCTGCGCAACCCCCTCCGCTGCTAGCCACCTCCGGGGTGGCACTCATCGGCCGAGCCGCCTCACCGTGCGGCTGTCCTCGACGGCGAGCGCCTCGTGGTCGCCGCTCAGCTGGGCGGCCCGGCGTTTTTTCGGTCGCGACCGCGTCGGTGTATAGGCCTGGGTGGTGAAGTCACTGTCCTCGATCTCCCACTCACGCAGCACGGACCGCACAACATGCAGCGCGGCGCAGGCGCGGTCCGCAAAGAGATCATCCTCGACGAAGACCCCGCCCGGGTACTGTGCGACGCGCTGATCGAGTGGCTCGGGTGAGCGGGCTGCACAGCGCTCTGATCTTCCTCGCGGACTCCAATACCCGGAGCCCGCGAGACGAGTGAATCCCAACGGCAAAACCACTCAGTGCGTGTAGCCCTCCAGCATCTCGGTGACCAGCGCCGCGATCGGGGAGCGCTCCGAGCGGGTGAGGGTGACGTGGGCGAACAGCGGGTGCCCCTTCAGCTTCTCGATCACTGCGGCGACCCCGTCATGCCGGCCCACCCGAAGGTTGTCTCGCTGCGCGACGTCGTGCGTGAGCACAACCCGGGAGCCGGTGCCTAGCCGGGAGAGCACCGTCAGCAGCACGTTGCGCTCCAGGGACTGCGCTTCATCGACGATGACGAAACTGTCATGCAGGGACCGACCCCGGATGTGGGTCAACGGCATCACCTCGAGCATCCCGCGGTCGATCACCTCGTCGATGACCTCCGGCGAGACGATCGCGCCCAGGGTGTCGAACACCGCCTGCGCCCAGGGCTGCATCTTCTCGCTCTCACTGCCCGGCAGGTAGCCCAGCTCCTGGCCGCCCACGGCGTACAGCGGCCGGAAGACAATCACCCTCCGGTGCGCGCCGCGTTCCATCACCGACTCCAGACCCGCGCACAGCGCGAGTGCGGACTTGCCGGTGCCGGCCCGGCCGCCGAGGGACACGATGCCCACCTCGGGGTCCAGCAGCAGATCCAGCGCGATCCGCTGCTCGGCCGAACGACCGCGCAGGCCGAACGCCTCGCGATCACCACGAACCAGCCGGACGCGCTTGTCCGCGGTGATCCGGCCCAGTGCGGTCGCCGTCCCCGCGAGCAGCCGCAAACCGGTGTGGCAGGGCAGGCCGGCGAGCTCCAGATGTTCGGTGAGATCGGCGCTGCCCTCCTTGTAGAGCTGCTCCACCACTGCGGGCCCGACCTCGACGTCGCTCATCCCGGTCCACCCCGAGGGCACCACGTCCTGAGCGCGGTACTCATCGGCAGGCAACCCGACCGCGCCCGCGATGACACGCAGCGGCAGATCCTTGGTGACCAGTGTGACGGCGCAACCGTCCGCGGCCAGGTTCAGCGCGCAGGCCAGGAGCCGGGAGTCGTTGGTGCCGGTACGGAACCCGGTGGGCAGCACCGACGGGTCACAGTGGTTCAGCTCGACGCGCAGCGTGCCACCCAGCTCGCCGATGGGGACCGGCTCATCCAGCCGGCCGTGCGAAACCCGCAGATCGTCCA
Source organism: Pseudonocardiaceae bacterium (assembly GCA_039924425.1). Taxonomy (GTDB): domain Bacteria; phylum Actinomycetota; class Actinomycetes; order Mycobacteriales; family Pseudonocardiaceae. The sequence goes on from JBDTAX010000085.1 coordinate 20,673, forward strand.
GCAGACGCAGCGCTTCGCGGGCGAACCAACCTAGTTCCGCGTGATGCCGCTTGCCTTCCAGTTCCTCGATGACCACAAGTGGGAGCACCACTTCGTGCTCATCGAATCGGTACAGCGCCCAAGGGTCGGACAGCAGGACCGAGGTGTCCAGCACGTAGGTGCGCAGACCCGGAATAGTGGAGTGTGGCGAGCGAGAAGCGATCACGGCAGCTCCCTGGCGTGCGCGGCACCCGCGCCCGCTATTCGGTGGGCCGGCCGGCCTCTGGTTGATCGCTACCGCAGCGCCCCTATCGGGCTCAGCGGAACCGACCACGAGGGCCAGGTGCCGGCCCTCCCGTGCTCGCCGTGGGCGGTGTACCCGCCCGCTCGACATAAGCCACGACCAGGGCCTCCCGTGGCGAGACGCGTCCAGCACATCCCGCTACCACCGCACGGTACCTGTGTGCGGCGGTCCCTGGAAGGCCAATTCGGCGCGCACCGTCGATGGGACGAGAGCCTCGTCGAGTAATCGCAGGTAGCGCTCGTTCAGCGACTGCGTCGGCGGGCGAGAATCCAGCCAGCTGTGCAGCAACCGGTAGCCCTCCACATAGGTGCTGGTGTATGCCCGCCACAGCGGGTCGGCGAGAAACCGCAGCATCTGCCTGGCCCGCGCTTCGGGAACCAGCAGCCATCGTCTCAGGTAGGCCAGCACGTCGTCCGGGTCGGCATCTCGATCATGCAGCATGAGTGCGGCATCCTGGCGGACACCGAGCAGTCCCGCCGCGCCCGCCTCCAGCCGCTCGGCGAGCTCGCCGTCCATCCGCAACCCCAGATCGGCGAGGATCTCCGCGGCCCACGGCCCCCAACCGGGGCCGACCGCGACCCGCAACCCCAGGTCAGCCAGTCCCTCCGCCATGAGGCACTGCGGGGTGTTCACCAGAAAGATCGTCTGCTCGGCGTGGCGCTGGGTCCGCACCAGGCCGGCTTCCTTGCGGCAATGCTCGGTGTGGTGCCCGGGATAGGACTCGTGCGCGACCAGGTGCGCCACGCCCGCCATCCGGTGCCCAAGATCCGCGTTGATAGCCACCCGCGAGCGAAAGTCACCGAGGTAGTAGTTGAACCCGCTCCACGGCTTGTCGGTGACCACCTCGTAGCGCACGGTCTCCCGCTCGGGCAGCCCAAAGGTTGCCCGAGCCCGGTCCCGCAACGCGCTGGACAGCGCCTGCACGACGGGCTCCAGCCGCTCCGGGGCGATCTCATCACGGGCCCGGTGCGCGGCCAACCGATCAACCAATGGATCGGTGCCGGGCAGCAACCGGTCCATCTCGGCGTGCGCCTGGCGGTAGACCTCGGGGTCCCCCGGTTCGATGACGACGTCGAAGTATGCCGCCACCTCCGCCACGAACCCGACCCGCTCGCCAGCCAGCACGCGCCCGCTGCACTCCAAGGCGGTCAGGTGGGCGTCCAGGAAACACGCCCTCGACTGCGGCAACCCAACGGCCGGGAGCTCAGCCCGTAACTGAGCCGCTTGGCGGGCCAGCGCCGCGGGATCCGGCCGGGGCTCGTTGTCCACCTGACGCCGCAGCGCCCCGTCGCCGGTGTAAGCGTCGACGAAGCCCTCGATGAGCCGGTCGAACCGTAGCCCCAGCAGCAAGTACTCGCGGACCGGATCGGGAGTGATACTCATGGCAATGAGTATCCCGTGAGTGGCGGTGTCTGTTGCCGGCGAGCCGGAACTCGCATCGCCACTCACGGGTCTACGACCCGTACCGGCGGTGCCGGGCGGCGTAGTCACGCAGCGCGCGCAGGAAGTCCACCTTCCGGAAGGCCGGCCAGTAGGCGTCGCAGAACCAGAACTCCGAGTGGGCCGACTGCCAGAGCAGGAAACCCGACAGGCGCTGCTCTCCCGAGGTGCGGATGACCAGGTCAGGGTCGGGCTGGCCAGAGGTGTAGAGGTGCTCGGCGATCTGCTGCACGTCGAGCACCTCGGCGAGCTCCTCCATGGTGGTGCCAGCCTCGGCGTGCTTGAGGAGCAGCTTGCGCAACGCGTCGGCGATCTCCTGGCGCCCGCCGTAGCCCACCGCGACGTTCACCGCCAACCCTGGCCGATCCCGAGTCCGCGCCGCCGCGCTGGTCAGGCGTTGCGCCATGTCTGGTGGCAGCAAGTCGAGCGCGCCGACAATCCGTACTCGCCAAGGCGTGTCCGGTGCGCACAGCCCGTCGACGACGTCGGCGATGATCTCCAACAACGGCTCCATCTGGTCTGGCGGCCGGTTGCGCAGATTGTCCGGGGACAGCAGCCAGAACGTCGCGATCTCGACACCGCTGTCCCGGCACCAGCCCAGCAGCTCGACCAGCTTGGCCGCACCCACCCGGTGCCCGTCACTGACATCGGCGAACCCGACCTCCTTGGCCCAGCGACGATTGCCATCCATGATCACCGCGACATGGCGGGGCCGGTTGGCGCTGCCAACCTGACGAGCCAGCCGCCGCTCGTAAACGGCATAAACCAGATCCCGCAGCTTCACAAGTCGGGAAGGCTACGCCCGACTCCCCGATGACTCCGCATCCAGCAGGCTCAGCGTGGTTATCACGGTACCGATGAGCCCGTTGAGCCTGCTGAATGCGGGTTAGTCAGAGGTTAGGGTGACGGTCAGGGTTAGGGGGCGGTTTTGGCGAAGTAGGGAGATCGGTACTCGTTCGCCGATGGCCAGCTCACGAACAGCGACGGTCAGCGCGTCGGCGGTGCCCACCACCCGGTTGCCGACCTTGGTGATCACGTCGTTTTCTAGGATGCCGGCCTGCGCCGCGGCACTGCCCTGCCGCACGTTCTGCACCCGGGCGCCGTCGATCGTGCCGTCGGTCACCGACGAGGCGTTGACGCCCAAATCAGCGTGCTGGTAGTGCCCGGTGCGGATCAGTTCCTGCGCGATCGTTCTAGCCGTGTCGATCGGGATGGCGAAGCCGAGCCCGATGGAGCCCCCGCCCTCACCGGTGTCCCCTTCGCTGGCGCCCAGGGTGCGGATCGCGGTGTTGATGCCCACCACCGCCCCGGCGGTGTCCACCAACGCTCCGCCGGAATTGCCGGGGTTGATCGCCGCGTCGGTCTGGATCGCGTCAATCACCGCATTGTCGGGCCCACCATCCCCCTCCAAGCGCACTGGCCGGTTCACCGCGCTGACGATGCCGCTGGTCACCGTACCGGCGAGGCCGAGGGGAGATCCGATGGCGATGACCGGGTCGCCCGCCTTCAGTACCGCTGATCGACCCAGCTGTGCCACTGTCGGGTTGGAGACTTCCACCTTGACCACCGCGAGGTCGGTCTTGGGATCCCGGCCCACGATCCGCGCTGGCAACCGCGTCCCATCACTGAACACCGCTTGCAGAGTGGCCTGGGGTATTTCCGCGACGGGAGCGACCACATGATTGTTGGTCAACAGATAACCGTGGCTGTCAATCATCACCCCGGAGCCGAACCCGCCCTGATCGCCGACGTGGAACTCCAAAGACACCACCGCGGGCAGCACTCGCGCGGCGACCGCCGCCACTGAGCCCGCCGGTCGATCTATCACCGGTTGCACCTGAGCCAACGTGACACCCGGATCGTGCAGCAGGGTGCCGCCCGTCGCGGTGAGCCAGCCCACGAGGCCGCCGGCCGCGCCGATCACCAGCGCCACCGCCGCCAGCAGGGCGAGCGCCCGGTTGCTCACTCGGCGGCCGAACAGCACGTCAACCAGGCTGAGCTGAGCTCCCGGCGCCGGGATCACGCCACGGGTCAGCGCCAGCACCGTGTGGCCCGAGGTGCTCCTCCTGGGGGAGCGCGCCGCCCCGCTCGGGCGGGCGCTGCAGCCGCTCAGCGGACCCCAGTGGCCGGCCGAACGCCGCGGCCAGCGCCTCCGGAGGCGGCGGCGCGGCGGTCAACTCCCGCCTGGCGCCGTCCGCAAGCAGGACATCACCACTCGACTGATCGGCGAAAGCTCCGGGCACGCCAGAAGGCCGACCGAACGCGTGAGCCTGCGCTGGATCGACCGCGCAACGCCGAGGCGGCCTCGAGACGAACGAGGGCGGCGCGCAATGTCCTTCCGACGCAAAGAGCCGGTCGGCGTCGTGATCCTGCGGCGTGGCCATGGTCTCCCGGACGACTGTTGCGGTGTTACCGCCCGATCAAACGACCGAGTACCGAGGGCCCGGTTCCCCACCGCTGGCTTGAACCCAGCGCTGCGGCTGGGGCTTCGGGCAGCTCAGCGGTGTGCGGGATGTCTCGCAGCGCGGCCAGCAAGCCAGCGGGAACCGAGGGACACCACGCCGAACGAACCACGCTGCGAGCCTGACATTGCGCGGCGACCTCCGCGGCACAGGACTGGCACCCAGTGAGATGGGCGGCGGCACGGTCACGCGGAGCTGGGCCGAGCTCTCCGTCGACGAAGGCCACCACGGCGTCCACAGCCAGGTGCTGTCCCGCGTTGACGCCGGCCACCAGCTGAGCGAAGCCGTGCCCGCGCAGGTCTGTCATCGAGCCTCCTCTCACTCGGCCTGGGCGCGTCGCCGTTCCAGCGCCGCCTTGAGGGCCTGTCTGCCGCGGTGGATCCGGCTGCGAACCGTCCCGAGCTTGACCCCGAGCGTGGCGCCGATCTCCTCGTACGAAAGACCCTCTACATCACAGAGTACGACAGCTGCCCGGAATTCTGGCGCGAGGTCGTCCAGCGCTTGCTGCAGATCCGGGTCGAGATGAGTCGCGGCGTAGACCTGCTCCGGGCTGGGCCCACCGCCGACGAGCCGGTCGGTGTCCTCAGGTAGGCCTTCCATCCGCAGCCGGGAACGTCGGCGCACCATGTCAAGGAACAGGTTCGTGGTGATCCGATGCAGCCAGCCCTCGAACGTGCCGGGCTTGTAGGAGCCCAGGCTGCGGAACACCCGAATGAACGTCTCCTGGGTAAGATCCTCGGCGTCGTGCGGATTGCCGGAAAGGCGGTAGGCCAACCGGTAAACTCGGTCGGCGTGCTCCCGCACCACCTGGTCCCAGGACGGTGGGACCCATGCTTCGGCGCTCGCAGCCGGCTCGCCGTTGGCTTGGACGGCGTTGACCTGGACGGCGTTAGCCTGAACGGGTGAGACCTCCTGCCTAGGAACAGGATCGCGAAAGCGGGTCTGGGTGGCCATCGGCTGGATCTCCCACTTCCGGGCTGAGGATGATGAGTACGTAGGTAGTGCAACGCGTGAGTGGCTGGCAATGTTTCAACGCGGGTTCCCCGCCAGCGAGACCGGCTTGCCCGACCCCCTCAACGGATCACTGTTCTCATCATGGCGGATCAGCGTGTGTCCTGGGTAAGGGCTGACTAAGAAGATCCTAAGAGTGCGGCCGGGGTGGGATCCACCGGGATCCACTGATCCGGCGCGGCGTCACCCGGGCGGACCACAGTGCGGCGCTACGCTGCGCGGGTGATGACAACTGGCAGCGCTGGGGAGCCACCCGGCTCCCGCGCCAGTGCCGTGCGCGAACCCACTGCCGTGCGCGAACCCAGTGCCGTGCGCCAACCCAGTGCCGTGCGCGAGTTCGTGGAGGGCTTCGTCACCGAGGACGAGATACTGGCTGCGGCGCGTGAGCGCGGGCAGGAGTTGGGCACCAACCCGATCGGACCAGGTGCCGGTGCCGCGCTGCGGTTTCTGGCCAGCGCGCTCGCCGCCCGTGCCGTGGTCGAGGTCGGTACCGGCGCGGGCACCAGCGGGCTGTGGTTGCTGCGTGGGATGGCCCCAGGCGGGGTGCTCACCTCCATCGACGTCGAGCCCGAGCATCAGCGCGCCGCTCGGCAGGCGTTCACCGAAGCCGGGTTCCCGCCGTCTCGCTATCGGTTGATCATGGGACATGCCCTGGACGTGCTGCCCCGGCTCACCGACGGCGGCTACGACGTGGTGTTCGTCGACGGCGCGAAACCCGAGTACCCACGCTATCTCCAGGCCGGCATGCGATTGCTGCGCCCCGGCGGGGTGATCGCGTTCGACAACGTCCTGTGCCGTGGCAAAATTGCCGATCCAGCGGCAAGAGACCCCCGCACCGCCGCCCTGCGCGAGGTCGCCACCCTGGTGCGAGCCGACGAAACCCTCATCCCCCTGATACTCCCGCTGGGCGACGGCCTCCTGCTCGCCCTGCGCACCTAGCACCAGCACCACCGCCATTCGGAGCCAAGTAGCGGTTGCCGGGCATACACAGTCGCCATTCGGCTCCGAATGGCGATCAGCGACGAGCTAGCGGCGGCGGGCGAGCAGGGCGGCTGCTAGTGGGCAGAGGGCTTGGGCTGCGGCGAGCACGCGTTCGGAGAGGCCGAGTCGCGGGCCGTGCGCGAAGTATTCGAGCCCGAACCAACCGAGCAGCCCGAGCAGGACCGCAGCGGCCCAGGGCCAGACGCCGCGTCCAGGCTGGGCATCGCGTCCGGGCTGGGTGCCGCGACCCGCGAACGCGGGCCACAGCGACAGAGTGGAAAAAGCCACCGACGCGGCGGCGACATGCGCCGGAGAGTCACCGGTGACCGGCAAGGGCAACACTGTCAGCATGGCGGTGGCGACGCCGCCGGTGGCGAGCAGCAGGCGAGCCGGAGCGGCCATCGGCGCCAGCCCGGCGGCCGTGATCACGTGACACACGCCGACTCCGGCAAGAGCCGTGCTCATGATCCAGCGATCAGTGGCACCGCGGGCAGCCAGCGCACTGATCGTCTGGCTCACCGGGTCGAAAACGCCGGGCTGACGAGAGGCGGCGAGCTGCCAACCGCCGATCAGCAGCACCGGCGCACAAGACGAGGACAACGCAGCCCACCAGGGCACGGTTCGCACCACGCCACGCTAACCCACCGGTTCACTCCGCGTGCGCCCCCTTGCCCAACACCACCACATCACCACCACTGACCGTGTAGCGCTCCCGGTCCAGGTCAGTGTCGACGCCGACCTGGGCGCCATCGGGGATCACCACGTTCTTGTCCAGGATCGCCCGCCGCACCACGGCACCCTTGCCCACCCGCACTCCGGTCATCAGCACGCTGCCCTCGACGTAGGCACCGGCCTCGACCACCACGTCGCTCGACAGCACTGAATGGCTCACCTGTCCCGCGGAGACGATCGAGCCCGCCCCCACGATCGACTCCTGGGCCACCCCGCCCTGGACGAACTTCGCCGGCGGCAACGGGGGCATCGCGGTGCGGATCGGCCACGCCCGGTTGTACAGGTTGAACACCGGATGCACCGACACCAGGTCCATGTGTGATTCGTAGTAGGTATCCAGTGTGCCAACATCGCGCCAGTAGCCGCAGTCACGGTCAGTGGCGCCGGGCACCACGTTGTCGGCGAAGTCGTACACCGCCGCCTCCCCGGCATCCGCCAGCATCGGGATCACGTCGCCGCCCATGTCGTGGTTGGAATCCTGGTTGGTGGCATCAGCGCGCAGCGCGGACACCAACAACTTGGTGGTAAACACGTAGTTGCCCATCGAGGCGAAGGCGACGTCAGGATCGTCCGGCGTGCCCGGTGGCGCCGCCGGCTTCTCCAGGAACTCGGTGATCCGCCCGGAGGCGTCAGCGCCGATGCACCCGAAGGCGCTGGCCTGCTCGCGCGGCACCCGGATGCCGGCGACGGTCACACCAGCGCCGGTGGCGATGTGTCGCTCCACCATCTGCGCGGGGTCCATCCGATACACGTGGTCGGCACCGAAGACGACGATGTATTCCGGAGCCTCGTCATACACCAGGTTGAGCGACTGGAAGATCGCGTCCGCGCTGCCGGTGTACCACCGAGGGCCGAGCCGCTGCTGGGCGGGCACCGGGGTGATGTACTGCCCTAGCATCGACGACAGCCGCCACGCCGTGGTGATGTGCCGATCCAACGAGTGTGACTTGTACTGGGTGAGCACGCAGATCCGAATGTAGCCGGCGTTGACCAAATTGGAGAGCACGAAGTCGATCAACCGATAGTTGCCGCCAAACGGCACCGCCGGCTTGGCCCGATCCGCCGTCAACGGCCACAACCGTTTTCCCTCACCCCCAGCGAGAACGACGCCTAGCACATGCGGCTGTTCTCTCACGACTGGTCACCCTAGCGCCGGTTGCACTGGAGAGCCAGGTGAAGCCCACCCCAGTTCATCGAATGTTCGGTAGCGTGACACAGCGTGCGTATCGGAGTTCTGACCCGCGAGTACCCACCCGAGGTGTATGGCGGCGCCGGGGTACACGTCAGCCACCTGGTGCCCGAGCTGCGAGCGCGGTGCGAGGTCGAGGTGCACTGCTTCGGCGCCCCCCGCCCGGAAGCCCACGCCCACGCCGTCGCGCCAGGATTGGCCGGCGCGAACCCGACCCTGCAGACCTTGTCCGTGGACCTGGCGATGGCCGACGCCCTGGGTGGCGTGGATCTCGTGCACTCGCACACCTGGTACGCCAACATGGCGGGCCACCTGGCCCGGACCCTGCACGGTGTGCCGCACCTGGTCACAGCGCACTCGTTGGAGCCGCGCCGACCGTGGAAGGCCGAGCAGCTCGGCGGTGGCTACCGGGTGTCCTCGTGGGTGGAGCGCACCGCCTACGAACACGCCGACGCGATCATCGCGGTCAGCGACGGGATGCGCGCCGACGTGCTGGACTGCTACCCGGCCGTGCACCAGGAACGGGTGCACGTGGTGCGCAACGGCATCGACACCAACACCTACTACCCGGTGCCGGAGACCGACGCGGTTCGCCGCCTCGGGGCCAACCCGACGCGACCGATCGTCGCGTTCGTGGGGCGGATCACCCGGCAGAAGGGCGTCGCGCACCTGCTGGCGGCGGCGCACCACATCGACCGCGGTGCCCAGTTGCTGCTGTGCGCGGGCGCGCCGGACACCTCGGAGATCGAAGCCGAGGCCCGCGCCGCCGTGGCGGAGCTGTCCGCCGCCCGCCCGGGGGTGATCTGGGTGCAGGAGATGCTCCCCATCTCCGACATCCGGCAAGTGCTGTCAGCGGCCACGGTGTTCGCCTGCCCGTCGGTCTATGAACCACTGGGAATCGTCAATCTCGAGGCGATGGCCTGCGGTACGGCGGTGGTCGCCTCCGCCGTCGGGGGAATCCCCGAGGTCGTCGACGACGGCGTCACCGGCCTGCTGGTGCCCTACGACGAGCATGACCCAGAGGCATTCCAGCGGGACCTGGCGCACCGCGTCAACGAGATGCTAGCCGACCCCGACCGTTGCCGCGCAATGGGCCAAGCCGGCCGCAAACGCGCCATTACCGAATTCTCCTGGTCAGCCGTCGCCGACCGCACAGTCCAAGTGTACGAGCAACTCCTCTCCTGATCGGGAAGGTGCACAAGCATCCATGAGACCCTGCGGCGTGGCTGGGGTTACTGCTTGATCAGGGTAGCGACTGAGATGTGCGGCCAGTCGATCTCCAGGAAGTTCAGGATGACGGTCTGCGTGTACTGTAGCTGCAAGAATGTGGTGCCGTCCGACTGCTGAACGGTCTCGATCCAGAAAATCGCGTCGAGTCTCGTCGCATTGGCGTTGCTGACATCGAACGGCATGTTGACGATGCCACCTACCTGGGCCGGTGGGCCCCCTGCGGGGGCGGCCGTAGAAATCAGCAGCACTACCGTCTTGGTGATGTTCTGACCCTGGATCGCTTGCTGGAGGAGCAGGTTCGGATTTTTGACAAATGGCAGTTGGATGCCCGGAGGCAGCGTTGGGTTGACGAAGGGCGCCAGATACCCGGGACCGAGCGGAGGAGGGGTGGGAGGATTCTTGGTGGGCGTCGAGTCGACGGGGTCGATCCGCGGGCGGCCCGTGGGCGACAGAAACGCACTGCCCAGCGCGAGCAGCGAGTTGCCGTGCGGGATTGTCCCCTGGCGGACCACAGTGGCTGGCAAAGCGGGCACGTGCGTAGGTGGCACGTTGAGCCACAAGCCCGGCTCGATGTGCAGCGGCTGGTGGGTCACCGCATCGGCGACACGTTGCAGATACCTCAACCCGAAGATGCTGATGTCAGGCTGCCCGGTGGGGGGGTTGCTGCCAAGAACGATAGAGCCGCGGTTAGGAACATCGGCACCGATCGGGTCGAACTCCAGAACCTCCACCGTGGCATTGAGCTTCAGGCGAAACGATTGCGGCCCCGTGCTCGGCGGCCGGGAGTCGAAGTCTGGCAGCGAGATCAGATTGAACCCGGTTCCGATCCACGTGCCGGCGAGATCAGCGAGCAGTCCCAGATCGCCAACGGTAGTGGCGAGTGAGAGACCCGGGCGGAAGCGGAGAGACGCTCCGGGCGCAGCGGGGACGGATGGCGCGGACATAACGCGAACTCCTTCACGATGTGGTGAGGCTGGTCGTGGCGAAGACAGAAGGCACCCTCACGTCAAGTTAGTCGCTACCGATTATTCGTCGCGAACGGTAGCTCACGTGCCCCCCGTGACCCGACCCGGGGTGGAGCGCCAGTTCACGGTGGGGCGCATGGTGGAGAGGTCGGCTCGGGTGATGTGTTGCTTGGCGATGCCGAACAGCGAGTCGATCAGCGTGTCGGACAGCAGGTGCGGCTGCAGGCCCAGCTCGACCAGGCCGCTGTGAATCACATTGTAATAGTGCTCATCCTGCTCCACCCGAGGGTTGTCCAGGTACTCGATCCGCACGTTCCCCGGGAAACTGGCCGCGACGGTCTTGGCGATGTCGGCGACCGACATCGTCTCGGTGATCTGGTTGAACACCCGGAACTCGCCAGCGTCGGCGGGGTTCTCACAAGCCAGCCGGATGCACTCGACGGTGTCCCGGATGTCGATGATGCCCCGGGTCTGCCCGCCCGCCCCGTAGACGGTCAGCGGGTGCCCGAGCACCGCTTGAATGACGAATCGGTTGAGCACTGTGCCGAAAACCGCGTCATAGTCGAACCGGGTGGCCAGCCGGGGGTCCCGCGCGGTCTGCTCGGTCCGCTGGCCGTAGACCACGCCCTGGTTGAGATCGGTTGCCCGCAATCCCCAGTTCCGGCAACCGAACTCGATGTTATGACTGTCATGCACCTTCGAAAGGTGGTAGAAGGAGCCCGGCTTCTTGGGGAAGAGCATCCGGTCGGTGCGGCCGTTGTGCTCAACGGTGAGCCAGCCCTCCTCGATGTCAATGTTCGGGGTGCCGTACTCCCCCATGGTGCCGAGCTTGACCAGATGGATGTCGCGGTCCATCTCGGCGATCGCGAACATCACGTTCAGTGTGCCGGTGACATTGTTCGACTGGGTGTACACCGCGTGCCCGCGGTCGATCATCGAGTAGGGCGCGGAGCGCTGCTCGGCGTAGTGCACGATCGCGTCGGGACGGAACCGCCGCACGGCGTCCAGGGTGAACTCGGCGTCACACAAGTCGCCGACGAAGAGCTCAAGTTGCCTGCCCGAGACTTCCCGCCAGGCTCGCACCCGGTGGCGCAGCGGCTCGATGGGCACCAGGCTCTGCAGCCCCAGCTCGTCGTCGTAGGAGCGCCGGGCGAAGTTGTCCAGCACGGCGACGTCGTGGCCCCGATCCGAGAGGTGCAACGCGGTCGGCCAACCGAGGTAGCCGTCACCACCAAGAATGAGAACCCGCACCTGATGTTCCTCCCGCCGGGGGTGAGTGAATGAGATTGCTTATCAGATGACCCAGCCAGCACCAACAGCGGCTCCGTGACACCGCCGCGCGACGACGGTCCCGCTCTGCGAGGATGTAACGGTGCTCCGAGCGCTCGCCCGCTACTCCGCCCGCTACCCGCTGGCACCGTTGTTCACCAGATTCGCCGCCGGCACGGTTGTCGCCACAGGGTGCAGCCAGCTGACGTTCGTGCTGCTGTTCGGCGTGCTCGCAACCTCAGCCTCGGTCTCCGGTGCGGGGGCTTTCCTGGCCGGTGCGGTGCCGAACTTCCTCATCCACCGGTTCTGGACGTGGCGCCGCCGCGGCCCCGTCACGATACGCCGCGAGCTGCTGCCCTACCTGGCGGTGGTCGCGTGCAACGGCCTGGTGGCGATCGGCATCACCACCGGGGTGGATCGGCTCCTCGGCGGCACCATCGGCGACCACGCGATGCGCACCGCCATCCTTGACGCCGCCTTCACCTTCAGCTACCTGCCACTCTTCGTGCTCAAGTTCGCCTTGCTGGATCGGTTGGTGTTCGGTTCTGGGGCCAGCTGGGCTCTCCGTAGACGGCGTGCCCATGACTGCCCCCAAGACTCACGCGCCCAGGTGCCCACCAGCACCCGAGCGTAGCGCATCCCATACAGGAAGTTGTTGCCTTTCTTGGTCTTGCCCGCGGTGCGGCCCAGCATGGTCATGGGCTGCTCCAGCACCCGGTAACCGTGCACGATCGCTCCGAGCAACAGCTCGGAAGCTTGGTACTGGGCTTGCGACAGCGTGAGGGCCCCGGTCAGCTCAGCTTTCATGGCACGAAAGCCGAAGCAGGTGTCGGTCAACCGTTGCCGGGTCAGCACGCTGGCCAGCGTCGCGAACACATGCACCCCGAGATGGCGCACCGGGTCGTGAGTCTCCCGCCGGCCCAGGGCCCGCGAGCCGGTGACGAAGTCGGCCTCGTCGTCGATCAACGGCTGCAGCAGCAGCGGCAGTTCGGACAGGTCGTACTGACCGTCGGCATCGGTGGTGACGATGTAGCGGGCGCCGCCGCGGCGGGCCAGCGCATAACCCAGCCGCAACGCCGCGCCCTGACCCCGGTTGGTCACCAGCTCGCAGACTCGGACGCCGTGGCGGCGGGCCACCTCCGCAGTACCGTCGGTGCCGCCGTCGACGATCACCAAGGTGTCCACCGACAGGCCGCAGCTCTTGGGGGGGATGGCGGCGAGCACCGCGCCGATGCAGTCCTGCTCGTGGTAGGCCGCGATGAGCACCACGACCGGGGCGAAACAGACCTCGCCTTCGACCCGGACGAACTCACTCACCGTGGCGGTGTCCAGCGCATCGGGGTAGGGCGGCATCGGCGGACGCAGCTTGCGCCGCGGGCCCGGCCTGCGCAGCGGACCAGTGAGGGCGGTGACTCCGAGCACCCCCGCCATCGGCAGCAACACCAATCCGGGCAGCTGGTAGCGCCAGGAGAACTCGAAGGCCGCCGAAGTCATCAGCACTGTGACACCGAGCCCGGACACCAGCAGGCTCGCCGCGCGAATCCCGGATCGGCGCGCGTTGCCAATGCCGAACCCGCCGAGCAGTCCGACCAGCAGGCCCAAGCCGAGCAGCGGACCGGGGGTGTACCCGACGGTGAGCTGGTAACCCCGCAACAGCCGCGCCAGCGGCCGGTTGACGCTGATCGGCACGCCACCGAACTCGAAGGCCCGGGCCTGGACCAGATGCTGGATCCCCCAGTAGGGGTAGGAGGTCTGGAACTGCCACCGTTCCACCGGTACGTCGTTCGCGGCGTCGACCCGGGCCGGGCGGAAGCCCTTCAGGAAGTCCCGCAGGATGGCGACCGTGAGATCTCGTGGCTGCTGGGCGAACACCGTGCGGGCGAAGGCCGATTGGAGGGCGTCCAGCGACTCGCCGGGCGGCAACACGACGGTCATGGCCGGGGAGGCGGGATCGTGGACGTAGAAGTCGACGCCCAGACGGTGCTCACGTGGCTGCGTCGGGCACAGCACGCGCTCCGCCGCCGGGAGTCGCGCGCAGTCGGCGATGACCGCGGCGCGACCGTAGACCACGCCGTCGCTGGCGCCACTGACGCCCCAGACACCGGTGGTGACCCGGTAATAGCCGGCGTAACTGGTGATCAGCACCACAAACCCGACGGACAGCGCCGCCGCCCGCAGTCCGATCCGCCGCCAACCGGCCCGGCTTGCCCACAGCGACCCGGCGACGATCAGGTAAGCCAGCGCGGGAGCCAGCAAGGGGACCCCGACCAGCCGGACGACGACCGCGACGCCGATCAGGGCGCCCGCGCCGGCGGCATGCCACGGGCTGGGCAGCCCACGCCAGGTCAGCACCCAGATGATCACTATCAGCAGCGCCTGGAACCAGACATCGGGCATGATGTTCTGCTCGATCTGCGCCTGGTAGGCGTCGAGAAGCACCGGAGCGCTCGCCAGCGCGGCCAGCCAGCGCCGGGCACCGTGCCGCAGCGACAGCTGGTAGATGAGCACCGCGATGCCCAGCCCGAGCAGGTGCTGCGCCACGGCCACTCCGCGCAGACCAGCGAGGGGCAGCAGGAGGTCCAGGATGAGGTCGTACCCGATCGGGCGCAGCCCGTCGGGTCGCAGCTCGTGCAGGTTGTCCAGGTAGCCGAAGGAGTCGATGTAGAGAATCGCGGGCTGGTAGGCCAGCACGGTGAGCACCCGCAAGCCGGTGCCCAGTGCGAGCAGCGCCAGCAGCATCCAGTGCCGGCGCAGCCAGCCCGGAACTCGGGAGGCCACCCTGAGGGCGCCGGATTCCGGAGCGCCCGTCTGCGGCCGGGCCAGCAGACCCGTCACCGCTGGGCTCCTCCTGTCCCCGCGAAGTCCTGGCCTGTCCCCGCGAAGTCCTGCCACACCGTTGCCAGTCCGTCGTGCAGCGAGACCGAGGGTCGGTAGCCCAACCGCTCGCGGGCGAGACTGATGTCGACGATCACCGCAGGCATCTCGCCAGGCTTGGCGGCGACGTGCTCGGCCGGCAGCGCGCGACCGGTGACCGTGCGCACCGCGGCCAGAAGCTCCAACATGGTCACCGATCGGCCCGAGCCGATGATCACAGTACCGGTGCAGCGCCGGTCCCATGCCGCGAGCACGGCCGCCACCGCGTCATCGACGTGGACGAGGTCGCGTCGCTGCCGCCCGTCGCCATAGATCTGCACCCCCCGGCCGGCCAGCGAAGCGCGCATCATTCGCGCCACAATACTGTCCTTACGCCCCATTCCGGGACCGTAGATGTTGGTGAAACGCAACGCGCAGGTGGCCATGCCGTAGGCGCCCGCGTAGCCGCACAGCAGCATCTCGCCGGCCGCTTTGGTGGCCCCATAGGGGGTCAGCGGGCACGGCGGGATCGCTTCGTCGATGGTGACATGGCCGACGTCACCGACCACCGCGTTGGTGGACGCCATGATGAACCGCTCGACGCCGGCGCGGCGGCAACCTTCGAGCAGATCCTGAGTCACCGCGACGTTCATCTGGTAGGTAGCGCCCGGATGCTCGACCGAACGCAGCACCGAGGTGATGGCCGCCAGGTGCACCACGCCAGCCACATCCCCGCCCGCCAGCGCGTCGGCGATCACCCCTGGGTCGGTGAGCTCACCGACGACGCTGCGGACCGCCGGGTCGGGATGCGCGTCGCGGTCCACCACGGTGACCGGGTTGCCCCGGTCGGCGAAGGCGGCCACGGCGGCCCGGCCGACGAAGCCGGCTCCCCCGGTAATCACGACCCGACCGGTGCGGGCTATTGGAGTGGCCATCGGCGCGGTGTTGGTCATCGCCGTCGGAGCCGTCACTCCACGACGGCCCGCAACGCCTCGCCAAGCTCGCCCGCCTCACCGGGCGACATCTCGACGACGAGCCGCCCGCCACCCTCGAGCGGAACGCGCATCACGATGCCCCGTCCCTCCTTGGTCACCTCGAGGGGACCGTCTCCGGTCCGGGGCTTCATGGCCGCCATAGCCTGTTCCCTCCGTCTCTTTCGTCACCGCATGTGGCCACGCGACACCAGTGACCCCCTGCATTCTCCCTTATCGGCTTCAGCGCCCGACAAGTAACCGGTGCTGGAGCTCAGCCGACGCCGCGGCGGAAGCAGCCCGCGAGGTGGTCATCGACCATTCCGGTGGCCTGCATGAGCGCATGGCAGGTGACCGGACCGACGAAGGTGAAGCCCCGGCGACGCAACGCGCGGGCCATCGCCTGCGACTCGCGGGTCTGGGCCAGCACATCGGCAACGGTGCGGGGCGCGGGGCGCCCAGCGGAGTCGGGCGCGTGGGACCACAGCAGGGCGTCCAGATCCTCACCCAGCGCGGTAATCACTCGGGCATTGCGCACCGTCGCCTCGATCTTGGCACGGTTGCGGACGATGGACTGGTCAGCGAGCAGGCGCGCGACGTCGTCGTCGGTGAACGCGGCGACCGTCGCTGGGTCGAAACCGGCGAAGGCGCGGCGGAAGGCCTCCCGCTTGCGCAGGATCGTCAGCCAGGACAGACCCGACTGAAACGCCTCCAGGCTGAGCCGCTCGAACAGGGCGCGGGTGCCATGAACCGGCACCCCCCACTCGTCGTCGTGGTACGCGCGATAGTCGAGGGCCGGTCCCGCCGCCCACGGGCAGCGTGTGCGGCCATCGGCTCCCAGTACTGGGTTGGTGATTGGGCCGGTGAGCTGGGGGCCGGTTAGCTGGGGGCCGGTCATCTGGGGTAGGCACGGCAGAAGTCGGCGAAGCGATCCAGCGAAAACCGCAGGCCCCAGCCGAAGAGCGGACGAATCAGCGGCCAGCCCGCCCGGCCCAGCGCCCCCAGCGGCAGCTCCAGCTCCTCGGTCCACTCGAACGTGGCGGCGTCACGACCCCGTGGCGCCACCGCGAAGATGCCGGTACCGCGCACCACCCGCCCGAGGTGGCGCATCTCGCAGCGCGCCGGGGCATCCCACACGGTGATCCGCATGCTGTCGGTGACCCCGATCCCGCCGATCCCGGTGAGCGCCGCCAGCTCGGAGCCGACCGAGCGGCCGTCACCGCGACGGATCCGCACGGTGGTACCTAGCATCCACTCGCCCTGGCGCTCCCAGTCGGTGGCGGCCGCGAACACCGTCGCCGGCGGCGCGTTCACGTTGACTCTCATGGTCAGGTTCATCACTGCTCCTCTTCATCGCTGCTCCTCTTCATCACTGTTCTCCAGCTCGGCCAGCCGGGTGCGCAGCGCGTCGAGCTCATTCGCGGTTTGCTGCAGCACCCAATCCACCTCGGACATCCGGTACCCGCGCAACACCTGGGAAAATCGGAGGGCGCGCACGTCCTCGCCAGCGATCGGTCCCTCTGGCAGCCAGGTCGGCGTCGCATCCGGCGGCAGCGCGGCCAGTTCTTCGCCCCGGCCGAACGCCAGGGAGGCGATCAGGAACACCACCGCGGCCACCACGACCGCGACGATGAGATAGCTCAGCACCGTGCCCACGCTCGAGATCGTGGCACGTTGGTGGCTCTTCAAGGACGGCCAACCCCGGTTCGGACGGTCATTAGCCGCTGCCAACCCCCCGGCGGGGGGTTGGCAGCGGCTAACAGCGGTTATGAGGGGGGTTGGCCGTCCTTGAAGAGCCACCAACTCAGGGGGAGGTGAGGTAGCGGCGCAGCGACTCGGTGCAGGTGGTGATGTGGGAGGTGCGGACGTGTTCTTCGCGGGTGTGCGCGAGGTTGGGGTCGCCGGGGCCGTAGTTCAGCGCGGGGATTCCCAGCGCGGCGAAGCGGGACACATCAGTCCAGCCGTACTTCGCGACCGGGGCCAAGGCGATGGCGGCCAGGAACTCCCGGGCCGCTGGCGCGTCCAGTCCTGGGAGCGCGCCAGCGGCACCGTCGGTGAACTCGAGCTCGAATCCGTCGAGCGCCTCGCGGACGTGCCGCTGGGCCTGCGGCAGTGAGCGGTCCGGCGCGAACCGGAAGTTGACCTGCACCTCGCAGGCGTCGGGCACGATGTTGCCGGCGACTCCGCCGCAGATGCCCACCGCCTGCAACCCTTCCCGGTAGGTGCAGCCGTCGATCTCGACGCTGCGCGGCCGGTAGCCGGCCAGCCGGGCCAGCACGTCACCGGCGGCGTGGATCGCGTTGTCCCCCAGCCAGGACCGGGCACTGTGCGCGCGGCGCCCCGCCAGGCGCACCGTGCACCGCAGGGTGCCCTGACAGCCGGCTTCGACCAAGCCGTTGGTGGGTTCGGCCAGAATCGCCAGCTGCGCGGCCAGCCAGTCGGGGCGCTCCCGCTCGAT
Organism: Pseudonocardiaceae bacterium; assembly: GCA_039924425.1. Taxonomy (GTDB): domain Bacteria; phylum Actinomycetota; class Actinomycetes; order Mycobacteriales; family Pseudonocardiaceae. The sequence continues at coordinate 38,517 of JBDTAX010000085.1, forward strand.
GCGGCCCAGCCCGTTGCGGGCCGCCTCGACCTCTTCGCAGTCGTAGAGCACCACGGTCAGGTCGCACACCGGTTCGGGCACTGTGGCCGCGAGGTGCAGGATCATCGCGTCGCCCGACTTCATGTCCGACGTGCCACAGCCGTAGAGCAGCTCGCCGCACCGGCGGCTGGGCAGATTTCCGGCGACCGGCACCGTGTCCAGATGCCCCGCCAGCAGCACCCGTCGCGCACGGCCCAGCTCGGTGCGGGCCAGCACGGTGTTGCCGCAGCGCAGCAACCGCAGATGCGGGGCCTGGGCGGCCAGCGCGCGGGCCACCGCATCGGCCAGCGCGCCCTCCTGCCCCGACACGCTGGGCACGTCCACCAGCGCGGCGGTCAACTCCACGGGGTCAGCGGTCAGGTCCAAGTCCACGGGTGTGAAGGGTAGCCGCTTGATCACCGTTTGTGTGCCGAAATCGACATTCCGTGTCGCTCCTGGCACACAAACGGTGATCAGCTGAGTATCCTGGACCGTCGTGAACTATCCGCAGCTCACTTCCGCCCACGGCGTGGGGCTGGCGACTCTCACGCACGACGGAACCGTCCTGGACACCTGGTTCCTCAACCCGGCGCTGGGCCTGCCACCAGAGGCCGAGGTCGGCACCGTGCGGATGACGCCACAAGAAGTGCCCGAGGAGCTCGCCGCGCTGCTCGGCCCGGATCCGGCCCGGGGTGTGGAGCTGGTGGCGGTGCGCACCGCGGTGGCCGACCTGCAGGCCCCGCCCGTGGACGCGCACGACGTGTACCTGCGCCTGCACCTGCTCTCCCATCGCCTGGTACCCCCGCGCGGCATGAACCTCCAGGGGGTATTCGAGCTGCTGTCCACGGTGGTGTGGACCAATTTCGGGCCGTGCTCGGTGGCGGACTTCGAGGCCACCCGGCTGCGGATGCGCCAGCTTGGGCCGGTCACCGTCCACGGGGTGGACAAGTTCCCGCGGATGGTCGACTACGTGGTGCCCCCGGGAGTGCGGATCGGCGACGCGGACCGAGTGCGCCTCGGCGCGCACCTGGCCGCCGGCACCACGGTGATGCACGAGGGGTTCGTCAACTTCAACGCCGGCACGCTCGGCAGGTCGATGGTGGAGGGCCGGATCTCCGCTGGGGTCATCGTCGGTGCCGACTCCGACCTGGGCGGTGGCTCGTCGATCATGGGAACGCTGTCCGGCGGCGGCCAGGAACAGATCACGATCGGCCGGCGCTGCCTGCTCGGCGCCAACGCCGGAATCGGCATCTCGCTGGGCGAGGACTGCGTGGTGGAGGCTGGCCTGTACGTCACCGCGGGAACCAAGGTGACGCTGGCCGATGGCACGGTGCTGAAGGCCCGCGAGCTCTCCGGCGCCGACGGAGTGCTGTTTCGCCGGGACTCAGTCACCGGCGCCGTGCACGCGCTGCACCGCGCGGGCAACACCGGCATCGAGCTCAACGCCGTGCTGCACTCCAACGATTGACGTTTCGGTCAGCCAGGACCGGGGTTCACTAGGATTGAGACGATGAGCGCCGTCACCCTTGATCACCACGACAGTCCCCGCCGGGCCGGCAAGCTCGTCAAGTTGGGTCACCCGGTGCGTTCCCGGCCCCGCGACCCGGCCACGCACCAGTTGCGCGCCGCGCTGGACACCCGGCTGCGTGCCCTGCTCGCGCACGACCCCGGCACCCGGTTGGGTGCGGATCCGGAAGAACTGCATCAGATGCGGGTCGCGGTGCGCCGGATGCGCGCGATGCTCAAGGCCGCCCGACCCCTGCTGGACCGGGACTGGGCCGACGATCTGCGCGCCGAACTGGGCTGGCTGGGCCGGGCACTCGGGCCGGTGCGGGATGCCGACGTGCTTCTCGAGCGGCTGCGCGGCCGCGCGGCGGCCTTCGGCGACACCACCAGCCGCGCGGCGGTGGAAACCTTGATCGGGGCGCTGGTGGCCGACCGGGAGGCCACCCGAGCCGAGATGCTCGCCGCACTGGGCAGCCGCCGCTACACCGAGTTGCTGCGCCGGCTGGCCACCGCCGTGGCCGGGCCGCTGCCCACCTCGCCCGGCCCGCTGGTGGCTCCCCCGCTGGTCGAGCTGGTCCGCACCGAGTACCGCAGGCTGTCCAAGGCGGTGCGCGCGGCTGGCGAGGACCCACCCGACGAGGTTCTGCATGCCTTGCGGATCCGTGGCAAGCGGGTGCGCTACACCGGTGAGCTGGCCGCCGCCGCTGGCCGCAAGTCCGTGCGCGAGCCGGTCCGCAAGCTCGTGGAGTCGACGGTGGCGCTGCAGGACGTGCTGGGCGAGCACCAGGACGCCTGCGTGGCCCAGCACCGGGTGCTGCTGCTGCTGGGCGGCCTCGGCGACGTCGTCGAGACCAGTGTGGCCTTCGCCGCCGGGCGCTTGGTGGAGCGCGAGGAGCTCAGCCGCGTGAGCACGCGACAAGCCTGGCCAGCCGCCTGGCGGGAGGTGCGGCGCCAGGCGCGATCTTTGGAACCGCAACCCTGATCAGTCCATAAAGCGCGTCACCGCGGCGGTGACCCGCTCATCGGTGGCAGTCAGGGAGACCCGGACGTGCTGGGCGCCAGCGGGGCCGTAGAACTCACCGGGGGCGACGAGCACGCCGAGCTCGGCCAGCCGGTCCACCGTGTCCCAGCACGACTCGCCCGCAGTGCACCACAAGAACAGCCCGCCATGCGAGCGCTGCACCCGCAGCCCGGCGTGCCCCAGCGCGGGCGCCAGCAGCGCTCGGCGCCGAGCGTACCGGTCCCGCTGAAGCGCGATGTGCGTGTCGTCGGACAGCGCGGCCACCATCGCCTGCTGCACCGGCCGGGCCACCAGCATCCCGGCGTGCCTACGAACCGCGAGCAGGGCGGCGACCAGATCGGGGTCACCGGTCACGAAACCGGCCCGGTAGCCGGCCAGGTTGGACGACTTGGACATCGAGTGTACCGCCAGCAGGCCGCTGTGATCCCCACCGGACACCAGCGGGTGCAGCACCGAGACGGGACGGGCGTCCCAGCCCAGGTCGACGTAGCACTCGTCGGAGGCGACCACCGCGCCGATCTCCCGAGCTTGGCGCACCGCGCTGGCGAGCACTTCAGCGGGCGCGACATCGCCCGTGGGGTTGCGCGGCGAGTTCAGCCAGCGCAGCCGGGTGCCCGGCGCGGCCGGCTCCTCATCGGCTAGCCGCACCGCGGTGGCGCCGGCCAGCCGCGCGCCAACCTCATAGGTGGGATAGGCCAGGTCTGGCAGCGCGACGACATCTCCGGGGCCGAGCCCGAGCAGCGTGGGCAGCCAGGCCACCAGTTCTTTGGAACCCACCGTCGGCAGCACCGCCTCGGCTGGTACGCCGGTCACGCCATGCCGGCGGGCCAGCGCCGCGACGACGGCCTGGCGGAGCTCTGGCGTGCCGTGGGCGGCCGGGTAGCCGGGTAGCACTGACACCGACTGCAGCGCGTCGCGCAACACCTCGGGCACCGGGTCCACCGGGGTGCCGATGGACAGGTCGACCAGACCCCCCGGATGCGCACTGGCCCGGCAAGCCGCCCCCGCGAGGCTGTCCCAGGGGAAGTCGGGCAGGGCAAGGCGCGCCGCGCCCCGGGAGCTCACTCCTTGTTTTGCGGCGGCAACTCGGCGATCAACGGTGGGTCGTACTTGACCTGTCCGACCTTGGACGCTCCACCGGGCGAGCCCAGTTCGGCGAAGAAGTCGACGTTGGCCTTGGTGTAGTCACCCCACTGTTCGGGCACATCGTCCTCGTAGTAGATGGCCTCCACCGGGCAGACGGGCTCACAGGCACCGCAGTCGACGCACTCGTCGGGCTGGATGTAGAGCATCCGTTCACCCTCGTAAATGCAGTCCACCGGACATTCTTCGATGCACGATCTGTCCATGACGTCCACGCAGGGCTCTGCGATCACATAAGTCACGGGTTTCTCCTGCTCCTCACTCGCGGTACCCGAACGGGCCGTCTGCCTGCACAGTATCTTCGCCTGTCCGGGTGTCGACCAACGACCCCGCCATCGGGGGCTGGGCCAGTACCCGGCCCAGCGCCACAGCGGCCGGGATCATGCCGCCAGCCAGCAACAGCACCGAGCGCCAGTCCGCGGCGAGCAGCACGTCACCGCCTGGTCCACCAACCCCGGGCCCACCGACCGCGAGCACACCGATCACCACCACCCAGACCACCAGCGGGACCGCGGCCACCACGCGCGACCCGCCCAGCTCCGCGGCGCTGCGCACCAACCACGGTGTGCTCACCGCGGCGAGCAGGATCGTGATCGGAAACGGCACCGTGCCCGCCCGCAGCGGCAGGTAGAACAACTCCACCGCGGCCAGCGCGACGGCGTCGAACACCAGCACCACTAAGGTAATGCGGGCGAGCAAGCTCATTTCTGCGCTCCGGTGCCCAGGCCGGGCAGCCCGCCGAACAGGTCGTCGTGCGCGCCCGCGGCCACACCGCGCGCGAGGGTGAAGTACTCAGTGTCCAACACCGGGTGGGCAACCCCGTCGGCCAGCGCGAACGCGGCGTGGGTGCCCGCGGTCCACAGTCTCAATTGGGTGGCGTGCGCGCGCATCGCCGCCAGCGTGGCACCGCGCCGCGCGCTGACGTCCAAGATGGTGCTCACCTCGGCATCGGGCACGCACGGCAGCCCGTGGGGCCCCGGCAGAGGGAAGGGCAGCCCCGGCATCGCGCCCAGCGCGGTGATCCCGTCGGCCATCGCCGAGACCGGCCGCACGACCCAGAACACCCGGGCCACCTCGGGTACCCGGGCTGTGGCGGCCATCGTCACCTGGTGGGCCCGGATGTGATCGGGGTGCCCGTAGCCGCCGTCCGGGCCGTAGCTCACCGCGACCTGGGGGCGCACCTGCGCCAGCACCTCGACCAGTGCCTCGACCTGTTCATCGAGCATCCCGGCGGCGAACGCCCTCGGATGCAGCCGCGCCGGGGTACTCGCTCGGGAGCCGGGTTCCACCACCATGCCAGAGTCGCGCCACCGGCCGACCCCGCCGAGAAACCGCTGGTCGGTGACGCCGAGCGCGGCGCAGGACGCCCGCAGCTCGGCCAGCCGGTAGCCACCGAGCTGGTCGGCCCGGTCAGCGGCCAGGCCGCGCAACTCAGCGGAAAGCACCTCGCCCAGCTCCCCCAACGTGCAGGTCACCAGCGTCACCCCCACCCCCGAAGCGCAGTACCCCGCGATCATCCCCCCCGTCCACAACACCTCATCATCCGGATGCGCATGCACCACCACCAACCGCCGCATCACCCCTCCTCCCCCGTGCCTCCGCATTGAGCGGGCTGAGCGGGGTAAACCATCCCAGATAACCACGCTGAGCCCGCTAAATGCGGACTGACCACGAGGTGATGTTGTAAGGAGGCCCGTCGGGGGAGGGGTTGTTGCGGACGTTGGCTACGGTGTCTCGCAGGGCGATGAACGTTGGTTGCTGGTACAGGGGGAGCACGTAGGCGTCTCGGGTCAGCCGCCGATCCGCCTCATTGAGCGTCTCCTTGGCGAGCGAGGCGTCCGTCTGGCCAGCGGCGGCGGCGAGCAGGCGGTCGACAGTGGGATTGCTGTAGTGGCCGAAGTTCTCGCCCTGCCCGGTGCCCCACAGTTGCATCGCGCCACCGTACGGGAACGGGCTCAGGTTCCAGGCGAAGACGACGATGTCGTAGTCGCCCTGGGCGGTGGTGGCGCCGAGGTCGTCAGCCGGCACCACCTGCACGGTGATCCCCAGTGGCTTCACCTGTTGGGCGAACAGCTCGCACTCGACCTGGCGGATCTGGTTTCCTCGTGCGTAGCGCATCCGCAACGGCGGCACGGGCATCCCGAAGGGTGTCGCGAGCTGATGAGCACCATCGATCTGGTACCCGGCGGCGGCGAGGATCTGTTTGGCCCGCGCCAGGTTGCCGGAACCCTGACCCGTCTCGCCGACCACGTCCTCGTAGCCGCTCTGCCCCGGCACGAAGTTGTGGCTGTTCAGCGGGGTCGCCTTGGTAGTGAACTGACCGACCGTCTTGTCGATGATCGCCTGTCGGTTGACCGCGGTGAACATGGCGCTGCGCAGCGCCGGGTCGGCGAGGTAGCTGTTCTGCAGGTTGAGATCGATGTGCTCCCAGCTCAGGCCGAGCCCGACGAAGGAGGAGACGCCGGGAATCCCGCGCACCTGCCGCACCAGATCGACCTGCGGGTGCGGGTAAATGACCTGGACCGCGCCATTGCGCAGCGCCGCCTGCTCCTGGTTCGGATCGGTGATGATCCGGTAGGTCAGCCGGTCGAGCTTCGGGCGCGGCCCGTACCACCTGGGGTTGGGCACCAGGGTGACCGACTCGTCGTTCGTGAACTTGTCGATCTGGTAGGGGCCGCCGGAGTAGGCCGGCGGGTTCATTCCGAGCCAGGCGAAGGAGCTGGCCAGCCCCTGCGGAGTCGTGATGTCCCCGTGCCGCGCGGCGATGTGCGCCGGGTAGATCGGCGAGCCGCCGCTCCAGAGCTGCCGCCAATCGGTGAACGGCTTGGTCAGCATCACCGTCACGGTCTTGCCGCCCGCAGTGCCGACGACCGACTTGATCTGGTCGTAACCAGAGGTGCTGTATGTGGCGCAGGCCGGGCAGTCATGCCCGTTCTGGAGCTTCCAGTTGTAGCTGAAGTCCGCGGCGGTGATCGGCGTCCCGTCCGACCACACCGCAGTTTGCTTGATCTTGTAAATGATCGTCTCCGGGTCGGTGTTGGTCACCTTCGCCGAATCGAGCAGATCGGTGTTCATCGCCACCGTGAGGTCCGGGCGGGTGACGAAGGCGTAGGGCAACACGGGCTTGAGAACTTCGCCGGTCTCGAAGACGTTGCCCGCATTGGACAGCTCGTTCCAGTCCGCGACGTTCTTCTCGATGACGAAGGTGAGCTGGCCACCGCTGTGCGACGCGCCGGGCCGGGCCGAGTTGCAGGTGTTCGGGCTCGCCACGCACCCGGCGAACACCGACCCGCTCTGGGGCTGGCCGCCACTCGCTCCAGCACCGCCGCCACCGCAGGCCGCCAGCAGCACCGTGGCACCCAGCAGCACGGTGGCACCCAGGGCGAGCGCACGCCAGGCCACCGATCGACTCATCCACCCCAGGTCATCCACCCATGTCATCCACCCCATGGCCAGCGGACCCTACGCCCACCCCGCACTCGGGGGACCTCAGCCCTGCCGCCGTCACGGCCCGAACGAAAGATGGGCGTTCGGCGCTTGAGCCTCCCGCGCCAGATCGGGAATTTCCACGACCGCCACGCCAGCACCGGCGAGCAATTCATAGCCCCGGCAATCCGCGACAAAGAGACTGGGCTCACGCCAGGCCAGGACGACCCGGGGAATTCCCGCCGCGAGAATAAGCTGGGTGCAGGTGCGCGGCCGTGATTTTCGTTGCGAACAGGGCTCCAAGGTGCTGTAGATCGTCGCTGCCGTCAGACGCGGGTCGCCAGGTGCCAGTTTCGCCAGCGCCGACTCTTCGGCGTGCACATGGTCGTCGGTCTCCCGGGAGTATCCCCGACTGATCTCCTCGCCGTTGCGGTCAACGATGACAGCCCCGACCGAGAAGGCACCAGGACTCGCCGGGCACCGCCAGGCCAGCCCGATCGCCACCCGCATCCACTCGTAATCCACCGGCGTCGCCCGAGTCACCTATCCCCCGTTCACAGCGTCGCGGAAATCCGCCGCACTCGAGTGTGCTCAGACGGCGCTACGGCTTCCCTGTCGGGTTCCCGAACGCCGCCTCCAGGGCTCGGCGCAGCGGGTCGGCGTCCCCCGGGGCAACGAAGGCCACCGGCGTGCACTGGGGATGAGCGACCAACACAACACTGCCGTCAGTCATGACCCCCACCAGCACCAGCTCGGGACAGGGCACCCCCGGCCTGATGCTGGCGATGCCATACGGCGACACCTGCTGGCCCCGGCCAGACGGTCCACTCATCACGATCTCCCCTCTCGTTCAGTTCTTGTAGCGCTACACAACTCTGCTCACATCGAAGGATAATGTGTAGCGCTACAACACACAAGCTGAGAAAGGGTGATCTACTGTGCGGCTACGATCACGGCATGCGACCGTTGGGCTCGACGATGCGCCGTAGGCAACTCGGCGCCGAGCTCCGCAGGCTGCGCAACAGCGCCGACATCCAGATGGAGCACACCGCGAGCGTCCTGGACTGCGCGCGCTCGCGGGTCGGGCACATCGAGAACGGGCGCAACTCCATCCGCAAGCCCGAGCTCAAGGTGCTCCTGGACCTCTACGGCGCCAGCGACGAGGAGCACGAGGCCCTCGAAGAGCTGCGCCAGACGGCCAGCAAGCGGGGCTGGACGTCCACCTACCGGCTGCCGTCCTGGCTCAAGCGCTACGTCGAGCTGGAGACCGACGCCACCACCATGCGCAGCTTCGAGAGCGAGGTGATCCCCGGCCTGCTACAGACCGAGGCGTACGCGCGGCGCAGCCACGTGGCGGCCGGGCATCTGGTCAGCCCCGCCGACCTCGACAAGCAGGTGGCCGCCCGGATGCGCAGGCAGTCCCGGCTGACCGACGAACAGGCACCACTGGACTACGCCGCCGTGGTCTCCGAGGCTGCGTTCCGGCGTGCCCTCGGAGAGGTCGAGATCGGCCCGGCGCAACTGGCCCACGTCATCGAGCTGGCGCGGCGGCCCAATGTCACGCTGCACGTGCTGACCTTCGCCGCCGGACTACACGTCAGCACTGCCGGCTCTTTCGCGCTGCTGACCTTCGATCACGACGTGGCCCCGCCCTTTGGCTACGAGGAGCACACCGTCGGCGGAGGAGTCATGGATGACCAGCGTGACGTCCAGCGGCTGGCGGAGGCGTGGGAGCTTCTGCGCAGCCAGGCCCTCGCCGCCGAACAGAGCCTGACCTGGCTGTCAGAGTTAGTGGAGACACGGAAGTGAGACAATCCGATGCATGATCTGAGAAACGCCCAGTGGCACACGTCGAGCCGCAGCAATCCTGCCAATATGTGCGTCGAGGTTGCTGGCCTGCCCGGCGGTCACCGTGCCGTCCGGGACAGCAAAGACCGATCCGGCCCGGCGCTGCTGTTCGCCGCAGCCGAGTGGGCCGCGTTCACCACCGGAGTCCGTACCGGCGAGTTCGACTAACCGGACCGCCCATCGCGTGGCCGAGCGGTGACCACAACGCCCGGCCGCGCGATGGGCGATGACCACCAGACACCACCGAGGAAGCTTTCGGCGATCAAGCTCCGGCGTTACCGGCGCGGCATCGCCGGGAATGCCACCTGCTCAGACCGGCAAGGCGGGTTGTAGGGCTGGCCGGGGATGTACTGCTGCCATTGGGTACGGGTGAGCGGGGTGACGATCAGTGCGCAGATGTCCTTGGCGGTCTGCTCCGGATCGGTGTCCCACAGCCGGATGGTGCCGTCACCATCACCGCCGCCGCTGGCCAGGGTGCGCCCATCGGGGGTGAAGGCCACCGCCTCGACGTGCCCGGGGTGGCCGGTCAGGACGACCGCGGGGTGGTGCGGATCGGACAGATCCCACAGCCGCACCGTGCCATCGAAGCTGCCGCTGGCCAGAGTGCGCCCGTCCGGGCTGTACGCCACCGCTTCGACTCTGGCGGTATGACCGGTCAACGTCGCTGTCGCAGTGGGGTGGTCGGGGTCGGTCACGTCCCACAGCCGAACCGTGCCATCGTGGCTGGCGCTGGCCAGGCTGTGCCCGTCCGGGCTGAAAGCCACCATCTCGACGCTGTCGGTGTGGCCGGTGAGTGTCGCCGACTCGGTGGGGTGATGCGGGTCAGTCACGTTCCATAACCGGACAGTGTCATCGTCGCTGGCGCTGGCCAGGGTGTGCCCATCCGGGTTGAACGCCACCCATTCGACGGCGCTGGTGTGCCCGGCCAGGACAGCCGACGCGGTCGGATGATGGGGGTCGGTGAGATCCCACAGCCGGATGGTGTGATCGCTGCTGGCGCTGGCCAGGGTGTGCCCATTCGGGCTGAAGACCACCGCCTCGACGACGCTCGTATGCCCAGTCAGGATGGCCGATGCGGTGGGGTGATGGGGGTCGGTGAGATCCCACAGCCGGACCGTGTGATCGCCGTCAGCGATGGCCAGGGTGCGCCCGTCAGGGCTGAAGTTCACCGACTCGATGAAGCTGGTGAGTCCGGGCAACGTGGCGGACAGGGCAGGGTGGCGGGGGTCGGTGAGATCCCACAGCCACACTGTGCTGTCCTCGCCTCCGCTGGCCAGAGTGTGCCCGTCTGGGCTGAACGCCACCGCGTCGAGATTGATGTCCAGTAGATTGATAAGCTTTTCGTTGAGAATGACGGGGAGCTGACGAGCATCGGTCGGGTTCCACAGCCGCATCGTGCCGTCGCCACTGCCGGTGACCAGGGTGTGCCCGTCCGGGCTGAAGGCCACCGCGCCGACAGTTCTGGTGTGCCCGGTCAGAGGCGCCGCCGCGGTGGGGTGGTGGGGGTCGGTGAGATCCCACAGCCGCACCACGCCGTCTTCACCACCGCCCGCCAGGGCGTGCCCATCGAGGCTGAAGGCCACCGAGTCGAAACCCACGGGCGAGCCGGTGAGTGTCGCTGCCGCGGTGGGGTGGCGGACGTCGGTGAGGTCCCACAGCCGCACCGTGCGGTCACGGCTGCCGCTGGCCAGAATGCGCCCGTCAGGGCTGAAGGCCACCGCGTGGACGTCATCGATGTGCCCGGTGAGGGTCGCTGCTGTGGTCGGGTGGTGCGGATCGGCGAGATCCCACAGCCACACCGTGCGGTCTTCGCTGCCGCTGGCCAGAATGCGCCCGTCAGGGCTGAAGGCCACCGAGTCGACGCCGCTGGTGTGCCCGGTCAGCGTGGCAGACGCGGTGGGGTGGTGGAGGTCGCTGACCTCCCAGAGCCGCACCGTATGGTCGCTGCTGCCGTCGGCCAGCATGCGCCCGTCGGGGCTGAAGGCCACCGCATTGACGGTGACGGCCGAGGTGACGGTCATCACCTGGTCGGCCAGGACGGCCAGGAGCGCCGGGTGGTGGAGGTCGGTGAGGTCCCACAGTCGCACCGTGTTGTCGCGGCTGCCGCTGGCCAGGGTGCGCCCGTCCGGGCTGAAGGCCACCCCAGTGACGGCGCCGATGTGATCGGTGAGGCTGCTCAGCACAGCAGGCCCTTGGGGGTCGGTGAGGTCATAAAGGCGGACGAGCTGGTCGGCCGAGCCGGCGGCCAGGGTGCGCCCGTCGGGGCTGATGGCCACGGCGTTGAAGGCGCCGGCATTGCCGAGTATCCGGGTGGCGGCATGCAGCGTGGAGGCCCGCAGCAGGCTGCCCCGGGCCTCGGGAGTGGGCGCGATGCGGTAAGCGGCCAGGCTGAGCTGCAACGCCAAGGACGGATCAGCGGCACCGGCCCGGTCGGCCTCGGCAGCGACCATCCGGGAGCGCGCCTCGATGCGCTGCTCGGCGACGGTGCGCTGCCGGGAGATCCCGAAGCCGACCGCTCCAGCGGCCACGACCAGCAAGACCACCAGGATGGTGATGATCTGGCGACGGGTGCGAATCCGTTGACGGGCCGCCTCTGTACTGCGTGTGACAAGCTGGCGGACTGCGGGCGGGATGTCGTTCGGCCGCTGGGCCAGCCATCCCTCCGCCTCACCGCGACGCGCATCGTTGGCGATCAGTTCGTTCTGACGGACGAGGTCTTCCATGGCGGTCAGCCAGCGCTGGAAGTCCGCGTCGTCATCCACCCAGCCGGCGAGCCGGATCCAGGACCGGATGATCGCCTCGTGCGCCAGTTCCACGGTTGCGCTGTGGCTTGGGTCCTCGCCGAACACCAGCAGCCGCTGATCCACCAACTGGTTGACCAAGTCTCCATCCCCAGGGCGGGTGAAGAAATTTTTTCGCACCGTGCATCGCGTGGCCAGCGCGGCGCCACCGCGGCTGCGTACACAGGCCAGCACAACCCGCCGGATCCGCTTCGCGGACCACTTCGGTTCCAGCTTGGTGAAGACACTCTCGGCGTGCCGGTCAAGGGCTCCCGCGACCCGACCGAACTCGTGGTAATCAGCGAACGCCAAGCGCCGCTGGCGCTGGTGAGGCCACAGTTCGGTCAGGGTGAACTGCATCAGTGGCAAACCGCCGTCGCCTCCGGCCGCATCACCAGCGATCTGTCGAGCCAGCCCCTCCTCGTAGGTCACACCAGCGGCCCGAGCAGGCTCGGTGACCGCGCGTTCCAACGCTTCTGTACCCATCGGGGAGATGGGAAACAGCCGGTCCTGGAGCCGGAACCCGAGGCCGGGATGGTCCAGCAGTTGCCCGAGAAAGTCGGCCCGCAGCGTGCACACCAGCCGGCATGCCGCAGTGTCAGCGTCCACCGAAGGCAGGATCCGGTCGAGGAACAGCGCCCGCTCCTCGCCGGGGCAAGCGGTGAACATCTCCTCGAACTGGTCGACGTGAAGCAGGATGCGCTTGCCTTTCAGCGCAACACTCACCGTGCTCGCCAGCGCGGCCAGCCCGTGCTCCTGGAGCTGCGTGGCACGGTTGTCGAGGTCAGCGACACTGGGTCGGCGGTCGGGGGATTCCAGCTCATACAGCGCCATGGCCAGGGCCGTGAACGGCGCCTCGCCGGGACGGAATGCGGCGCTCGCCCACTGCCCGGTATGCAGCAGCTCCGGGATCAACCCCGCGGTGACGAGTGAAGACTTACCCACACCCGAGGGCCCGACCACCATCACCAGCGGATGACCATTGATCTTCCTGCGCAGTTCGGCGGTCTCGGCTTCCCGTCCGACGAACAAGCCAGCCTCGGCGTCCCGTGCCCGGAACGGTTCCAAGCCGCGGTACGGACAGGTCCGCTTGGCCAGTACCGCCGGCCAGGCATCAACCAGCTGGGACACCGGGATCGCGTAGGCGTCGCGCGGGCCGTCTATCCCGCTGGCCACGGCCAGCATGCCCACCACGGCATCCCCGACACCGTCGGAAGCGAGGATGATCGGGGAACCGCTGTAACCAGGCTGGGCACGAAAGGCCGCTTCATCCCGTGGATCCAGCTGGAGCATCCCGCCGCCCACCAGACCGCGCAGCCGGCAGGCGGCCCAGGCACCGTCGGGGCGCGGTGGGTCGGCCGGGTAACCGAACACGTCCGCGTCAGCCGCCTGGACGTTCACCACCTCGGCCAACCGCGCCGGGCCCGCCTCCGCCGGTAGATCATCTCCGACGATGACCAGACCGGCCACATCCCCACCGTGGGTTCCGGTTTCTGGCGGCGGGACCCAGGCCTCGACCCGGCAGTTCCGCGACGGAGGCTCTTGCCTGCCGCCCAGAATCGGAAAATCGACCTGCACCCGTACGCTCGATCCTGGCGGCTCCTGAGCGCGCTGCTCCCGGCCCAGCGCCACGTTCACCACATGCGCGCAGGTCAGGATCTCTCGGTCGCCGACCACGAACCCCACTCCGGCGACGTCCGACGAACCGGCCCGCAACACCCGGACGACGTACCTGGCCTCTGGCAACCCGCCACCTCAACTTCTCCGGTCTACTTCATCACACTAATTCACGTGCTCCACGCGTTATACTGTGTTCGTGAAGCGAAACCTCACGATCCAGCTCGACGCCGACCTCATCCGGCAGGCAAAGGTGATCGCCGCCGAGCGCGGCACGTCGGTCAGCGGCCTGGTGACCCACCAGATCACGGAGCTGATCGAGGCGCGTGACAGGTACATCAGAGCACGGGAATCGGCGCTGGAGATGATGTCCTCAGCGACCGACCACGGTGGTCGCCGCTGGACTCGGGAAGAGCTCTACGGACACCGGCTCGACCGGTACGGCGCGTGAGCACTCCGTCCCCGCCCGGCACAACATTCATCGACACCAACGTCCTGATCTATTCGCATGATACCCACGACGACGCCAAGCAGCGGGCTGCCGAGAACCTGCTCGCGCGACTGTGGGCATCGGGTCTCGGAATCCTGAGCACCCAAGTGCTGCAGGAGTTCTACAGCGCGGCGACCCGCAAACTCCAACCACCACTGACACCAACTCAGGCACGCAAGGTGGTGTGCGACTACAGCGAGTGGTGCCGCGTCGACACCGATCCGCTGCTCATCATCTCCGCCAGCCGGCTGTCCGAAGAGCATTCGATCAATTTCTGGGATGCGCTGATCATCGAGGCGGCGCTGCGGGCCGGTGCCACCGAGCTGGCCACCGAGGATCTGCAGCACGGGCATCGGTTCGGCGAGTTGACGGTGCGCAACCCGTTCCGCGCCCAGTA
>JBDTAX010000086.1:0-4992 GCA_039924425.1 Pseudonocardiaceae bacterium
CCCGCTGGCCCGGCGAGCACCAGCGGCGCGAGCTCAGGGTGCGCGGCGTGCGCGTCGAGCAGCACACTGAGGCCTTTTCGGGGCTGCGCCGCGCCGACGAACAGCAGGTAGCGCGGCGGCAACCCCAGCCTCGCGCGCAGCTCCGGGGACGGCGGGCCAGCACTCGACCAGGCGGGATCCACGCCCAGCGGGGTGACCACGATCCGCTCCTCGGATATGTCGAGCCTGCGAGCCACCTGCCGCGCCACCGCGACGCTGGGAGTGCACACCACCGCCGCGCGGGCCACCGAGCGCCGGAGCAGCTCCGGCAGGTCACGCTGTTGCGGAGCCAGGAACTCCGGGTGATCCAGGAAGGCCAGGTCGTGCACGGTGACGACCCCGCGAGCGCGCTTGGCCGGCGGAAGCACGAAGTTGGTGGCGTGCAGCACGTCCGCCTCGGTGGCCAGCAGTTCAGTCGGGGGCCAGCCCACCCGGCGCCACAACGCCCGCAACGCCCGGGCCGGGACCGGCCCACCGCGCACCCTCACCCCCGGCGGCACCGCCGCGCGCAGCGCCGCTTGCCCACGAGCGGTGAACGCGGTGACCGTGACGTCTAGGTCGGCCCGGGTGGCCAGCTCACCCAGCAGCGCGGCGGTGTAGCGCCCGATCCCGCTGCGCTGGCCCAGCAGCGGCGTCCCGTCCAAGAGGACCCGTGAGTGGTAATGCGAGTTATCGCTCGCATTACCACTCACGGGTTATCCACAGCCTCCGGAGGCGGCCGGCGGCTCGGCGGGCGAGCTCAGCGGGGCCGCCGGTGGTGAGGTAGGTGCGGGCCAGGGCGGCGTCCCGGCGCAGGGCGGCGGTTATCCCGGCCCGGTGGCCGTCGCCAGGGGTGAGCGGGGCGGTGCGCGAGCGGTCGGGCGCGGGACGGGGGTGCCGGCAGAACTCGGCCAGCGGCGCCAGCGCCGCCTCCCAGGTGTAGCGCTGGGCCACCGCCGCGATCCGCTCCCGGCAGCCGGCGGCGAAAGCGTCGTCATAGAGCACCCGCGCCAGCGCCGCGGCCAGCGCTACCGGGTCGCCAGCGGGCACCACCACGCCGAGCTCCTCGGCGGCGACCAGCTCGGCGAAGGCGTCGCCGCTGGTGGTGACGATGGGCAGCTGCGCCCACAGGTAGTCCAGCACCCGGGTCCGGAACGCGAACGTGGTCTCGACGTGCTCGAAGTGCGTGGTGACGCCGGCATCGGCGTCGAGCAGCCAGTTCTGCCGGTCGGCGTAGGGCACCCAGGTCTCGTTGAAGAACACCTGCTGCCCGGTGAGCCCGAGGGCCTCGGCGAGCCGGCGGGCCTGCCCGGCCATGCCCATCTCGGGCACGTCAGGATTCGGGTGGCGCATCCCGAGGAACACCAGCCGCAGCTCCGGGTGCTCGGCGCGCAACGCGTGCACGGCGTGCAGCAGGGTCAACGGGTCGAACCAGGAGTAGACCCCGCCCGCCCAGAGCACCACCTTGTCGCGCGGCCCCAACCCCAATGTGTCGCGCAACCCGGGACCGGTGCGCTGCGGCGGCTTGCCGGACAACCCGAAGGGGGCCACCGTGAGCAGCGAACGGGTCGTCGGGTCAGCGTCATAGACAACGGGGGATAGCCGCCCGATCGCGGCCAAGTGCCCGAGCCAGAAATGCCGCTGCCGCTCCGAGGCGCACAGGAAGAAGTCGCCGCGGCGCAGCTGGGCCGTCAACACGGCGGTCACCGCTTCGACGACCCGCCCGCGTTCCTCCTCACCCAGATCGCGGGTCTGTTCGAGTTGCTCGAGGTGCATTGGGTCGTAGATGTCGACGATGACGATGTGGTTGGACGTCTTTAGCGACGGGATCTGCTCGAGCACGTGGCCTTGAAGGACTACCAACTGGGCCCAGGACAGATCCGGGGCGATCTGGCGCGCGGGGACTTGGCGCACGTCGAAATCGGCGGGTGGTGGGGAGCAGTGCGGGTTGAGGCTGATCAGGCGCACGTCGTGCTCGCCGGAGAGCACCTCGGCCATGTTCCAGGCGCGGATCGCCGGCCCGGCCATCCGCTGCGACACCGCGTCCGCGGTGATGATCAAGACGCGTCGGCGGGCGCCGTACACCCGCGAAACACCGAGTGCCTCGACGATCGCGTCGTGCGCGAGCAAATAGGGCATCTCCGGGGAGGTGCGCTCCAGGGCGTTGCGCATCAGCGGCAGCAGGTCGGCGTCGGTGCGGACCCGGGCGGCCTGCTCAGCGCGTCGGGAGATGGCCAGTGCGGGCAGCATCTCGACGAAGCGGTCGATGGCGTAGACCCCGGCCATGGTCACCCGGGGCACGGCCATGGGTCCAGGGGCTTCAGCTTCGAGGCCACGGCGGGTCATCTCCAGCTCGGTCGGGTCGCACTCGCCGCGGGCGGTGGCGCGGCGCACCGCCAGCACGAGCGCCGCCGGTAGCACGGTGGCCAGGGTCTCGTCGGAGACGTTCTTGTACAGCGAGGCCAGCGCGTTGCGTTCCAGCAGGTAGGTCTCGCGGGCCGGGTCCGCGCCGCGCAGCGAGGCGTGGTGGCGGTGGTAGGCGATCGAGGCCGGTTCGTAGCGCACCCGGTACCCGCGCAGGTTCAGCCGCCAGCCGAGGTCGACGTCCTCGCAGAACATGAAGAACCGCTCGTCGAACCCGCCGAGTCGCTCGAAGACCTCGCGCCGGACCAGCAGCGCCGCACCGGTGCCGAACAGCACGTCGCGGGCGGTGTCATGGGCACCGTCGTCGGGCTTGCCGACGTGCGGCTTGTACCCCATCCCGTACCAGGTCAGGCCGCCGTCGACGTAGTCGATCCGCTCGCCGTCCCAGTCCAGCACCTTGCTGGCCACCGCGGCGATGTCGGGGCTTTCGGCCAGCGCCTCGATTGCGGCGCGCACCCAGTCACGGTGCGGTCGCGCGTCGCTGTTGAGAAAAGCGACGACCGAGCCGGTGGCCTTGCTGGCCCCGAGGTTGCAGCCGCCGGCGAACCCGAGGTTGGTGGCCGAGCGGATCAGCTGAACCTGCGGGACCGCGGCGGCGATCCGTCGCGCGTCACCGTCGCCGGAGGCGTTGTCCACGCAGATCAGCTCCAGCGCCTCGGTGGGCCAGTCCAGCTCGTCGCGCAGCGCGCGCAGGCAGGTCACGGTGTGCTCCGCGCCGCGGTAGTTGACCACGATCACCGACACCTTCGGCGGTACGCCCACGCTCGGTCCTCCCTCGATCCGCAGGTAGCCTGCCGCATCACCCAAGATCACGTAAATTCGGGTTAAAGAACGTCCCATCAACCATCAATGGAATGGGACGCGCCGATCGGCGCGATGGTAGCTGACTGTCCTGACGCGCTCACGGGGCTCCGTGAAAATGATCGACTAGATCTTCGACGGGCAAGAAATGATTGACTGACACCGGGTGGCGCGTTCCTTGACGGCATGCGGAATTGACTGCCATGCGTCGAATAAATTGACCGTTCGGCGCCGCGAGACTTTCGATACCTTCCTTTTTTACGTGTGCCATGAGGGGATACCGGCACAACTTTCTCCGACTCATTCGGCGCCTTCGAGGCGGCCGGGAAATCGAGTTTCCATGTCCCGAGAAAAGCATCGATCACTCACTCGACGTTACCTGTCCCGTGTCGTTGTCGCAGTCTGTGCCGCATTGACTGCGGCTAGTATGGTCACGGATAACGCCGCCGCCGAGGCGGGGGTGGACTGGGACGCGGTCGCGCGCTGCGAATCTGGCGGGAACTGGGCGATCAACACCGGCAACGGCTTCTACGGTGGACTGCAGTTCACGATGTCGACGTGGCTCGCCAACGGTGGCGTGGGCAGCCCCGTGAATGCCACCCGGGAACAGCAGATCGCCGTCGCCGAGCGGGTCCTGAGCTCGCAGGGAATGGGTGCGTGGCCGGTGTGCGGGAAACACGCCGGAGGCTGATGACCGCTTCGCGCATTTCGGATACCGTCAGCCCGCGCCGATCCCGATCAGTGCGCCGACCAGATAGGTCGCCACCGCGGCGATCACGCCGAACCCCACCTGGCGCAATCCGCCGCGCCACCACGAGCGGGTGGTGAACCGGGCCGCGAGCCCTCCCGCCAGCAACAGCCCACCCGCGCCGGTGATCAGACCCGCGATCAGCCCGGTGAAGCCGAGCAGATACGGGATGAGCGGGATCAGCGCGCCGAGCGCGAAGCAGAGGAACGACGAGCCGGCGGCCACCCACGGGGAGGGCTGCTCGTCGGGGTTCACGCCAAGCTCCTGGTTGATGTGCACCCGCAGGGCCAGCGACGGGTTGGCGTGCACCTCCTCGGCCACTCGCCGCGCGGTCTCGCGGGTCAAGCCCATCCGCACCAAGGAGGCGAGCAGCTCGGCCTGCTCCGCGGCTGGGTGACGGCTCAGCTCGTCACGTTCGACCCGGACCTCGGCCCGCACCGAGTCGTTCTGCGTCTCCACCGACGCGTACTCACCCAGCGCCATCGAGAACGCGCCCGCCACCAACCCAGCCGTCCCGGTCAGCACGATCAGGTGAGCGCCCGCCCCGCTGCCGCCCACTCCCGCGATCAGCGCGATGTTGGTCACCAGACCGTCCATCGCGCCGAACACCGCCGGCCGCAGCCACCCGCCGGACATGTCCTGGTGGACGTGCCCAACCTCATCATCCGGCTCGACAGCCATCTTCCATCACCGCACCTCAGCGACGCCGTTGCCACCACGGTACGGATCTGACGAAGTGACTGGTCTACGCTGCTGCGGTGCCCGCCGTGTCCCGCCCGCTCGCTGATGAGCTGAGCACTGTGGCACGAGTCGGAACTGTGGCTTGGCTGAGTGCTGTGGCACGGCTGGGACTGGCTGCGGTGTTCTTGGTCTCCGGGGCGCTCAAAGCGGTGGACCCGGGGCAGACCCGGGTTGCCGTGAGCGCCTACCAGCTGCTGCCACCGGATCTGGTCGGGCCGGTCGCCACCGTGTTGCCGCTGGTCGAACTGGCACTGGGAACC
>JBDTAX010000087.1:0-10303 GCA_039924425.1 Pseudonocardiaceae bacterium
GAGTGATAACTCGCATCGCCACTCACGGGTTATCCACAGGCTGCCAGCGGTGCTCACGGTGGCGGTGGCGGCCACCGGGGTGGCGGTGCTGCTTGGCTCGTTCCTGGCCGCACCGCTGCGACGGTCGGCTGGCTCGCTCGCCCTGGTGAACCTGCATCGGCTGGGCGGTGGCCCCTACTGCGGCCTGGCCGACGACCTGCAGGTACTGCCCGACGGCGCCGTGCTGAGTCCCGCGGACTCCTCTGGTCAGCTGGACGGGTTCGCCGCGCTGGCCGGCTTCGACCCCAGCTCGCCGCCGCCGGACCCGCCGGGCACCGGGATGTCGGCCGAGCTCTGGGGAAGCCTGCTCAGTGGGCCACGGCACACGGGAAGCATGACCAGCCCCTGGTTCACGCTGCCTCCCCTGGGCAGGGACGGTGGCGTGGCGGTGTCGGTGTCTGGCCGCACCGACGGGGGCAACAAGCTGGTCCTGGAGTTCGGCCGGGCCGGGCCCGCCGGGGTCACCACGCTGGGCGCTCGGGTGCCGTTCGATCGAGTGCCGCTCAGCCTGAACGGCCCGGTGGACTACCGGTCATGGCTGTTGAAGGGCCTGCGGGACTACCGACCATGGCGGTCCATCGGCCTCGACGCGCCGCGGATCCCGGCCGGTGCCGACCGGGTCCGGATCCACGCGGTGGACGCCAGCACCGGCCCGGACGGCTGGTTGGCCGTCACCGGGCCCCGGCTGCGCTCCGTGGTCGGATTCACCAAGTTCCTCGCCGGTCGGGGTCCGGTGCTGGTGAGCTGGCCGCAGGCGTTCCTGTTCCCCTGCGTGCACAACATCCCCGAGGTAGCCGACGGGCTCGCTGACGCTCCCGAGGTGGTGATCGAAGCGCCACGCCGTCTCGATCGGCTCTCGGCGATCACCACAGATCAGCGATATGGCGGCGACTTCGCCGCACTGCGCCCGTTCGGCCGGCTCTACGAGGTACCCACCCGGTTGACCGGCCATCCCGACCTCGATTGGGGCGCCCTGGAGCTCTCCGGCGACACCGCCGCCCGGGACGCCTACACCCGCACCCGGTGGTAGCCTGCGCGGTGATGTCTGAGATCGTGGTGCGCTCGCTGAGCGGGTGGGGGGGGACCGCGCCGAGCACGGCACGGGTGCTGGTCAACCCAACGGTCGAGTCGATCCAGCGAGCCGTGCGTGACGCCGGAAGCCGGGGCGTGATCGCCCGCGGGCTGGGGCGCTCCTACGGTGACCCGGCGCAGAACGCGGGCGGGCTGGTCATCGAGATGACCGGATGCAACCGAATCCACCGCCTCGACGCGGACAGCGGGCTGGCCGTGGTCGACGCCGGGGTCAGCCTGGATGCCCTGATGCGCGCCGCGTTGCCGTTCGGGCTGTGGGTCCCGGTGCTGCCTGGCACCCGACAGGTCACCGTGGGCGGCGCGATCGCGGCCGACATCCACGGCAAGAACCACCACAGCGCGGGCAGCTTCGGCAACCACGTCCGTTCCCTCGACCTGGTCACCGCCGACGGCTCGGTCACCACCCTGACACCCGAGGATGAGCCGTTCTGGGCCACCGTCGGCGGCATGGGGCTGACCGGGGTCATCGTGCGCGCCACGATCGCGCTCACCGCGATCGAGTCGGCGTACTTCATCGTCGACACCGACCGCACCGCCAACCTCGACGAGCTGATGGCGCTGCTCACCGACGGCTCCGACGACCGCTACGACTACTCCGCCGCGTGGTTCGACGCGATCTCCACCGGCTCGAAGCTGGGCCGCGCGGTACTCACCCGCGGCTCACTGGCTCGGCGTGAGCAGCTGCCGCCGAAACTGCGCCGCGCCCCACTGGCCTTCGACGCGCCGCAACTGCTCACCGCGCCCGACGTGTTCCCGGGCGGCCTAGCCAACCGGGCGATCTTCGGCGCGCTCAGCGAGGCGTGGTACCGCAAGGCACCCCAGCGCCGCCGCGGTGAGGTGCAGAACCTGACCACTTTTTACCACCCGCTGGACATGATCGGGCAGTGGAACCGCGCATACGGCTCGCGGGGCTTCCTGCAGTACCAGTTCGTGGTCCCGTTCGGGACGGAGGACAGCTTCCGCCGCATTGTGGAGAAGATCGCGCGCTCGGGGCACGTCTCCTTCCTCAACGTGCTCAAACGCTTCGGCGCGGCCAGCGCGGCGCCGCTGTCGTTCCCGCAACCCGGCTGGACGGCCACCGTGGACCTCCCGATCCGCCGAGGCCTCGCGGAGTTCTGTGACCGGCTCGACGAGCAGGTGCTCGACGCCGGCGGGCGGCTCTACCTGGCCAAGGAGTCCCGGGCCTCGGCCGCCACCATAGCCCGGATGTACCCGAGACTCGACGAGTGGCGCAAGATCCGCGCCACCGCCGACCCCGACGGCATCTTCGCCTCCGACCTGTCCAGGAGACTCGACCTGTGATTGACGCTGTGGGCAACCCCCAGTCCCTGCTGCTGCTGGGCGGCACCTCTGAGATCGCGCTGGCCACCGCCGAGCGCTACGCCACCCGCCGCCCACTTAGGGTGGTGCTGGCCGCCCGCCCCTCACCGCGGCTGGACGCCGCCGCGGCGCGGCTTGAACGAGTCGGAGCCACAGTGACGACACTGCCCTTCGACGCCGCGGACACCGCCGCACACCCCGAGACGATCGAGAAGGCCTTCGCCGACGGCGACATCGACGTCACGCTGGTCGCCTTCGGGTTGCTCGGCGATCAGGAGAGGGCGTGGACCGACCACGCCACCGCGCTCGAGCTCGCGCAGGTCAATTACCTGGGTGCGGTGTCGGTCGGCGTGTTGCTGGCCACGGCGTTGCAACGGCAAGGCCACGGCGCGCTGGTCGCGCTGTCCTCCGCCGCCGCCGAGCGCCCCCGGCGCTCGAACTTCTGCTACGGGTCCACCAAGGCAGGTCTGGACGCTTTTTACACCGGCCTCACCGAGGCGCTGCGCCCATCAGGGATCACGGTGTCGGTGATCCGGCCCGGCTTCGTGCACACCAAAATGACCGCGGGCCTGAAACCCGCCCCACTGTCCGTCACTCCGGAGCAGGTCGCCGAGGTGATCGTGGACGCCGTCACGAACGGCCGCGAGCAAGCCTGGGCCCCCTCCCCGATGCGCTACGTGATGTCCGCCCTCCGCCACCTCCCCCGCCCGATCTTCCGCCGCCTGCCAGTCTGAACAAACCCCACTCCCGCCCCAACAGCTCCTGGCCGATCGATCAGTAGGCGAGCCATTGCTCGCGCGAGATCGCGTACTCGACCTCACCGAGTTCACTGCCTGAGATGGGCTCGTCCCAGTGAGTGTGGGACATCACGGAAGGCGCCGCCGGGGCGGCGTTAGAGGTATACGGCGGCGATGAGGGTGAGGACTAGGGCGGCGGCTAATACTTGCAAGACGCGGTCACCTAGGGCGATCTCTTCGGGTTCGCCGCCGTTGCCGCCGTCGACGTCCACGGCGTAGCGCAGTACAGCCATCACGAAGGGCACCAGAGAGATCACGGGCCAGCGCGAGTGGTTGGCCTGGCTGAGCTGAAACGCCCACAGGCCATACATCATGATCACACCAGTGGCTGAGAGCGTCCACACGAAACGCAGATAGGAGGCGGTGTAACCGTCCAGCGACTTGCGGATTTTGGCACCGGTACGCTCGGCAAGGCGGATCTCGGCGTAGCGCTTGCCGGCCACCATGAACAGCGAGCCGAACGCGGTGGTGAGCAGGAACCACTGGGACAACGCGATCTCCGCTGCGGCACCGCCGGCGATGGCCCGCAGCAAGAAGCCGGACGCGACGATGGAGATGTCCACCACCGGCTGGTGTTTGAGCCAGCGGCAATAGGCGAGCTGCACCACGATGTACACCGACGTGACGATCACCAAGTCGGTGGACGCCAGGAAAGACAACCCGATCGCGGTCACGAACAGCACCACCGCCAGCGCCAACGCCAACCGTGGTGGCACCACTCCCGCGGCGATCGGCCGGATGCATTTGATCGGGTGCGCGCGATCGGCTTCGACGTCCTGGACGTCGTTGACCAGGTACACACCAGATGCGGCCAGCGAGAACACCACAAAGGCGATCCCAACGGCGGCGAGTACGGGCAACTGGAAGATGGTGCCGCCCGCGAAGGGCGCGGCCAGCACCAGGACGTTCTTCACCCACTGCCGGGGCCGCATGGTGCGAACCAGCCCAGCGAGCACGGGACCGCCGTGGACGCTACTCGGGATCCGCGGCGCGGTGGTGGTCATCGCCGTCCTCTCGGAATCGGGCCGCGCTGGGAATTGCCGGCCGGGGCGCTGCCGCGCAGCCATCGTCGCATTCCGGCACCGATGGCCGCGCCCAGCGCGGAGCCGAGCAGGACGTCGCTCGGGTAGTGCACGCCCAGCACCAGCCTGCTCAGCAACATCGGGGGCACCAGCAGCGGGCTGAGCCGGCGGCGCAGCAGCCCGCCGTAGACGATCGCCGCCGCGGTGGTCGAGGCAGCATGCGAGGACGGGAAGGACAGCTGGCTCGGGGTACCCGCCAGCACAACCACCGAGGGATCAGCCGGGCGCGGCCGGCGCACCACCCGCTTGAGCCCGATCGAGCTGCCGTGCGCGGCGGCCACCGCAGCCGCGGCGAGCAGCCAATCCCGCCGCCGCCGCCGATCGACCAGCGCACCCAGCGCACCCAGCACTAGCCAGCCCAGGGCGTGTTCCCCGAAATGCGACATCCCCCGGGCGGCGCTCACTACCGGTGGTACCGCAATGCCGCGCTGCACAGCGGCGAGCAGCGCAAGTTCCTGGTGGTCGATGACAGGCGCCCTCACGCGTCGAAGATCCGTTTCCACTCCATGGGACTGGTGAGCTCCGGCGCGGCGTCTCGGTAGCGCCTGCGCAGCCGGGGGAACTCCCGGGCCAGTTGCCGATGCAGCGCCACCGAGCGGGCGAACATCGAGCGGAACGCTTGGGGATCCCGCTTGCGGTAGGTGACGCCGCGGCCGTCCGCCGTGGAGACGGTCACCCCGTCCAGCCCGGAGAGCACGAACCACCGGGCGTCGGCGCGGGCCAGCGCCAGCTGCGGTCGGTGCTGCGCCTGCACATCGACCGGGCGTAGTTGGTGCGCCAAGCGTTTGAGCAGGGTCGCCCCGATGGTGACCGGGTTGGTAGGCGGTTTAAGTATTCGTTGCACCGCGAGCTGCCCAGCGGCTGGTAACGGTAGTTCTTGGGAGTCCACCACCTGCCCGTCGGTGAACTCCGCGCACCGGGCCCGGACCTCACCCAGCGCGGTGGGCAGCTTGTCGAACAGTGCCTCCGGTCCGGCCAGGAAATCCCGGATCGCCATCTCCTGCAGCGCCAGCGTGGAGTACTCCATCGCCAGCGCGTGCTTGAGGGCGTGTTTGAGGCTGTCGGCGAGCATCGCGGTGGGCCGCTCGACGGTGCCGTGCAGCGCCGCGCCAACCAGCCGGTTGCGCAGGTGGAAATACGCTTGCCAGTCGGTGGCGTCGTCCTTGTCGGCGAAGGACATGTGCCAGATGCCCACGCCGGGCACCGTCGCGGTGGGGTAGCCCGCCGCTCGGGCGCGCAGCCCGTACTCGACGTCGTCCCACTTGATGAAAAGCGGCAACGGCAGGCCGATGTGCTCGGCGACGACGCGCGGAATCAGGCACATCCACCAGGCGTTGTAGTCGACGTCGGTGCGCCGGTGCATCCAGGCGGTCTGGCGCAGCGAGTGCTGAGCGAAGTCGTGGTCGTACTCGGTGCCCGGCGCCTTGTTCCAGCGCATCCGTTGCCGGTCCACGATCTCGCCCCAGGCGTGCAGCCGGGAACGAGCCTGGGCCTGAAGCATCTGCCCGCCCACCAGCATCGGGCGGCGCGCGAAGCGGGAGAACGCCACGGCGCGCAGGATCGAGTCGGGCTCCAGGACGATGTCGTCGTCCATGTAGAGGATCTGCTCGCAGTCGGTGTGCTCCAGCGCCTCGTACATGACGCGCGCGTAACCACCGGAGCCGCCGATGTTGGGCTGGTCGATGATCCGCAGCCGATCGCCCAACAAGCTCTGCGCCGCAGCGAAACCGTCCTGTTCACGGACCTTGTTCACACCCTGGTCGGGGATCACCACGGCGGTGACGATCGCCCGCACCAGCTCATCGTCACCGATCGCGCGCAGGGTGGCCACGCAGTCGGTGGGGCGGTTGAACGTCGGCATCCCGATGGTCACCGCCGCGCGCCCTGGCGCGGCGGTCGGCGCGTGCCAGCCACCGGAGTGCACCAGCAGCTCCGAGTCCTCGGTGGCGAGGTCGAACCAGTACCAGCCGCCGTCCTCGAACGGGGTCAGGTCCAGCTCGACATCCACCGCACTGCGACCCTCGACCAGCTCGCCGTGCACGTGGATCTGGCTGCCGTCCGCCTTGGAGCGGTAGACGTCGACCCGGCCAGCGCCCTCGACGTCGAGGCGCAGATGCAGAGTGCGCAGCGCCGTCCAGCGCCGCCAGTAGCTGGCGGGGAAGGCGTTGAAATACGCCGCGAAGGACACTTCGGTGCGCTCGGGCACCGCCACGCTGGTCCGGGACAGCGCGCGCACCCGCGTGACGTTGGGGTTGGCGACGGTGACCTCGACATCGACGTCTCGCGGGTTGGCCACCGCGGCGCCCGGGACCGGCCACACCCGCTGGACGGTGGCCTGGCGCTCGTCGACGTAGAGCGCGCGGACGGCGATCGGATCGGCCCGGCGGGGCAGGATCACCCGCTGCAGCAGCGTCGAGGACGGCTCGACAGGCGCGCTGGTGGCTGACGTATCCGGACTCCAGACAGTGCTGCTCGACATGGACTCCTCAGTCCTGACGGGGGGTGACGCGGGCTGCGCGTAGCGTCGCCAGAGGGTAGCGCTGGGTTCACCGAACGTCGGGCCGACCCCCCGGCGGGCTGGAGTCGAACACCCGATCCCAGGCTTGCGCGGAGGTCAGCTCGGGGACCGCCGCTCGGTAGCGCCGCGCGGTGGGCTCCCACTCCTGGACCAACCGCCGGTAGAGCACGATCGTGCGGCGCAGCAAGGCGCGGAACTGCTGGGGATCGCGTTTGCGGAAGGCGACACCACTACCGTCGGCGTTAGAGACGGTGGCCGAGTCCACCATGCCAAGCAGGAACCACCGGGCGTTGCTGGCCGGCACGTTGATCTGCGGGCGCTCGCGGGTCTGGGGTTGCGGTGAACGCAGGTGCCGGGAGACGGTCGACAGCGCACGCTTGGCGATGGCGACCGGATGCACCGGCGGGTCGAGCAGGGCCTCGATGCGCACCGGATCGAACAACGGCGTGGGGAGTTGCTGCGCGGAGGAGAAGACCCGGGCGTCGTCGTAGCCCTCGCGAAGTCGTCGGACGGCGGGCAACGCCTCGCGCAGCGAGGCGAACAGGCCCTCGGGCCCAGCGAGGAAGTCCTCGATCGACTTGTGGTGCAGCGCCACGGTCGAGTACTCCATCGCCATCAGGTGCTTGAAGGTGTTCCGGAAGCCATCGTGCACCAGAGCTCGACGGACGTCGTAGGAGCTGTGCAACGCCAGGGTGATCAGCCGGTTGCGCAGGTGGAAGTACGCGGTCCAGTCGGTCGCGTCGTCCTTGTCGGTCCAGGGCATGTGCCAGATCGCGGCACCAGGCAGGGTGACGGTCGGGAAGCCGTGCTCAGCGGCGCGCAACGCGTACTCCGCGTCGTCCCATTTGATGAACAGCGGCAGCGGCAGGCCGGTGCGCTCCAGGACCTCGCGCGGGAAAAGACACATCCACCAGCCGTTGTAGGTGGAATGGATGCGGGCGTGCAGCAAGCTCTGCTCGCGCAGTGAGAGCTTGGCGAAATCGTGCTGGTAGACCGACCCGGGTGCGGGGCGCCAGAAGCTGGTCCGCAGGTCCACGATCTCGCCCATGGCATGCAGCTGGCTGCGGACCTGAAGGTTCAGCATCTGCGCGCCGACGATAACCGGCGCGGAGGTCGCGCTGGCGAAGGCGTGCGCGCGCAGCACGCTGTCGGGCTCCAGTCGGACGTCATCGTCCATCAGCAGTACGTGCTCAACCCCGTCGGTGCGCAGCGCTTCGAGCATGCCCCGGGTGAATCCACCCGAGCCACCGAGGTTCTCCTGGTCGATCACCACCAACCGGTCCCCGAGCTGGGCGGCGACGTCGGCGAAGCGCTGGTGCGCGCGCACCGAGACGCTGCCCTGGTCCACGACGAAGACCTTCGCGACGACGTCGAGTACCGCGTGGTCCTCGGCCAGCGCGGCCAGCGCGGTAACACAGTCCGCCGGGCGGTTGAAAGTCGTGATCGCCACCGCCAACGGGCGCACCGGCAGCGGCTCGTCGACGATCCAGGCCGCATCGGTGATGGTCAGCGACCCGTCCTCGGTGGCGACATCGAACCAGACCCACCCGCCGTCCTCGAACGGCGCGAGCGACTCCCGGAACTCCAGCTGCACCGGAACATCTCGCAACCCATCACCAAGGTCGAGTTGGTTGCCGTCGAGATGCTTGCCCTCCAAGTGCACGACATCGCCGTTGGACTTGGAGCGGTAAAGATCCACCCTCCCGGAGCCCCGAACGGTGAGCCGCAGCGCCACCTCCTCCACCCGGGTCCAGCGCTTCCAGTAGCTGGCCGGGAAGGCGTTGAAATAGGTGGCGAAGGAGAGCTGGCAGGCCGGTGGCAGGGTCACCGTCGAACGGGACACGACGTGCGCGGTGCGCCCGTGCACGGTCTCGGGCTCGTCGAGGTACAGCGGCCGCACCTCCGGGGGGTCGTCCGCGCGGGGCATCACCACCCGGTGCAGGACACGCCTCGGGGCGACCGCACCGGCGGTCGGGCCGACCTGCAGCGAGCTGACGTCGGACAGTTTGCTGTCCGCCGCGTTGGTCCGCGCCGCTTCCGCGCGGGCGGCCCGCTCGATCGCCGTCGGGGCGGCTGCTTCTGTCGTTGCCACGTGCTTCCTTCCCCACGTCAACCCGCCTCGGGTAGATCCTCGCAGATCCGGCGGACCGCGACACACGACCTACCCACTCAACATCACTTTCATCACGATTCGATCACAAAAGTCACAGTATGGTCACGATCGATGATCGCTGCCCTACCGGGCGATCTCGGGCTCCGGCCGCCGTCGGCGCACCCCACACCGGCGCCAGTCACCCACCGGTCACACACAGTGGCACCACAGGCCCGGCGGACGGCGTCCATTCCGGTCGCGGAGGCTTGATATCCGGTCAATTCCGGACACTAAGGGCGACACGCACTCTCAGTCACATAAGTAGCGCGAGTTGCGAAAGGTGCGCGTTCGTAGTACGACTAGACAGGTGACGGCATACGTTTGGACCCGACTGTGTAACGGCATCGCGATCGGCCAGAACGATCTTCTGCTGGGGCGAGGATCTGCCGCAAGCGCCGTCACGAGGTGAAGGGCCGCGGCGAGGCTTCATCTCCCTCGCGCGGTAGGACGCATCCAGCGTTTCCAGACGAAGAGAAGTTCCTGAAAGCGAAGTCAGAGGAGGGGCAATGAAGGTTGGGGAGATCTTCTCAGCAGGCGGCGGCGGTGGTTGCTGCGGTTGTGGTGGTGGTGGATACAGCCACCACAGCGACTACGGCTACAGCGGCTACCGTCACTACGGCGGCTACGGCGGCTACCACGGTGGCTACGGACACAGCTACTACGGCGGCGGGTACCGCTACCACGATGACTATGACCGTGGCGGCTTACTCGGTATCCGCATCAATCTCTAACCGCATAGATTTACACGAACACCGAGTTGCCCTCACCCAGAGTCAGCGGGGTGAGGGCAACTCGGCTATATAGAGGGGTCAGCGGGTTGAGGACAACTTACCCGTCGTCCAGTCAAAAAACAGCAGCGTACCGGCAGCGAGAACCGTGGCGGCTTCGGCCATGGCGCTGAGCAACTTTTCCGGGTACCAAACTGGCTCGTACATGTCCGGCAACGGCCCAAAGGCACCGAGATGGACATAAGTGTAGAACAACACCGCGCTCAGCGCACCGCCAGCGACCAGCAGCGCGAAAAGAGCGGAAGCTGGGCGGCGGATCAGGAGCACCACGAGGCCGGCCAGGGCAGCCAGGGCGCCATCGAACCGAAAGAGCATACCCTGACTGATCCAGGCGCTATTGGCGTCGAAACCAGCGGCGAGATCAAAGTGAGCGTACGCATCGTAGCCGAGACCAATGAAGGCCACCGATCGAGCGACGAGCTGGCCAGCTGAGCAACTCATGGTCCGCTCCGCGAGGACACTGAGCGAAGGCGGCATCACCGGACCACCAGCGTCCCGATCATGTACTGGTGGAT
>JBDTAX010000088.1:0-61279 GCA_039924425.1 Pseudonocardiaceae bacterium
CTTGATAGAGTAGCGGCAGAGCTGAATGGAAGACCACGAAAAACACTGGGCTGGCGAAAGCCGGTCGAAGTTTTCGAAGAGCTGATCGCGGAGCACTGTGTGGTCATGACCGATTGAAACCGCCCTCTTCCAGGCCCGCGGCGACGGTGGTATCGACTGCATTGCGTATGATCCGACCCCTGTGCGCGGTGGTAAGTACGTGATCCAGGTGAAGCTCTACACCCAGACCGTGCCACCGACCGCGGTGCGCGATCTCTATGGCGTCGTCCAACACGAGGGCGCCACCAAAGGCATCCTGATCACCACCAGCGGGTTCGGCCAGACAAGCCACGAGTTCGCGAACGGGAAGCCGCTTGAGCTCTACGACGGCACACACCTGCTTGCCCTGTGCCAGCAATACGGGGTGGACGCGCGGATCCTGATGCCACCACGGGCACGGAGAGCGTCGCGCGGCTAACCACCGGCGGCCGTGCAGGGCGAGCGCTCGCCGGAAATGTCAGTCCCCGGTGGCATCATTTGGCAGACCGACCCGAGGAGGGGACCATGACAAAGATGAGCGTTGGTGCCAGCACTCCCTTCACGGTCCATGACCTGGAAGGGATGCCCGATGATGGTCGCCGCTACGAACTCATCGACGGGGAGCTCCTGGTGAGCCCGGCGCCCGGCCTGCGACACCAGACCGTCGGCCTGCGGCTGTACCGGGTGCTCGACGATGCCTGCCCCGAGGACCTGTACGTGCTCGCGGCGCCGTTCGCCGTCCAGACCGACGTCTCCAACGAGGTGCAGCCCGACGTTCTGGTGGCCCGGTTCGACGAGCTCACCGAGAAGAACCTCCCTGCGGCACCCGTGCTGGCCGTCGAGGTGCTCTCCCTGAGCGGCCGGCTGATTGATCTCAACCTCAAGAGCGCCGCTTACCAGCGGATGGGCACCCCCAGCTACTGGGTGCTCGATCCCGCCGTGCCCGACCTGCTGGTCCTCGAGCTCGACGCCGACGGCCACTACCAGGAAGTAGCCCGGGTAACCGGCGACGAGGTCTTCGAAGCACACCACCCCTTCAAGGTTCGCATTGTGCCGATCGAGCTACTCGGGCGCCTCCACCCCCGCGCCTGACCAGTGCACATGGATGCTTGTGCACCTGCCCACCCGCCCGCACAGGGTCTTATGGATGCTTGTGCACCTGCCCAGCAGCGAAGCGCGGTGGTGTGGGACGCGTGATGACGCGCCCGTGGCGGCTGAGGAAAGCCCACATCAGGGTCGCGACCGCGGGCGACGCTGTGCTGGTCTGGGCGGCTGGCCAGGGGTGGCCCCACCCGGGGTAGACGACCGAATCGACCTCCGCTCCGCTCGCGCAGCCCGCCCATCGCTGGAGCACCACCGAGCCGTCCCGTCCGGTCTGCGCTCTGGCTGAGCAGCCGTCCTGGATCCGAAGCCAGTCCACCGCCCTCGGCACCGCCGGCAACGCCGGATGCCCTCCCGGCTTCCCGTGGAAGAGCAGCACCCGGTCCGCGGCACCGGTCGCGAGCAAATACGGCACCGCGGGTGTGCCCGCTGGGCAGGGTGCCAACGGCACCGCTCCGTAGGTGGCCACCGCCGCGAAGAACGTCGGGTGCGCGCACACCGCGCTGTAGGCGAGCTTGCCCCCGTTGCTGTACCCGATCAGGTACACCCGCCCGGTGTCGACCGGCCACCGGTGCTCCGCGTCAGCCACGATCGCCGCCACGAAGGGCACGTCGGGGGCGCGGTGAGCGCCGGCGAACCCGCAGCAGCCGTGGCCGGCGTCCCAGGACCGCTGCTCCCCGTCGGGAAACACCAGCACCGCCTGCCGCCGCTGCGCCAGCCCCAGGAACCCGGTCTGGCTCTCCGCCACGGAACCTGACTGCCCGCGACCATGCAGCACGATCACCAGGGGTATCCGATCGGTCACCCGGGTCGAGGTGATCGATCGGTAAGTTCGCTTCGCGCCATCGACGGTCACTGTGTGCACCTCGGTGACCAGTCCGGGCAGCCCGGCCGCCGCTGGATTGCCGGAGCGGATCATCGGATTGCCCAGCGATGCCAACAAATCGTGCGAGAAAGTCAACGGATTGTCCACGAAGGCTGGGCGGTTGACGGCGGTGACCAACGCCATCAACCCCGCGAACAGGGCGAACGCCAGCGGCGTCCTCCTCAGGTGGCGTCCGGCCGCTGCGGTCCGGCGAGATCCAGTCTGGTTGCCGTCACGGCGCATGCGCTCAAAGTATCTCCAGGCCGTACCCAGCTGGTGTTCAGCTAGCCCAGTCAGGATGTGGCAATGACCACTCTTGGGACCACGCTTGGGGCCACTCTTCGCGAGCTTGTCACCACACGCGCCGCGCGCTCCCCGCACCGGTGTTTCCTGGCCGACGCGCGCAGCGAGAGATCATTCGACTTCGCCATGCTGCGCACCGCCGCGGACGCGTGGTGCCGGGAGCTCGACGCCGCCGGAGTGCCGCCGGGCGCCCGGGTGCTGCTCGATGTCGAAGACCCGCTCGCGTTCTGCGCCGTGCACCTCGCCGTGATCGCCGCCGGGCGGTGCTCGGTACCCATCGACCCGGCGGCTCCCCCCGCCGAGGCGCAACGCTCCCGGCGGGTCCTGCGGCCCTGGCTCGTGATAAGCGATCGGTCGGCCGTTGCGGGCCTGCGGGTGAATCCCGCCACCGGCATGCCAGCCAACCCGAGCCCCCACCCCCCCGCGGCCCAGCACAGGGCGGGGGCTTTGCCAGAGCGCCGGACCGGCTCGGTCGCGCTGCTGACTTCCGGCTCGACCGGCACGCCCAAGACGGTCACGCTCACCGAGCGCCAGCTGCTGCACGCCGCGCGGTGCGTCGCCAGCCACCACGAGCTGTCCGCCACGGACCGCGGTTTCAGCCCGCTGCCGTTGTTCCACATCAACGCGCAGGTTGTCGCGCTGCTCGCCACCCTGGTCGCTGGTGGC
Organism: Pseudonocardiaceae bacterium; assembly: GCA_039924425.1. Taxonomy (GTDB): domain Bacteria; phylum Actinomycetota; class Actinomycetes; order Mycobacteriales; family Pseudonocardiaceae. The sequence continues at coordinate 2,954 of JBDTAX010000088.1, forward strand.
ACCCTGGTGCTCGACCGGCGGTTCCACCGCACCGGGTTCTGGCAACTCCTGGTGGAGCGCGGGATCACCTGGGTGAACGCGGTGCCGGCCATCCTCTCGATCCTGGCACTGGAGAATATCCCTGTTGTCCCGACAACGTTGCGCTTCATCCGCTCAGCGTCGGCGCCGCTGCCGGCGACGGCCCGCGAGCGAGTGGCCGCGGGCAGCGGGGTTGTCGTGGTGGAGAGCTACGGCATGACCGAAGCGGCCAGCCAAATCACCGCCACGTCGCTGCGCGGTGGCCACCCACCGGGATCGGTCGGCCGGCCGGCGGGAGTGGAGCTGGAGGTGGTCGGGCCGGACGACCAGCGTTGCGCCCCAGGTGTGGTGGGCCGGGTCCGCATCCGCGGCGAGAGCGTGATCAGCGCGTACACCGAGGGTGTCGCCGCCGAGCGGTTCAGCGCCGACGGCTGGCTGGACACCGGAGATCTCGGGCGGCTCGACGCCGAGGGGTACCTCTACCTCGCCGGGCGCCGCGACGACGTGCTGAACTGCGGCGGCGAGCTGGTGTACCCGGGGGAGGTCGAGGAGGTGCTGCTCGGCGAGGCGGCGGTGGCCGAGGCCGCCGTCGCCTCCCGCCCGCATGAAGTGCTCGGGGCGGTGCCGGTGGCCTGGATCCGGCCCGTGCTGGCGCTGGAGCGCGAACAAGCCGACGAGCTCGTGAGTCGGCTGCGGTCGCGGTGCGAGCGGCAGCTCAGCCGGGTGAAACGCCCGGTGGAGTTCCGAATCGTCGCGAGACTGCCCAGAACCCCCACCGGGAAGGTACTGCGCCGCCAGCTGCGGGAGTTGCCACTCGCCAACGTCAAGCGTCTGGAGGCGTCCCCACTGTGACTATGACCGCGCCCAAAACTGGGACCGTGCCCAAAACTGGGACCGTGGCCAACACCGGGACCGTGGCCAACCCGGGAACACAGCCCAACACGCCCGTGGGCCGCGCCAGCGGCTCGGGCCACGTCCACGCGGTGGACCTGGTCCGGGTGCTGACCTTCGCCTGCGTCATCGCGGTGCACACCGTGGCCACCATCAATCCACCGGGCAGCATCCCGGCGGGCGGCGCCTTGATGCTGCTGCACTTCACCCGTGAGGCGTTCTTCGCCCTCACCGCCTTCGTCCTCGTGCACCGTTACCACGGCGGGCTACACGTCGCGCCGTTCTGGCGACGGCGGTTCCTGCTGGTCGGCGTGCCTTACGTGCTCTGGTCAGTGATCTACACCGGACTGGCGCTGACCACAGCGCCACTACCACCCAATGAGACGTTCAGTGGCGCCCTCATCCAGCTCGGGCACAACCTGCTCACCGGCACAGCGTGGTACCACCTGTACTTCCTGGTCGTGACCATGCAGTTTTATTTGGTGTTTCCGCTGTTCCTCCGGCTGCTGCGGGCAGCCGCGCGGTGGCGGGATGGGCACCGCTGGCTGCTGGCGATCAGCGCGGTGCTGCAGGTCGGCATCGACACCGGGTTGCACTTCGGGCACCCGAGCGGGGTAGCCGCGGAGCTATTGGGCTACGCCGGGTCGTTCGTCGGCAGCTATGTGCTCTACCTGGTGCTGGGCGGGGTGGCCGCGCTGCACGCCGAGCGGGTGCAGTCCTGGGTCCGTGAGCATCGGGTGCTGGTGCTGGTGGCGTTCGTCCTCACCGGCGCCGCGACCGAGGCGTGGTACCTGCGGTCGGTGCGCGGCGGCAGCTCCCCGCTGGACGCCTCAGCGGTGTTCCAGCCGGCGATGGTGCCCTGGTGCGTGGCCGTCATTGCGGCGTTGTTCGCGCTCGGGGTCACCTGGGCGGCGCGACGCGGCGCCGGCCCGGGATCGCGAGTCGTCAAGCTCAGCTCGGACCGCTCATTCGGGGTGTTCCTGGTGCATCCGATGGTGTTGTGGGCGCTGACGCTCGGCCCGTCGGCATGGCTGTCCACGCGGGTGTCCGCACTCAGCGTGACCATCATCGCCCTCGTCACCACCATCGTGGTGTCGTTGCTGGTGGTCGAGGTGCTGCGGCACAGCCCGCTGTGCCTAGCACTCACCGGGAAGCCCGGATCAGCGCGCGCTCGCGCTGATCGTTGCCCCAAAGTCGAGTCTTGCCGTTTCGACCTCGCCGATCAGGCTGGGCGCGGAGCGGACCTGAGGAGGATGACATGATCGACACTCAATTGCGCTTACCGGACCTCGAGGCCAAACCACGACACCGCGGGCTCACCGTGGTCATCGATCCGGGGTTGTTCACCGGCCAGTTCGAGGACGCGGTGGACAGCGTCGGTGAATTCGTGGATCTCGTGAAATTCGGCTGGGGAACCTGCCTGGTGACCAAAGACATCAAACGGAAGATCGACATCTTACGTGGCGCCGGTATCGGCTTCTACTTCGGCGGTACCCTGTTCGAGCGTTACGCGCTGGACGGACTCGTGTCGGAGTGGCTGACCCTGTGCCGCGTCCTGGGCGCCACGCACGTCGAGGTGTCCAATGGCACAATTCCCATCGCCAACACCGAGAAAGCCCGCTGGGTGGCCCGGCTCACTGATGAGTTTGTCGTCATCAGCGAGGTCGGTTTCAAGGACATCAGGCGTTCCGATGCCCTGACACCGGCGCGCTGGATCTCCTTCATCGAGGAGGATCTCGCCGCCGGTGCCCACCTGGTCACCGTGGAGGCTCGGGAGAGCGGTCGCGGCGGGATCTGCCATTCCACCGGTGAACCGCGCCACGAGTTGGTCGGCGAGATCGTCAGCTCCGGCATCGACCTGGACCGGCTGCTGTTCGAAGCCCCGAACAAAGACCTGCAAACCTACTTCCTCCGCCGGATGGGCCACTCGGTCAACTTGGGCAACGTGCGGGCCGACGACGTGATCGCGCTCGAGACGCTGCGGCGGGGACTGCGGTCGGACACTTTGCTTGGGGCATTGTGATGCGCACCCCACAGGATGTGTTCCACTTGTCGATCCCGACCCAGGATCTGGACGAAACACGACAATTCTACGTCGATGGCCTCGGCTGCACGCTGGCCAGGCGCTACCCGGACCGCATCACGCTGAATTTTTTCGGCGATCAAGTCGTCTGCCACCTCTCCGACCGCATCGACGCCGCTCCGCAGCTCTACCCCAGGCATTTCGGGGTCACATTCCGGAAGCGGCAGAACTGGGAGCGGTTGCTCAACCGGTCCAGGGAATACGACCTGCCGTTCTTCGTCGACCCGTTCCGCCGCTTCGACGGCCGACCCGAAGGACACGACGCGTTCGTGCTCCGGGATCCCTCCAACAACCTGCTGGAGTTCAAGCACTACGACAATCCCCACATGATGTACTGAACGCCGCCCAGATGGGCGCCACCCGGTGCAACCACGACCTCGCGTAGGCTCGGTGGCAAGCAACGGAGGCGGCACGGGGTGACCCAAGGTTGGGCTTATGGCGGCGGGCCAACCCCGTCGACCACCGCGGCGGGGACGGTGACCCTGGTCGACGGGGTGACATTCTGCATCTGCGGCCAAATGGGTGATATTCAGCCCGGGGCCGGGCAAGGCCTGTTCTTCCGGGACACCCGGTTCCTTTCCCGCTGGGAACTCGACGTCGACGGAGTAGGGCTTGAGACACTGGCCGTGCACTGCCCGGCGCCGTACGCGGCGACGTTCATCGGCCGGCGTCCCCCCCGGCCCGGGCTGGCCGACAGCACCGTGCTGGTGGTGCGGCGACGCTATGTCGGCAACGGCATGCGCGAAGACATCGTGCTGCGCAACCTGGGTCGCGAACCGGCGGCGGTGCGGGTGACGCTGCGCGCCGACACCGACTTCGCTGGCCTGTTCGAGGTCAAAGAGGACCGGTTCCTCCCTGGCAAGAACATCGAGAGCGCCGCTGAGGCCGATCGGCTGCGGATGAGCTACCGGCGGGAGCGCAACGCCCGAGCGGTCACGGTCACCGCGGGCGGGGACCCGATCACGGCGACCGGGAAGCTGGCGTGGCAGCCGGTCATCCCGCCGCACGCCGAGTGGGTGGTCTCGGTGCAGGTGTCGCCGTCGATCGATGGGCGCGAAGTGCCGACCAGCTACCCGCCAGGCCAACCGATCGAGCGCACCCGGCCAGCCGAAGCGCTGGCGGCCTGGCGCGCGCGCACCCCGATGATCCGCACCCCCGACGAGCCGCTGACCCGGCTGCTCGCCGCCAGCACTGGAGACCTCGGCGCCTTGCGGATCTTCGATTCGGACTGTCCCGACCGGCCGGTCGTCGCCGCCGGGGCTCCGTGGTTCATGGCTCTGTTCGGCCGGGACGCGCTGCTGACCAGCTGGATGCTGCTGCCGCTGGATGCCAGCCTGGCGCTGGGCACGCTGCAGACCCTGGCCCGGCTGCAAGGCGACACCGTCGAGCCGCGCACCGAGGAGGAACCGGGCCGGATCCTGCACGAGGTCCGCGCCGGGCTCGACGTCGAGCTGGCGCTGGGCGCAGGCAGCGTCTACTACGGCAGCATCGATTCCACCCCGCTGTTCGTGATGCTGCTCGGCGAGCTGCGGCGCTGGGGACTGGCCAGCGACGAGGTCGAGGCGCTGGTGCCGCACGCCGACCGGGCGCTGGCGTGGATCGAACGCTACGGCGACCGGGACGGTGACGGGTTCGTCGAATACCAGCGGGCCACCGACCGAGGGCTGGCCAACCAGGGGTGGAAGGACTCATTCGACGGGATCAGCTTCGCCTCAGGCCAGCTCGCCGAGCCGCCGATCGCGCTGGCCGAGGTGCAGGGGTACGTCTACGCCGCCTACTTGGCCCGGTCGCAGCTCGCCCTCGGCGTCGGCGATGCGGATCAGGCCCAGCACTGGGCGGCGAAAGCCACCGAGCTTAAACGCGCGTTCAACGAGGCGTTCTGGCTGCCTGACCTCGGTTACTACGCGCTGGCCCTGGACTCGGCCAAACGCCCGGTCGACGCGCTTGCGTCGAACATCGGCCACTGCCTGTGGACCGGAATCGTCGACGACGACAAAGCCGCCGCGGTCGCCGACCGGCTGCTGGGCCCAGACATGTTCACCGGGTTCGGAGTGCGCACACTGGCCGCGTCGATGGGCGCCTACAACCCGATGAGCTACCACAACGGCTCGATCTGGCCGCACGACAACGCGATCATCGCCGCCGGGCTGATGCGCTACGGCTACACCGACGCGGCCCAGCGAGTCGCCACCGCGCTGTTCGACGCGGCGCAACGGCTTGGCGGCCGGCTACCGGAGCTGTTCTGCGGCTTCGATCGCACTGACTTCGCCAACCCGGTGCCCTACCCGACGGCCTGCAGCCCGCAGGCCTGGGCATCCGCCAGCCCCTTGTTCCTGCTGCGCAGCCTGCTGCGGTTCGATCCGTCGATCCCGTCGGGCCGGGTGCGCTGCGCGCCGAGCGTCCCAGATCGCTACCTCCCCTTGCGGATCGAGTCACTGCACCTGGCTGGCGCCGCGGTGACCATCGACGTCCGCCGCGACGGCTGGAGCCTGCACGGGCTACCCGAGGGCATCGAGCTGGTTCCGGAGTCGATTCCGGAGTCGGTTGTGCTGCAGAATGCGAGTCGAGACGCCCCGCCGCACCAGGTCGAGCAGATTTCGGATATTGCGGATATACTGGCCAAGTAGTTCGCTCCGCGCCGCCTAGACCATGTGGCGCCATCTCGCGGTTATTCGGACCGCCGGGAGCCTAGGAATACCGCAGTGCTGAGCTGGAAACCTCACGCGACGCGGTGCAGGCGAAGAGGCCAGCACGCCGGACAGCCCGGCGAGCGACCCCCGGGGCCGGGGCGGCAGCGACGGCCCGGACAGGGACCGACGACATGACAACACTAGCCACTCCCGCCGCCGCGCAGCGGCTGCGCATCGCGATGATCGCCCCGCCGTACTTTCCCGTGCCCCCGCCGGCCTACGGCGGAGTGGAGGCGGTCGTCGCCGATCTGGTAGACGCCCTGGTCGACCGAGGACATCACCTCACCCTCATCGGGGCCGGTCAACCCGGCACCCGGGCCCAGCGGTTCCTCGCCAGCTGCGACGTCCCGCCAGCGGAGCGACTCGGCGAACCGCTGCCCGAGATGGCGCACGCGGCATACGTCGCGCGCGCCCTCGAGCGGTGCGACGTCGACATCGTGCACGACCACACGCTGGCCGGCCCACTCCTAGCCCGCGGCCGGCTGACCCCGACCGTGGTCACCCTGCACGGGCCGGTCGACGGTGAACGGGGCTGCTACTACCGAGCGCTCGGTGACACGGTGCGCCTGGTGGCCATCTCCAATGCCCAGCGGGCCATCGCGCCGAATTTGCCGTGGATAGGGACCGTGCACAACGCGATACAGGCCGACACATTCCCGTTCCGGGCCGTCAAGGAGAACTTCGCGCTGTTCCTCGGGCGCTTTCACCCGGAGAAGGCGCCGCACCTGGCCATCGAGGCGGCTCGAGCCGCTGGGTTGCCGATCGTACTAGCGGGCAAGTGCAGCGAACCGGTGGAACGCGCCTACTTCGCCCGGGAGATCGCACCCCGGCTCGGACCCGACGCCACCCTGTTCGGCGTCGCCGACGCCGCCGCCAAGCGAGATCTGTTCGCCCGGGCCGCCTGCTTGATCTTCCCGATCCGCTGGGACGAACCCTTCGGCTTGGTGATGGTCGAGGCGATGGCCTGCGGCACCCCTGTCGTGGCACTGCGGCGCGGCGCCGTGCCCGAGATTGTCGTCTCCGGCCGGACGGGCATCATCGTCGATCACCCGAGCGAGCTCGCGGGTGCCATCACGCAGGCCCGCGCCCTGGACCCGGCCGCCTGCCGAGCGCACGTCGAGACCAACTTCACCGTCCAGGCGATGGCCGCCGGTTATGAAGCCACCTATCGGCGGGCGCTGGCCGAGATCACCGAGACACCTCGGTTGGCTCAGCCCAGATCGCTACTGCCCAAGGCAGCTGGGGCGTGGGTGAGCCGGTAGTCCAGCAGCGCGGCGCTCTCCCGGAGGATGTAGCGGGCCTGGATGGTTCGGGTCGCCACGATCGGACCGCTTCGGGTGGGTGAGGTCCAGGCGGCCAGCCCGAGGTCATCGGCCATCGTCCGGGACCGCAACGAGTGCCAGGGATCGCTGACGATCACCGCTGTGCGCCAGCCCGCGCTCGCCGCGCGCCGGGCCACCGCGCGCAGGCTCTCCAGGGTGTCCCGGCCCTGCCCGATCGGCACCACGGCGGCCTGGGGAATCCCATAGCGGGTGAGGTAGTTGCGGCCAGCTTCGGCCTCGGTGTAGGTGTCACCGGGCCGTCGGCCACCGACCGTGACGATCACCGGCGCGACCCCGTCGCGCCACAACCGAGCGGCGTGGTCCAACCGGGAACCCAGCACCGCCGACGGTGTGCCGTCGTACTGGGCCGCGCCCAGCACCACCAGGATGTCGGCCTTGGCGCGGTCGTCAACCCGCGCCACCTGCCACACCCGGAACATCGTGCCGCCGAGAACCAGGGCACCCACCAGCACCGCGCCCAGCACCAGCCGGATCAGCCCGATCGACAGCGCCGACCGGGCTGATCCGGATCGGGCGGGGCGGTTCAGCAGCCGACCAGGCGAGTCGCCAGATAGGACTCGACCTGGTCCATCGCGACCCGCTCCTGGCTCATGGTGTCCCGCTCGCGCACCGTCACGGCGTGGTCGGTCAGCGAGTCGAAGTCCACCGTCACGCAGAACGGGGTGCCGATCTCGTCCTGCCGGCGGTACCGGCGGCCGATCGCACCCGCGTCGTCGAAGTCGACGTTCCAGTGCCGGCGCAGCGCCGCGGCAAGCTCCCGGGCCTGGGGGGACAGCTCGGCGTTGCGTGACAGCGGCAGCACCGCGACCTTCACCGGGGCCAACCGGCGGTCCAGCCTGAGCACCACGCGGCGGTCCACCCCGCCTTTGGCGTTGGGCGCTTCATCCTCCGCGTAGGCCTCCAGCAGGAACGCCATCATCGGGCGTCCCACGCCGGCGGCGGGCTCGATCACATAGGGCCGGTAGCGGGAGTCGGTGGCCTGGTCGTAGTAGGACAGGTCGACTCCGGAGTGCTGAGAATGCGTGGTCAGATCGAAGTCGGTGCGGTTGGCGATGCCTTCCAGCTCTCCCCACTGCTGACCGGAGGAGAAGCCGAATCGGTATTCCACGTCCACGGTCCGCTTGGAGTAGTGCGAGAGCTTCTCTTTTGGATGCTCGTACTGCCGCAGGTTGTCCCGGTTGATGCCCAAGTCGACGTACCAGTCGGTCCGGGTGTCGATCCAGTACTGGTGCCACCGCTCGTCGGTGCCCGGCTCGACGAAGAACTCCATCTCCATCTGTTCGAACTCGCGGGTGCGGAAGATGAAGTTGCCCGGGGTGATCTCGTTGCGGAAGCTCTTGCCGATCTGCCCGATGCCGAACGGCGGCTTCTTGCGAGCGGACATGACCACATTCTGGAAGTTGACGAAGATGCCCTGCGCGGTCTCCGGGCGCAGGTAATGCACACCGTCCTCGGAATCCACCGGGCCGAGGTGCGTCTTGAGCATCATGTTGAACTCACGCGGTTCGGTGTATTCGCCGCGGGTGCCGCAGTTCGGGCACGGCACATCCGACAGGTCACCCTCCAGCGTGGCCTTGCCGGTGCGTTGGGTGTAGTCCTCCGCGAGCTGATCGGCCCGGAATCGCTTGTGGCAGCTCTGGCACTCCACCAGTGGGTCGTGAAAGGCCTGCACGTGACCCGAGGCGACCCACACCTGGCGGGGCAGGATCACCGCGGAGTCCAGGCCGACGACGTCGTCCCGGCCGGTGACCATCGCGCGCCACCACTGGCGCTTGATGTTCTCCTTGAGTTCCACGCCGAGCGGGCCGTAATCCCAGGCGGAGCGGGTTCCACCGTAGATCTCCCCACTCGGGAACACGAAGCCCCGACGCTTGCACAAGCTGACGACAGTCTCGATGCGATCCGCGGGCACTGGGGAGCTCCTGGTGGGTTGTTGCGCCGGTCGCGCCCACATTAGCGGCCGCTGTGCCTACCATGGTCGGGCCGGTCCTGATAGGCACTGCGGCCGGGCGTGCCAGTGCCCGAGACTGACAGTGCCCGGCGGACCGGGATCGCGACAGGGAAGCGAGGCGGACGGCCATGGCGGGTGTCACCGCAGGCCCAGCAGCGGGACCAATAGCGGGCCCAGCCCTCGAGGAGGAGCATTCGCCCGGTCGACCGGTTCCCGGCCCGGCGGCGACCCGCCCCCGGGCGACTCTGGTGGCGGCTGGCGAGCTGCTGCGAGCGCTGTCCGCGCCGGTGCGGATCGCCATCGTGCTGCAGCTACGCGACAGCGAGCGCTGCGTCCACGAGCTGGTCGACGCGCTGGGCGTCACCCAGCCGTTGATCAGCCAGCACCTGCGAGTGCTCAAATCCGCCGGGGTGGTGGACGGCGAGCGGCACGGTCGGGAGGTCCTCTACCGGCTGGTCGACGAGCACCTGTCGCACATCGTGGTGGATGCCGTCACCCACGTGGAGGAGGAATGAGCGCCGCACGTCCAGCTGGACCGGCACCCGGACCGACCCAGCGGCCGCGCTCCACCCGGCAGCGGACCGCGGTATCCCGGCTACTCGATGACACCGACGGCTTCCGGTCCGCCCAGGAGATCCACGAAAAACTGCGCCACCGTGGCGAGGGCATCGGCTTGACCACGGTATACCGCACCCTGCAGGCGTTGGCCGAGACTGGCGAGATCGACGTGCTGCGCACCACCAGCGGCGAGGCGCTCTACCGGCGTTGCTCGGCGCATCACCATCATCACCTCGTGTGCCGGCACTGTGGGCGCACGGTGGAGGTCGAGGGGCCGACCGTGGAACTGTGGGCCGAGCAGGTGGCCGACGACCACGGCTTCACCGACATCGACCACACCGTGGAGATCTCCGGCCGCTGCGCCGACTGCGCGAACGCCTGAGACCGGTTTATGACATAGCGAGCAACTCGCTGCGCACCTGGGAGGCCGCGGAGACCACCAGCATGAGCAGTGTGCCCAGTGGCACGGTGTCCAAGCCGGCCGCCGGGAACGCGTATCGCAGCGTCACGTCGGCCCCGCGCTCGGTACGGACCAGCCCCAGGGTGCCGAACAGGCCCTGCCCGGCGCGGGTGGCGATCCGCTCGGCCAGCTGGCCGTCGTCCGGAACGTCCCAGGCGACCACGCAGGTCAGGCTGAGCATCGCCAGGCCTTCGGCGAGTTCCACCGCCTGCACCGCGCAGGGCACCTCGCAGTGCCGCAAGCTCAGCGAGCCGTCGGTGTCCACCGTGACGTCCTGATAACGCTCCAGCGCCGTGCGGGCGGTATCAAGCAACTCCCGGGTGTGGCTCACCGGATCGTCCTCCTGGAGAGTGTGGTGTCGACGGGTAGGGCACGGCCGAACCGGCGGTCCCGGGCGGCGTAGACCTCGCAGGCCCGCCACAGATCCCGGCGGTCGAAGTCGGGGAACAGGACGTCCTGGAACACCAGCTCCGCGTAGGCGGCCTGCCAGATCAGAAAGTTGGAGGTGCGCTGCTCGCCCGAAGGCCGCAGGAACAGGTCGACATCGGGCATGTCCGGCTCGTCCAGATGGCGGGCCAGCATCCGCTCGTCGACCCGCTCCGGGTCGATCTCACCGCGGGCCGCCCGACGGGCCACCTCGCGCGCCGCGTCGGCGATCTCGGCGCGACCGCCGTAGTTCACGCACATGGTCAGGGTCAGCACGTCGTTGGCCGCGGTCAGCTTCTCGGCGACCTCGAGCTCCCGGATCACGCTGCGCCACAACCGCGGCTGGCGCCCAGCCCAGCGCACTTGCACGCCCAGTTCGTGCATCTGATCCCGGCGGCGGCGGATGACGTCGCGGTTGAAGCCCATCAGGAAACGCACTTCCTCGGGGCTGCGTCGCCAGTTCTCGGTGGAGAACGCATACACCGACAACCACCGCACGCCCAGCTCGATGCAGCCGGACACGACGTCCAGCAGCACGGCCTCGCCCCGGCGGTGGCCCTCGGTGCGGGGCAGCCCACGCTGCTGCGCCCACCGCCCATTGCCATCCATCACCAGCGCCACATGCTGAGGCACCCGCCCAGCGGGAATCACCGGCGGCCGCACCCCAGACACATGCGGATCAGGCACCCGCACCACACTCAACACCTCCCACCCCATCCTGCCGCCTTCGCATTCAGCGGGCTCAGCGGGGCTACAGGCGGTCAGATAACCCCGTTGAGCCCGCTGAATGCGAAGGGGGGCGTTCGATGAGGGGGAGGGAGCGGAGGTTGCGTTCTAGGTGGTATTGGAGGTGGGCGGCGACTAGGCCGCTTGCTTCGCGGGAGATCGCTGGCGGGGTGTGGTCGGCTTGGTGCCAGTTGCCGCGCTCTAGGGCGTTGAGCAGCTCCAGGGCCTGGGCGGACGGGGTGGCCGCGCCGGCCGGACGGCACCCGGGACAGACCACACCCCCGGCGGGAACGCTGAACGCTCGGTGCGGCCCCGCCGCGCCGCATCGAGCGCATTCGGTCAGCGCCGGCGCCCATCCGGCGGCGGCCATCGCGCGCAGCAGGAAAGCGTCGAGCACCAGGGGGGTCGCCCGCCGCCCGTCGGCCAGCGCCCGCAGCGCACCCACCACCAGCAGATACAGTCGTGGCACCGGGTCACCCTCCGCGCCCGCCAGCCGCTCGGCGGTCTCCAGCACCGCGCAGCCGGTGGTGTAGCGGCCGTAGTCGCCGACCAGCCGACAACCGAAGCCGTCGACCGTCTCGACCTGGGTGACGATGTCCAGTGTCCGCCCGCGGTGGAACTGCACGTCGACGTGCCCGAACGGTTCCAGCCGCGCGCCGAACCTCGATGAGGTGCGCCGCACACCCTTGGCCACCGCGCGCACCGGGCCGTTGCGTCGAGTCAACAACGTGATGATGCGATCGGCTTCGCCCAATTTCTGCACCCGCAGCACCACCCCGGTGTCGCGGTACAGGTTCACCCGTCCATCGTCGCACCGCCGAGCCGCCAGGCGGACGCGACGCGCGGGGTATTCATCCCTCGTCAGCAGGGAGGACAATGCGGACAGGCGTCGCGGGCACGATGGCGGAATCGACGCACAGCAACTGAGGAGACGCGGATGCAGTTGGGAATGATCGGCCTGGGTCGTATGGGAGCCAACATCGTGCGGCGCGTGATGCGCGACGGCCACGAGTGCGTCGTCTACGACCGTGACGCCGCGGTCGTCGAGGCACTGGCTAGCGAGGGCGCGACCGGGGCCGGTTCGCTGGAGGACCTGGCGGCGAAGCTCACCCCGCCACGCGCGGTGTGGGTAATGGTACCTGCGGGAGCGGCCACCGCCTCTGTGATCAACGAGCTGGCCGAGAAGCTGGAATCCGGGGATACCGTCATCGACGGGGGAAATTCCTACTACCGAGACGACATTCGGCACGCGAAACTGTTGTCCGAGCGCGGCGTCCGGCTGCTGGACTGCGGCACCAGCGGCGGTGTGTGGGGCCTGGAACGCGGATACTGCCTGATGATCGGCGGCGACCCCGATGCCGTGGCCCAGGCCGAGCCGATCTTCGCGTCGCTGGCGCCCGGCGTCGATACCGCGCAGCGCTCCCCCGGCCGCGAGGGCGAAGTCGCGCCGTCAGAGCAGGGATACCTGCACTGCGGGCCCAGCGGCGCCGGGCACTTCGTCAAGATGGTCCACAACGGCATCGAGTACGGGATGATGGCCTCCATCGCGGAAGGGCTGAACATCCTGCACAACGCCGACATCGGAACCCGCACCCAGGAAAGCGACGCCGAGACCGCCCCGCTGGATGACCCCGAGTACTACCGTTACGACATCAACATCGCTGAAGTGGCCGAAGTGTGGCGCCGCGGCAGCGTGATCGGTTCGTGGCTGATGGATCTGAGCGCCGCCGCGCTGCACGACTCGCCGGATCTGCGCGACTTCACCGGGCGGGTATCCGACTCCGGTGAGGGCCGCTGGACCTGCGCCGCGGCCATCGCCGAGGGAGTACCCGCCCCCGTGCTGACCGCCGCGCTGTACTCCCGGTTCAGCTCCCGCAACCTCGGGGAGTTCGCGGACAAGGCCCTGTCAGCCATGCGCAAACAGTTCGGCGGCCACAACGAGAAACCAACCGAGTGAACGCGGTGATCGGCGCCGTTTCCGGTGTGGTGCGCCCCCGTCAGCCGACCAGAGTCAGGAGCGTGTCGCCCACGCGGGAACCGCCGTGCAGGGTATGAAACCGCAGCAACAACGCGAAGGCCAAGCGCGTCGGCCTCCGTTTTCCCGTGACATGGTCGAGCACCCCAGAGGCGACTAGCGTGATCAGCGTGCCGACAGCCCTCGCCAGCGTGCCCCGGCTGAGCCGGTGGGTGGCTTTGGTGCTGGGTTTGGTGGCCATGCACCATCTCGTCGACCCCCACGGCACGGGGATGTCCGGCGGACCCGGCGGCATGACGATGCCGACCACACAGCTCGGCGACTGCTGCGGTCCCGCTCATCTCGCCGCGGGCCCAACGCAGCCCGAGCCCGACTCCGTGCCGATGTTGCACCTGTGCCTGGCAGTCCTCACCGGGATGGTGTTGCTGGCCGGGCTGGGTCTGGCCCGGTGCTCATCCCACTCAGCCGGGCGCTCCCGGCCACCCGGTGCCGCGGTGGGCGAGCGGTCGACCCGGCAACGCGCCCCGCCGACCGCCCTGCGCCTGTCCCGACTCGGTGTCCTTCGGCTGTGACCGGCCGGCGCATCGCCTCTCACCGACGCGATGCCCTCGACTTGCCCGTCACAGCGTTTTCCCCCGTGCCTGCGGCACGGGGACTCAGCGAAGGAGACTGATCAGACATGCGTATCCACAGCGCCACCGCGGTACTTGCCGCGGTGGCCGCCGCCGGAGGACTACTCGCCGGCTGCGGCACCACCAGCACCAGTCCCGCCGACGCACCACCGGCGGCCAGCAGCGCCACCGGCGTCGGCCAGCAGCACAACCAGGCCGACACTACGTTCCTCCAGGGCATGATTCCCCACCACGCCCAAGCCATCGCGATGGCGCAGATGGCTCCCATCAAGGCGGCCTCCCCGCAGGTGAAAACCCTCGCCGACCGCATCCAGACCGAGCAAGGCCCGCAGATCGCGCAGATGAGCGGCCTGCTTAGAAGCTGGGGCGCGGCCGTTCCCGCCACCAACCAAGGCATGGCCGGCATGCACGCTCAGATGCCAGGGATGATGAGCGATCAGCAGATGCGGCAGATGATGGCGTCCGCTGGTGCCGGTTTCGACCGGATGTTCCTACAGATGATGATTACCCACCACCAGGGCGCGGTGACGATGTCCCACACCGAACTGGCCCAGGGCAGCAACCCCGCCGCCCGCCACCTCGCCCAACAAATCATCACCGGGCAACAAGCCGAGATCAGCCAAATGCAGACCCTGCTCCAGCAGACGTAACCGGCACGACCAGCGGGTGGGCCGCGGCGGTCTTCCTCCCTGATGTGGGAAGGTGGCCATCGTGTGCGAGGAGCCCGCGCATGAGGGTCGTGCGCGGCGCTGGAGGATGAGAGGGGCGAGGGAATCATGGCTGGTCAGGACCGGATCCCACCGGCATCAGGCGCTAGGGAAATGGCGCCACCGATCGGGAGCGGCCTGACGGGTCCACCGAACCCGATACGTCCTGAGGAGGTGCTCGCGCCGTTCCGGGCATCGCTGAGCCCGCCGCGGGCACACCGGGTGCGGGTGGGATCGGTGTACGAGATCGACATCGCGGAGACCACGATCTCGATCCACCCCGACCTTCCCGCTGTTCCGGTGTGGGGCTTTGGTGTGGGCGGCCGCGTCGTCTCGCCGGGACCGCTGTTGGAGGTGCCGGCCGGTCAGGAGGCGTTCGTGCGGTGGCGCAACCGGCTGCCGGCCTCGGTCCATCCCTCGAACCCGGCGCAGCCGCCGGCCCGGCTGCCCATCGCCACCGCGATCCTGGCGGACCCCAACGGTCCCACCGACTCGGTGCAGAACTACCTCGGCAGCCAAGGCGGTGCACCCGAGGACCTCTCCGGGGCGCCGATCGGGTGGACCACGGTGCACCTGCACGGCGCGCACTCACCGTCTGACGCCGACGGATGGCCGGACAACATGGCGGCGACCGGCTCCGATCAGCTCTCCGCCTACCCCAACAGTTACGACAACCTCGACCTCGGCCTGGGCAAGGTCGGTGAGTTCCTCTGGTACCACGATCACGCCATGAACGGCACCCGGTATCACAATTACTCCGGATTGGCGGGCGGTTATCTGGTGCGGGACCCCCGCGAGGGGGAGCTGGGTCTGCCGACCAGCGCAGCGGACGGGGAGGTCGTGGTGGTCGTGCAGGACCGCAACCTCGACGTCGTCGACGGCGAGCTTCGGCTGCTGCACAAGGTCACCACCGATACCGCGGAGTCCTTCGGCCCCCTCACCCTCGTCGACGGCACGCTGTGGCCGAGGTTGCCACTGCGGCCGATGGTCTACCGGCTGCGACTGCTCAACGCGAGCAACGCCCGCGTCTACCGGCTGCACCTGGTGACCGCGCGCACCGGCGCGGACGGCACCGTGGTGGTCACCCCCCAGCACGACCGGGTCCTGGTGATCGGCACCGGCGGTGGCCTGTTGTGGCGCGCCTGGCAGCTCGGCAATGAGGAGGCCCTGACGGTGGCATCCTCCGACCGGATCGACGTCCTCATCGACCTCACCGGCCTACCCGAGGGGGAACAGCTACTGCTGGTCAACTCCGCGCAGGCCCCGTTCGACGGAGCTGCGCCACTACCGTTGGCCAAGCTGCTGACCGACGGCGACCGGCCCGGACGCAACCCGTATCCGTGGGTGCTACGGCTGGACATCGACGGCGACGCCCCGACCCGAGGCGCACCGCGCGCGCTGTTCACCGACACCGCGGCGGCGGTGCTCAATCCGGCGTTTCGACGCCTCGTGCGCACCGAGCAACCGGTGCCCGCCAGCGAGCCCGCGCAGTTCCCGATCACCGCGCCAGATCAGCGGACCATCCTGCTCGCCGAAACGACCCCGGCCGGCCACCTCTACCTGCACGAGATCGTCGATGATCCCGACGGGAAGATCGCTATCCAGTTCCCTGGCGATACCGCCCCCAAACCGTACCGGGTGGAGGGCTGGCTGGTCGGCGACCCGGCGGGATCGAGTAGCCGGGTCTCCTTCTACGACCGGATCGCGCTGCGGCCGCAGGTGGGGCAGTGGCAGGTGTGGCGGTTCGTCAACACCACCGGCGACACCCATCCCATGCACATCCACCAGTCCCAGTTCCAGCCGCTCCACCCGACCGGCACCCGCCTGGTCGTCACCGACACGAGCGGCACGAACCTTTACAATCCCGAAACCCGCACAACGTCAGCGCCGCTGGTGCCCGACACCGCGAACCCACCCAGGGCCTTCGATCCCAGCGAGGTCCACGGATGGAACGACGTCATCAGGGTCGATCCCGGCAACGTCGTGGAGGTCGCTGTCCGGTTCGACATCCCCGGCCGCTACGTCTACCACTGCCACATCCTCGAACACGAGGACACCGAGATGATGCGGCCCTTCGTCGTCACCGTCACCGACATGCACGACGGCGCAATGGGTCCGATGAGCGGCTAGCTGTCCTGCCCCGGGATCGAAAGAAACGGGCCGGCACTGGGTAAAGGCGGGGGTTCTCGCTCAGATGGTGCGGCGGGATGTCACCACAGACGCTGCGGCGAGGATCAGCAAGATGCCCTCCACGATGAGGCTGAGGACCCCGAGTGGTTCGGTCCAGTTGCCGATGTCATCGGTGTAGTCGGGCAACCCGGGTCCGCGGGAGAGCGCATAGCCCACGATGGGACCGGC
The DNA here is from genome assembly GCA_039924425.1 of Pseudonocardiaceae bacterium. Taxonomy (GTDB): domain Bacteria; phylum Actinomycetota; class Actinomycetes; order Mycobacteriales; family Pseudonocardiaceae. Next base: position 19,772 of record JBDTAX010000088.1, read on the forward strand.
GGCGACCCCCAGCGACAACCACCACCCCAATCGTGTTTGGTTGGCCAGCAGCAGGACCGCGACCACGACACCCGCGGCTTCCAGTGCGTAGTACATGATCTGGACGTATTCCGGGCCTTTCGTGCCGGGCACGCCGCCTTGATCGATGACATGGATCGCGGCCACCGCAAGGCACCCCACCACGCCGACCAGCCGCGTAATCAGGCTGGTTGCTAGGGCACGGCAGGGGCCTGCGGTTGAGTGCGGAATCCCCACGCTTATCTCCTGTCTCGCGGTGGTACGCACCATCGTAGCGGTCTGGGTGGGTGTCGCATCACCACCTCCTCGCCTCGACACCTCAGCACGCCCGAAAGACAAGCCGAATTTGCGCATGAACGCCACCATCCCGGCGATCACGTGCTCGGGCGGCTCGATCACCGAGTAGGCGAGGCTCGCGTAGTCGGATCGGAAGTCAACCGTCGAGGCATCCGAGCTGGCATGGATACCGGCGGCGAACACCTTCTCCCCCACTAAGGTCACCCGGGCCTCGAATTACTTCGGCTCGATGAACTCCTGAAACAGATGCGCCGTCGTGTCCACTCCCCGCAAGTCATCCAGATCGGAGTGTTCGAGCCGGCGAGTGAACACCACATTCAGCCTGCCCGATTCGGCGATCGCCGAATCGGGCAGGTTCTTTGTGGCCAGTGGTCGCCGGCCCAGAAATCCGGTGGCGGACCAAGCAGAAACCGGCGTAAGCGGCGCACGCCGGGTTACCGGCGTCGTGACCGGCTCGGCGGGCTCGCTCGCAGTAGCGTCTCGCGGCGTCAAGGTGACCCATGTCCAAGAAGTAGCCACCGATTGTGGTTGCCATGTTGCTGTCCAGAGTGTTCAACGGCTTGCGCAGCCCGTCCGGGCAGCCAACCATAAGCAGATGGCGCACGATCTGGTGCTGCGAGAGGACGGTGTCGAGCACCTCACACGGTCCGAGGGTGTCTTCTTGGCGTTTGCACTGAGCCAGCGTGCTGGCCAGGTTGTTCACGACACGGGCGTCCACCCGGCGGGGATCGTGCAGAGCTTGCGCGGTCCGGGTGTACTCGTCGGGGTCCAGACCTGACAGACTCAGGGCCGCCAGCGCCCAGCGGGCGACCCGCAGCGCGTCACGACGGCCCAGACGCCGCTCCAAGATCGCGATCAGCTCCCGCATCAGCTCCTCGGCCAGCTCCCGGTCCGCGCCTGGTATCCCCGGCCACGCGTCCGGCCCGCTGCCCTGGTCACGGCCCCGCGCGCCGCGTGTGAGTGCGGGTGCGGCCCGGAGGGCGTCCACGCCGGGCTTGCGCCGCCAGGCCTTCAACCGCACCCGCTCCGCCGCCAGCTCCCCCGCATCCACCGTCATGGCGGTCAACTTTAGAGAGGTGGCACGCGGGGGTGGCCCGGTTGACAGCCGGCTGCGGGCCGCTGCCTGCCGTCGCTGTGCCCACAGCCGACACAGTGCGTCCTGCACCTGGTGCCGCGCCCGCCGCGACACACCCGTGACGCGGCGGGCGCGGGCGACAGCAACGACCGCTGGCCCGCGCGTGACCCCCCGGCACCAGGTGCGTCAAGGTCATCAGGGGGTGGTGGGAGTGACGCGGACGGACACCTACAGAGAGCGGTTGCGGGCGGCCGCGTTCGAAGCACACGCATGTCAAGGGAGGATCGGGGGGAGGATTCGCGTTACCGTCATGGAGGAGGCGACGTTGTAGAAGTGCAGAGTCGCCACACGGCTCCGAGTTAGGGATGTGAGCGGAACGCGATGTCCGTTAAGCGACGTAATGTTCTCAAATGCGGCGGTCTGGCGGCGCTAGTCGGCGGTGTTGGTGTCGCCACGGCGGGCGCCTGCGACCGGCAGGGCGCGGCATTCCCGGTGAACGGCAGCGCGGATTACACGATGCGTATCGGTACCGGACTGGTCGAATTAGCTCCAGGTAGCGTCATGTCCACCACGACGTATAACGGGCAGTTCCCGGGCCCGTTGTTGCGCTTTAAAGAAGGCCAGCGGGCCGTGGTGGAAATCCACAACGACACCGACACCCCTGAGCAGCTACATTGGCATGGACAAAACGTTCCAGCGGAGGTGGATGGGGCGGCCGAGGAAGGCACCCCGTTCGTTCCCGCGCACAGGATGCGGCGAATCTCATTCGTCCCAGGACCAGCGGGTTTTCGATTTTATCACACGCATCTGATAGCCGGTGACGACCTGAGTCGTGGTCAATACACCGGACAGGTAGGGCCAGTGTACATAGAGCCGAAGAAAAATCCGGGATCCTACGATCGCGAAGTGTTCCTGGTTCTGAAAGAGTTCGAACCCACCTTCAGCAGCGGCGGGGATATGTCGTCGGATTTCCTGGCCGGCGACCCTGTCGCCGAGCTAAAGGAGAGGGGTGAGAAAGCGATGGCTGAATCGCTGGCTCGGGGTATGCCGCGCGGCTACGAAGGGTTATAGCGCGTTCTCGATCAATGGTCGCGCGTTGGGCAGCGGTGAACCGATCCGGGTGAAAGCTGGGGAACGTGTGCTGTTTCACGTGCTCAACGGCAGCGCCACCGAGATTCGCAGCCTGGCCTTGCCCGGCCACACCTTCAGGGTGATTGCGCTGGATGGCAACCCGGTGCCCAAGCCGGCGGAGGTACCCGTTCTGTGGATCGGCACCGCCGAACGCGTCTCTGCCACAGTGGAGATGACGAAGCCTGGCGTGTGGATTCTGGGCGACCTCTCCGATGACGACCGGCAACGCGGCATGGGCGCCGTCGTGGAATACGCCGGCCAAACAGGCCATCCACAGTGGGTCAAACCCGACCCGTTCCAGTGGGACTACCGGACCTTCGCGCGGCCAAATAGCCCGACCCCGAAACCTGATCATGCGATTGACATGTTGATCGAGAAACGCAACGCCGCGAACGATGGCTTCAACGTCTGGACCACGAATGGAATCCCATTCTCCATGAATACGAACAATCCAGTGCTCCAGATCGAGCGTGATAAACGCTACCGACTGCGTCTGCGTAACGCCACCGACGACATACACCCCATGCACCTGCATCGCCACACCTTCGAAGTCACCAACATCGCGGGCTCGCCCACCTCCGGCCTGAAAAAAGACGTTGTGATGCTAGGCGGCTACCAAATGATGGAGATCGATTTCATCAGCGACCAGCCAGGCTTGTCACTCCTGCACTGCCACATGCAACTCCACATGGATTACGGGTTCATGACCCTATTTCACTGCCCGTGACCACCCGCACGGCGCTCGGGCTAGAAGCCTAGGCGGCGCAGTTGTTTGGGGTCGCGCTGCCAGTCTTTGGCGATTTTCACGTGCAGGTCCAGGTACACCTTGGTGCCCAGCAGGGCCTCGATGTGCGCCCGCGCGCGGCTGCCGACTTCCTTGAGCCGCTGGCCACCGCGTCCGATGACGATCGCTTTCTGGCTGTCGCGCTCGACGTAGAGGTTCACGTAGATGTCGAGCAGGCCCTCCCGGCCCTCGCGCGGGCTCATCTCCTCCACCACGACGGCCAGCGAGTGCGGCAGCTCCTCACGCACGCCCTCCAGGGCCGCCTCCCGGACCAGCTCGGCGACCAGAGTCTGCTCCGGTTCGTCGGTGAGCTCCCCACTGGGGTACAGCGGCGGCGACGGAGGCATCCGGGCCAGCAGCAGCTCAGCGAGCAACTCCACCTGGAAGCCATCGACCGCGGACACCGGCACGACCTCAGCGAACTCGAAACCAGCCGAGCGCGCCAGCTCAGCCAGCCCAGCGAGCTGCTCGACCACTCGCGCGGGAAGGACCAGGTCGGTTTTGGTGACGATGCCGAACACCGGGGTGCGCTTGGCCAGCGCAGCCAGCTCAGCGGCGATGAACCGGTCCCCGGCCCCGATCGCGGCGTCGGCGGGCACGCAGAAACCGATCGTGTCCACCTCCGACCAGGTTGCGCGCACCAAGCTGTTGAGTCGCTCGCCGAGCAGCGTGCGGGGCCGGTGCAGCCCGGGGGTGTCCACCAGCACGAGCTGCCCGTGGGGCTGGTTCACGATGCCCCGGATGGTGTGCCGGGTGGTCTGCGGCCGGCTGGAGGTGATCGCCACCTTCTGGCCCACCAGCGCGTTGGTCAACGTCGATTTGCCCACGTTGGGCCGCCCCACCAGGCAGGCGAACCCGGCCCGGTGCGGCCCGGCAACATCCTGAGTCACGTCCGGGGTCATGGCTGCCCCACCACGCGCAGCACGTCGCGGACGTTGCCGCGCTGATCCGCCAGCAGCACTGGAGCGGCTGGCCCGAGCTCGCGGACCGCGGCCAGCGAAGCGGCGTCCACCGACCCCGACACCGACCCGGACTCCGACCCGAACACCACCGCGGCCGCCTCCAGGCCGGTCGCCCCGCTGGCCACCGCCGCGGCCACCGCCGCCTGCAGCGCGGTCAGCGCCAGCGACGGCAGCGCGACCGTGACACCGGTGTAGGCGCGCCCGTCGGTGTCCCGCACGGCGGCACCCTCGTGGGCACCGGTGTGGGCCAGCGCTGAGCGTGCCAGCGTCACGATCTTGGCGTCCTCGGGGTCGAGGTCCGCGGTCTCAGGCACGGGTGTCACTCGCTTCCTGCGGCGGGTCGGCCGCGGCGGGGTGAACGTGGGGTTCGCGGACTCGGGACACAGTGACGGTGGTGATGCGCAGCCGTCCCCGACGGTCGTTGCCGCCCTCGGCGAGCAGCCGCAACCCGGCGACCTCGGCGACGGCACCGGGCACCGGCACCCGGCCCAACCGCTGCGCCAACAACCCACCGACGGTTTCCACGTCGGTGTCCGAGAGGTCCACCGCGAACAACTCACCCAGGTCGATCACCGGCAGTCGGCTGAGCACCCGCACTGTACCGTCCCCGAGGTGTTCGATCGGCGGCCGCTGGTCGGTGTCGGACTCGTCGGTGATCTCGCCGACGATCTCCTCGAGGATGTCCTCGATCGTCAGCAGGCCCGCGGTGCCGCCGTACTCGTCGACGACGACGGCCATGTGGTCGTGCGAGACCTGCATCTCCTTGAGCAGCCCGGTGAGCAGCTTGGAGTCGGGAACGAACGTCGCCGAGCGCATCACCGCGCCAACCGGGCCGCCTTGCTGCTCGGCCCCCACCAGATCCTTGAGGTGCACGACACCGACGATGTCATCGACGCTCTCGCCGATCACCGGGATCCGGGAGAACCCGGAACGCAGGCACAGTGCCACCGCCTGGCGCACCGACGTGTCCCGCTCGGTCCAGACGATCTCGGTCCGGGGCACCATCACCTCCCGGGCCGCGGTGTCCCCCAGCTCGAACACGGAGTGGATCATCTCGGCTTCGCCGGCCTCGACCACGCCGCGCTGACCCGCCATGTCCACCAGTTCGCGCAGCTCGACCTCGGAGCTGAACGGCCCTTCCGGGAAACCCCGGCCGGGCGTGATCGCATTGCCGACGACGATGAGCAGCCGCGACAGTGGGCCCAGGATCCGGCCCAGCACCCGGACCGGCCCCGCCACCAGGAGACCGATGCGGTAGGGGTGCTGGCGCCCGATGGTGCGCGGACCGACCCCGACGACCACGTAGGTCACCACGACCATCCCCACTCCGGCAACCAGGACCGCCAGCCAGGTCGGCGAGAGCGTCCGCACCGCCGCGACGGTGACCAGCACGGTAGCGGTCAGCTCGCAGCTCAGCCGCAGCAACAGCAACAGGTTGACGTGCCGGGGCCGGTCGGCGACGACCAGCGCGAGCGCCCCGGCGCCGAACCGGCCGGAGCGCACGAGCTCCTCGACCCGGGCTCGAGACACCGTGCCCAGCGCGGCGTCGGCGGCGGCGAAGCCGCCCGCTGCCATCACCAGCGCGGCGGCCAGCCCGAGCAGCGCAACCGTGGGCGTCAGCACTGTCACGACCGGTGAGCACGCCGCGGGGGTTACCCCTGCGGGCCGGACTCCCCCGGCCCGTCCAGACCGACCACCCCCAGCAGCCGGGTGTCCGCGTCCCGCTGGGCGATCCGGCGCCGGCTGGCCCGGTCGGCACGCTGGAACTCATCAAGGATCCGGCCCTGCAGGGCGAACATCTCACGCTCTTCCTCGAGCTCGGCGTGGTCGTAACCCAGCAGGTGCAGCACGCCGTGCACGGTGAGCAGGTGCAGCTCATCGAGCGCTGAGTGACCCGCCGCGGCGGCCTGTTCCCGCGCGACCTCTGGGCACAGCACGATGTCACCGAGCAGCGCGGGGCCACCGGAGGGGCTGTCTGGCTTGCCACCCGCCAGCAGCCCGCCCTCCTCCGCGTCGTCCATCGGGAAGGCCATCACATCGGTGGGTCCCGGCAGGTCCATCCAGCGCTCGTGCAGCTCTGCCATCACCGCGCCGCTGACCAGCAACACGGACAGCTCGGCCAGCGGGCTGACACCCATCCGGCCCATCACGAAGCGCGCCACCGCCGCGATCGACGCCTCGGAGATGGCGGTGCCGGACTCGTTGCGGATCTCGATGCCCACTTCTCGGCTCACCGCCTCCGACGGCGGCCGGCACGGTGCGACAGCGAGGACGCACCGGTGGTCTCGTGAAACATCTTCATTTGCTCCTGATGTGTTTTGGCCTGCTCGGTCTGCTTGCCCCGCACGTGCACGTCGGCGGCGAGCAGATCCTCCGTCACCTTCAGGTTCTCGTCGCGGGAGCCCAGCAGGGCCAGCGTGGCTGAGCCAGGGATCACGATCTTCGACTGGACCGGTTCGGGCGGGGGCACGTCGGGGTGGGTCCTGCTTCCTGCGCGCTCGCGCGTCTGGTCGTTCAACGGCAGGACTGATGCTAGCCTGAGCCGCCAGCCTATGGTGCCCGGATCTGGGTGGCTCGGATCTGCATGGCTCGTCAGAGCTTGCGCCAGAATTCGCTTCACCCACCTTGATCGCCGACAGCGGGCGCCATCCACCAAGAAACACCGACTCCGCCTGCCCGCACCCGGTGACAGTGGGCCATTCCCGCGCATCCGAAGGCTTGTCGGCACCTTGTCACGGCCGATTTCCCGACGATGGCCCGGCAACAGGCGCAGCGGCAATCGTGACGTGGGATGCCGCGCCGCGGCGGGAACTGGGGGCTGTCCCGCCGTGGCGCGGCGCCGCCGGACCGAGGGGGGAGGTGCCCGGCGGGGCCTTTCTGGGCTTGTGAGCCCCAACCGACTTTACACTCGATCAGGTTGTTCTCGTCGGTTGTTCCTACTTAAGGTAACTCTTTTCGCGCTAAAGTGCGCTATATGTCACCCTAATGGCGCAGCAACCACCGTTGAGAGAGAGCCCCTATTGCACCGAGAGCAACAGCTCCGGCACTCGAAGAACGTAAAACCCCCGGACCCAGCCGCACCGGCCGGCCTCCGGCGGCGGTGAGCGTGGCCAATTCGGCGTCAGTGATGCCACCTTCGGGCCCGACCACCAGCAGGAGCTCTCCCGCGGCGGGCAACGCCACTGTGGGCAGCGGATCGGTCGCGCTCTCGTGCAGCACGAGGCACGCCGCCGCGGCGGCGGCGCGCTGGCCGAGCACAGCGGTGCCGACTGGCTCGGCCACCTCGGGGAACCATCCCCGGCGGGACTGCTTGGCCGCTTCCCGAGCCGTCTCGCGCCACCGGGACAGTGCCTTCGCCCCGCGCGGTCCATCATCCCAGCGAGCCACGCAGCGGTCAGCTCGCCAGGGCAGCACCGCATCCACCCCGGCCTCGGTGGCCAGCTCCACCGCCAGCTCCCCGCGCTGGCCCTTGACCAGCGCCTGGGCCAGCGTCACCCGCAGAACAGGAGCTGGCTCCAACCTCCGGCGCAGCACCCACAGCCGCAGTTGATCCCGACCGACATCGCGCACCTCACACAGGGCCAGCTCACCACAGCCGTCCGTGAGCACCAGGCGCTCGCCGACGTGCAACCGCCGCACCGTCGCGGCGTGCCTGCCCTCAGCCCCGGCGAGCACCGTCTCGGCACCCTCAGCCGGCAGCGGCTCGGCGAAAAACACCGGGGGGCTGCTCACCACGAACCCGTACCGGCGCTCGTCAGCGCCCGCCCAGGGAATCCCGTAGCCGGGAGAACAAGCCGCCGGCTCGGCCGTTCGCGGTGAGCTCAGCCTGCTCCTCACCGCGCAGCAGGGCAAGCTCCCGCAGCAGCTCGACCTGCCGGGGGTCCAGCCGCGTCGGGGTCACGACGTCGAGGTGGACGAACAGGTCTCCCCGCCCCTCGGCGCGCCCCGTGCTGCGCAGCCGCGGCATCCCCCGCCCGCGCAGGGACAGCACGGTCGCGCACTGGGTGCCCGGTTCGACCCGGACCTCCTCGATGCCATCGAGGGTCTCCAGCGCGACGGTGGTGCCCAGCGCGGCGGCCGTCATCGGAACCCGCACGGTGCAGTGCAGGTCGGCATCGTCGCGGGTGAACGTCTCGTGCGGCACCTCCTGCACCTCGACGTAGAGATCACCCGCCGCGCCACCACCGGGGCCCACCTCGCCCTGGCCGGCCAGCCGCACCCGCATTCCGTCACCCACTCCGGCGGGCACCTTCGCGGTGACGTTGCGGCGGGCCCGGATGCGTCCGTCCCCAGCGCACTGGCGGCACGGCTCAGGGATGACTTCGCCTAAACCGCGGCACACCGGGCACGGCCGCGAGGTCACCACCTGGCCGAGGAAGGTGCGCTGCACGTTCTGCACCTCGCCGGCACCGCCACAGGTGTCGCAGGCACTCGGCCGGGTGCCGGGCGCGCAACCGGAGCCGTTGCACTCGCCACAGAGCACGGCGGTGTCCACGGTGAGCTCACGGGACGCCCCGGTGGCGCACTCCTCCAGGGTGAGCTGCAGCCGGATCAGCGCATCGGATCCGCTCTGCACCCGGCTGCGCGGCCCTCGCCGGCCGGGCCCGCCGCCGGCGCTGAAGAAGGCATCCATGATGTCGCCGAAACCAAACCCGCCATAGGGGTCCCCCCCGCCGCCCCGCCCCGCACCGGGCTCCAGCGGATCCCCGCCGAGGTCGACGACCTGGCGTTTCTGCGGGTCGGTCAGCACCTCGTAGGCGGCGGTGACGTCCTGGAAGCGCCGTTGCGCCTCGGCGTCGGGGTTGACGTCGGGGTGAAGTTCGCGCGCCAGCTTGCGGTAGGCGCGTTTGAGCTGCTCCGCGCTGGCGTCCCGGGGCACACCCAGGATTGCGTAGTAGTCCCTGGCCACGCTGGCGTCCTCCTGCCGCGACCCTCGCCGCGGTACTCGTCGTACCTGTTGGTGAGCTCAATCCCGCTCAACGGGTGGTCAGGATCTCCCCCACGTATCGTGCCACCGCGCGCACCGCGGCGATGGTGCCCGGGTAGTCCATCCTGGTCGGTCCCACCACGCCCATGCCTCCGAGCACCGTGCCGTTCGAGGCGTAGCCGATCGAGACCAACGAGGTACCGCGCATCTCTTCAGCTTCATTCTCCTCACCGATCCGCACCGTGATGGTGCCCGGGTCACACGCCGCGGCCAGCAGCTTGAGCACCACCACCTGTTCCTCCAACGCCTCCAGCACCTGGCGTAGCGATCCAGGGAAGTCGGTGGCGTTTCGGGTGAGGTTGGCGGTGCCGCCGAGCAGCATCCGCTCCTCGGGATGCTCCACCAACGTCTCGATCAGCACCGTCGAGGCACGGATCATCGCATCCCGGAGCTCGACGGGAGCCTGCTCGGGCAGGTCAGCCACCACCGCGGAGGCCTCCGACAGCCGGCGCCCCGACAGCGCCTGATTGAGCAGCGCTCGCAGCTGCGCTACCTGCTCCTCGGTGATGACGTCACCCAGGTCGAGCAGGCGTTGGTCCACCCGGCCCGCGTCGGTGATGAGAACCAGCATCAACCGGGCCGGGGTCACCGCGAGCACCTCGAGGTGGCGCACCGTGGACCGGCTCAGGGTGGGGTACTGGATCACCGCGACCTGCCGGGTGAGCTGGGCCAGCAACCGCACGCTGCGGCGCAGCACGTCGTCGAGGTCGACCGCGCCGCGCAGGAAGGTCTGCACCGCGCGCCGCTCGGCCGCCGACAGCGGTTTCACCTCCGAGAGCCGGTCGACGAACAGCCGGTAACCCTTGTCGGTGGGCACCCGACCGGCGCTGGTGTGCGGCTGGACGATGTAACCGTCCTCCTCCAGCGCCACCATGTCGTTGCGGATGGTCGCGCTGGACACCCCGAACTGGTGCCGGTCCACCAGCGAGCGGGAGGCGACCGGCTCGTGGGTGGCCACGTAGTCCGTGACGATGGCGCGCAGCACCTCGAACCGGCGGTCGTCCGCGTTCACGTCACCTCCGTGATCCCTGGTGCTGGTCTCCAGTGCTGGTCTCTGGGCCGCCAACAGCCTGTGTCCCGAGTCTAGTGCGCCCGGGGCGCAGGTGTCGGGGCCGCTGACACGCCCGATAAGCTGGTCATTGAGCCCGAATGCCAGAGACGGAGACGAGCGCCAGCTGTGATCTTCAAGGAGGTCCGGGCGGGCCGCCCCTACCCCGAGCACGGGTTTTCCATGAAGGACTGGGCGCAGATCCCGCCGCAGCAGGTCCGCTTGGCGGACTTGATCACCACCGCGGCGGGGGTGGACCTGGATCGGCTGCTGTCCGAGGACCCCACGCCCTTCGGTGACCTGTTCCCGCACGCGGTGCGCTGGCACGGCGAGCTGTTTCTCGAGGACGGCCTGCACCGCGCCCTGCGCGCCGCCCTGCAGCAACGCACCGAACTCCACGTCCGGGTGCTCAACCTAGACCTCCTTCGCAGCTGACCCCGCCACGTGCAGCAGGTGCCGGGCGAGGGCGAGCGCGGCGAGAACCGCCACCAGCGCGCACACGCCGAGCCAGCCGAAACCGGTGTAAGCGCGCACTCCGAGCCACGATCCCAGGCTGCTGCCGAGAAAAGCACAGGTCATGTACGCGGTGTTGAGCCTGCTGCCGGCCTCGGGGCGCAAAGCGAAGATCCGTGCCTGGTTGGCGACCTGGCTGGACTGCACCGCGACGTCGAGCAGCAACAGGCCGACCGCGAGGGCGACGAGGCCGATCGCGCCGCCCAGGCCTCCGGCCAGGAGCACCCCGGTGGCCACGATGATCCCGAGGATGCAGCTCAGGTTGACTGGGTCGGGGCCGCGGCGGTCGATCCAGCGCCCGGCGATCGGCGTGCAGAACACACTGCCCGCGCCAACCAGGGCGAGCAGTCCAACGACCTGTGCGCCGAGGCCGTAGATCGGTCCGCTGATCAGCAGGGCGAGGCTGGTCCACGCCGCGCTGAAGCCGGCGAACAGAGCAGCTTGGTAGAAGCAGGAGCGGCGCAGCTCCGGTTCGGTGCGCAGCAGGCGCAGCGACTCCGCGAGCAGGGCCGGATATCGCTGCCGTGACGGCGGGCTCGTCACGGGGATCGTGGCCGCCAGGACGGCGGCGAGGAGCAGCGTCGCCACCGCGGCCATGACGTAGGGGGCGCGCCACCCCAGCCATGCACCGACGGTTCCGCCGAAGGCGCGGGCCAGCAGAATGCCACCGATCAGCGCGCCGATCAGGGTGCCGATCACTGCTCCGCGCCGGTTCTCGGCCACCGAGCCGGCCGCCATCGGGATGATGATTTGCGGAGCCACCGTCGTCAGACCGATGACCACGCTCGCGCCTACCAGGATGGGCAACGTGGGCGCGGCACTCGCGGCGGCCAGGCCGAGGCTGGTCAGCGTCAGCAAGGTGACGATCAGTGGCCGGTGTCGCCGCCGGTCGCCCAGCGGGACAAGCAGGAACACGCCGGCCGCGTAGCCGAGCTGCGCCGCGGTCACCGCGAGTGCGGCGGAATCCAACGGCACGCGCAGCCCGGAAGCGACGAGCGGGCTGATCGCCTGGGGAAAGTAGATGTTGGCCACGCTCACCCCACAGGTGAGCGACAAGAGCGCAATCATCCGCCGTCCCAGTTGGGCTCCGGGCTCAGGGAAAGACACCCAGCGGAGGGTACAGAGCGGGGTAACGACGCGTCAGCGTAGACTGCCCGCGCTGATGATCCCGTCAACCCAACAGCGTCAACCCAACAGCGTCAACGCGGCAGAGTCTCAACGCAACAGAGTCTCAACGCAACAGAGTCTCAACGCGGCAGAGTCTCAACGCGACAGAGTCTCAACGCAACAGTGTCGATGGAGGTGCGCCTAAGCCACCATGTGTCGTATTTTTGGTTTCTTCGACGCTCGAGTGACCCCGCACGAATTCCGCACCGTGTCGTTGCTGCAACGGCACGGTGGCCCGGATGCTCAGACCAGCGTGCGCGGTGATCGCTGGGGAATCGGGGGAAAAAGCTGGGGAATCGGAAACAATCGCCTGGCCATCATCGACCTTGACGGCGGGAATCAGCCATACGTCGAGCTGGACGGCGCACTCCTGGTTGTCTTCAACGGTGAGATCTACAATCATTCGGAGCTCCGTGCCCGGCTGGGGGCATTGGGGTACCGCTTCACCGATGGTTGCGACGGCTCGGTGATCCCAGCGCTCTATCTGGAGTACGGCACGTCGTTCTGCGAGCACCTCGACGGCATGTACGCGGTGGCCGTCATGGATCTGCGGGCCGAGCCCAGCCTGGTGCTGGCCACCGATGACAGCGGGATGAAATCCCTGTACTACTCCTGGGATCCCCGCCGTGGCCGGCTGTATTTCGCCTCCGAGATCCCCGCGCTGCTGTCATTCCCCGATGTGGGCTCCCAGGCGTGGCTGCCTGGTCTCGACGCCTACCTCGCCACCAAGACACCCTTCGGCGAAGAAACCGCTTTCGAGAACATCCGGGTGCTGCCGCCGGCCGCCGTGGCGACCCTCACCCGGACGGCCGGGTTCCGGGTGAGCCGCCGGGACACCTCGGCGCCGCCACACCGCGAGATCGACTTCGCCAGCGCCGGTGCCGCGGTCCGGCAGGTGCTGGACGAACAAGTGCGACGGCTGCTGCTTGCCGACGTGCCCATCTCGACCATCACCAGCGGCGGGTTGGACTCGAGCTTCGTCACCGCGCTGGCCGCCGAGGCCGTGCCCGGCGTGGCCACCTTCAACATCGCCTACACCGGGGACTGGCCCGCCGACGAACGCGGTTTCGCCGCCGAGGTCGCCGAGCGATCGCGAACCACACACCACCAGGTGCTGATCGACCCGGCGACGTTCCCCGACCTGCTTGTCAAGGTCGTCTGGCACCTCGGGCAGCCGAACGCCGACCCGATCACACTCAGCACGTACGCGTTGTTCGAGCAGGTCCGCGCGGCGGGCTTCAAGGTCACGCTCACCGGTGACGCGGCGGACGAGCTGTTCGGCGGCTACGCGCGGGTCAAGGCCGCGGTGGCCGCTCCGGCGGGCACAGACTGGGTGGACGGGTACGTCGAGGCGCTGGCGGCGGTGCCCACCAACCTGCGGGAGCGCCTGTACTCAGCGGAGTACCGCGACTACGTGGCGGGTCGGGGAAGCGCCACCGATCGGATCACCGCGCGGCTGCGCGAGTCAAGCGAGTCGAGCAAAGGCCGGCTGGAGACGCTCAGCGATTTCGAGCTCGGGTCGCGGCTGCCCGCCTACCACTTACGGCGGGTGGACCACCTGAGCATGGCGCACGGCGTGGAGGCTCGGCTGCCCTTCTGCCAGCCCAGCCTCATCCGGCTTGCTCGGTCGCTGCCGGCGGCGCACAAGGTGCTGGGCGGCCAGGGCAAGCGAGTGCTGTACGAGGCGGCTCGACCCTACCTGCCCACCTCAGTGCTCGACCGGCCCAAGCAGCCGTTCACCCTGCCGATCACCGCGATGTTGCGGGAGGGGCAGCCACTGATGACCTTCGCGCGCGAGGTGCTCGCTCCGACCGAGCTGCGCCGTGCCGGACTGCTCGACCCGCTGGCCGTGCGGAACCTGCTCGCCGAGCAGGCGAGCAGACCCACTGACCAGGTGGCGCTCGCGGTATGGTCACTGCTCGTCTACATGCTGTGGATCGAGGAGTTCGGCGTCGCGCGGCGACAGACGGGGATGGCGCGATGATCGGCGAACTGGCCTATGCCGAGGGCAGTCCCTGCCCCACCCTGGTATTGGACAGTCGTCCTTTGCCGCAAGCGGAAGACGCGCTGCGGGAGCAGCTCACCGAGGCCCGCCGGTGGATGATCTCCTCGGGGGCGGAATCAGTCCTCAAGATCGCACTCATCGCGCCCTCCGCGCACCCGATGTTCGACCTGGACTACCGGTTCGTCCAGGCACTGCCGGGCGACGGGGACGGTTTCGACTTCCGGGGAAGTTGCGGGCACTCGATCCTCAGCTCGATCATGGTGGCGAGCCGCCAAGGCTGGGTGCGCCGGCTCACGCCCGGGGCCCGGGTCCGCGTCAACGTCCTCAACAATGGCGACAACGTCGTGGCCGAGGTGGACGAGGTCAACCGCACCGCAAGCTGCTTCACGGTCCACTTCGTCTACCAGGAACCGAAACGACTCGGCGACCTGCTGCTACTCGGCGTCACCACGAACGAACTGGCCTTGGCCGGCGCCCGGGTCCCCGTCTCGATGATCTCGATGGGCAACCCGTACGTCTTCGTCGCCGCCGACGACGTGGGCGTGCGGACGCAGGAGGAGCTGTTCGCCGATGACCCCGGCCTGTTCACCCGGCTGACGACGCTGAAGGAGGCGGCCGCGGATCTGCTCGGCTGGCCGGCGGGCGGCGCCTTTCCCAAGATCGCGGCAGTCGGCCAGTACCTGCCGGGACGGCTGGCGGTGCGGGCGATCTCGGTACCACGCTGGCACCCCACCCTCGCGCTCACCGGTACCACCTGCCTGGGGATCGCGGCCACCATCGAGGACACCATCCCGTACCGGCTGGCCCGGCGGGCTGACTGCCCGCCGGGTGCCGTGGCGGTGGACACCGCCGGCGGCACGACAGGGGTGTCGGCCGTCACGAGTGGCACCTCGATCGGCGACACCGTGCGGTGGGTGAGTGTCGACCGCAAGTTCGTCCGCCACCTCGGCTCGCTCGACATCGCACCATTCCGTCACCTTGCTCTGAAGGAGGCCACCGCGTGCCTGCCGTTGTCGGCGAGCTGCGTTCCGATCAGCCACCCCTCGAAGAACTGCTGAGCACGCTACGGCGGGTGGCGAACACCGCGGACGAGACCGGACTGCCCCGGCCCGAAGCGCTGGAGGCGGTCCGCGGCTGCGGCGTGCTCGGTCTCGCGATTCCGATCCAGTACGGCGGCATGGGCCGGGACACGGTGGCCGTCAACCGAGTCGTCACCGACGTCGCACGGGTGGACGCCAGCACGGCGATCATCCTGTTCCAGCACTTCGCGGTCAGCGCTCGGATCACCGACTGGGGTAGCGATGAGCAAAAACGTGCGCTGCTGCCCCGCGCGGCCGCCGGTGAGTGGATCCTCGCCTCGGGGTGGAGCGAGACCGGTGCGGGTGCGGACAAGCGCCGGGTCGCCACCACCGCGCGGCGGCTGCCCGATGGTGGCTGGACGCTGAACGGGGCCAAGTCCTTCACCACCGGGGCAGGCATCGCCGACCTTTACCTGATCCTCGCCCAGTCCGGCGAGGCTCAGTCCAGCGAGGCCCAGTCGAGTGAGGACACCGACGAGGCAAGCGCTTACGGCGCCGGTGGGCAAAGCTTTTTCCTGGTCGAAGCGAAAAAACCCGGCTTGATCCCGGAGCACGGCCTGGACCTGGTGGGCATGCGGGCCAGCGCCACCGGCTTCATCCAGTTGCGGTCCTGCCAGGTCAGCGCGGATGCGCTGCTCGGCCCAGAGGGAGAGGCCACCCGAATCATCGGCACGGTCCGCGAGTCGGGGGCCACCCTCGGCGCGGTCAGTGTCGGGATCGCGGAAGCGGCCTATGACATTCTCCTCGACCACGTCCTCACGCGGGGGCTCACGAACCAGCAGGCCATCCGGCACCGAATCGTCAATCTCGCCACCCAAGTCGAGGCCGCCCGCGCCATCGTCGAGCGCAGCGGCCACCGGGACACCGCTGACCCCGGGATGACCACCCTGTACAGCAAGCTTTTCGCCTCGACCACGTGCGAAACCGTCGTGGCGGAAGTGCACCGCATGCTCGGCAGCGCCGGGTTCATCCGTACGCACCCCGTCAACCGGCTGGGCCGTGATGCTCGCGCGGTCGCGCTGATGGGCCCCACCAACGACGTGTGCCGAGAGCTCGTGAGCGCGCAATGCATGACGAACCAGGACTGAGATGACCGCGCCAGTGGACTTGTTGGTGGTGAATGGCCGGCTGGTCACCCCGAAGGACGTCCAGCCGGGCGGGCTGGCCGTACGGGATGGCAAGATTGTTGAAATACTCCGGCAAGGCGAGTACCGGCCCGCGAATCGGGTGATTGACGCCGCCGGGCGGTACATCCTGCCCGGGCTCGTGGATTCGCATGTGCACTTCCGCACGCCCGGGCTGACCTACAAGGAGGATTGGGCGCACGGCAGCCGCGCGGCGGCGATGGGCGGAATCACCACGGTGATTGACATGCCGAACACAATGCCGCCATTGTTCGACCCCGCCGACGCCGCCGCCAAAGCCGCCGAGATCGTCGGCACCTCGTTGGTGGACTTTCGTTTCCACCTTGGCGTGGACGAACAGCGGCCGGAGCTGTTGGCCGAGTTGACACCGAGGCAGGCCGTCAGCGCCAAGGTGTTCATGGCGGGCCACCACACCGCACCGCACGTGATCCGCACCCCGGATGCGCTGAATCGGGTTTTCGCCACCGCTGCGGCGGTCGGCGTACAGCTCGTCCTGCACGCCGAGGACGACGCGGTCTTCGCGCTGCTCGATGAATGGTCCGGCCCGCCCCGGCACTACCGCGACTACGAGTCGCTTCGCCCGCGCACCGGCGGGATCGTCGCGGTCGCCAAGGTGATCGAATTGGTCCGCCGCCACGGGAGCGCGGCCCATGTCCTGCATGTGTCCTCGGCGGAGGAAGTGGACCTGCTCAGCGCCGCCGCGCATGCCGGGCTGCCAGTGACCTTCGAAGTGACCCCGCACCACCTGTCTTTCACCGCGGCGGACACTGGCCGACTCGGCGCCCGGATTCGACTGAGCCCGTCAATCAGGCACGAAGCCGATCAACGGCGACTGTGGGCCGCTGTCCGCGACGGCGAGGTGACCACGATCGGAAGCGATCACGCGCCGCACACCAGGGCCGAGAAGTCACGCCCGGTGCCCGAGGCGCCACCGGGGCTTCCCGGGGTGCAAGAGCTGCTGCCCGCGGTCTTCACCGGGCTGCGGCGGCACTTCCCGGAAGACTCGATGGATCGCCAGCTCAGCCGCCTCGTTGACCTCGTCGCGGCGGCGCCGGCTGAGCTGTTCGGCATCGCCGGAAGCAAAGGACGGCTGGTACCCGGGCTGGATGCGGACTTCATCCTGTTTGACCCGACCGCCACCTGGATGGTGCGTGCCGAGGACGTGGCGGCCAAGTGCGGCTGGTCAGCATATGAGGGATGGACCATGACCGGGCGTGTCGCGCTAACCGTACGCCGAGGTGAGGTTATCTGGGATCACAAAACCAGCACCTTCGGCACCCCCACCGGACAGTGGCTGGACGCTTCACCGCCAGTTTCTGGCCACCAAGCCGCAGACTCAGCTACCGGCGGGCCGTGATCGGGAACGTGGTGCTGGCCTTGCCCGACGCTGACGCCGGGATGACCGGCAGGACCAGTGCTGAGGGGTGCTGGGCGTCGTGCAGGACGCTCTGGTGGGCGACCTGCGTGGTGGTGCTCTCCCCCAGCCACGACCCGGTGTTGGGGTTCGGGTCGAACTGGCGGGAAATCGCTGGAGGAGATCTCCAGCCGGATCCGGTGGCCGGCGCGGAACAGGGTGCTCGTCGGCCACACGGTGATCGTGTACTGGTAGACCTTGCCCGGCTCGATCAGCGTCGGCGCGCTGCTCGACTCCCGGAAGCTGGCCCGCTGGATGCCGTTGTTGAGATTGACTGCGGTGCCATCGGAGTGCACGTCGACCAGCTTGGCGGTCCAGTCGGTATCGGGTGCTGAGGAGCTGGCGTAGAGCGTGACACTGATCGGCCCGGTCACCTCGGTGTCGGCCGCCAACGGCGGGGTGGTGTACACCAACACATCAGCTCGCCGCTCGACGGAGCGCTGGTCGTAGGGCCCCTGCGAGCCGCCCGGCGCCGCGCAGCAGGAGTGACCACCCACGCTGGGCACGGGGTTTCGGGGGTCGTAGTCGTAGATATCGGGCTGCTGCCCACTGGTCGGCGCTGTGGTGATGGCCGGCGCTGTGGTGACCAACTGGCCGTCACCCCCCGCCGATGAGGCATGCCCGCCGCTGGACAAATAGTAGTTCGTCCACCGCGTTCCGGGCAGCGGCCAGACCGGCGCGGTTTTCCAGACGTTCGCGCCCATCTCGAAGTAGTTGACCGTCGGGCCGTTACTCACACCGTTGTCGACACCTTTGAGAAAATGATCCCACCATGCCAGCATCAGCTCGTTGACCGGGGAATTGCCGACCGGACCGATCCGCTTGAGCATCGGCGCCTCGATGCTGCCGGGCCGGCCCCAGCCGATGTGATCCCACGGGCCGATCACGATCCGCTGGTGGGTGCGCGCCAACGCGGACCCACCAGCGCTGACCATACCGGTAAAGTTGTGCACACCACCGGTGAGGAACGCGTCGTACCAACCCTCGACGTCCAACACCGAAATGGTGATCTCGGAGTAGTGCCGCTGTGGCGCCCATCGCTGCCAGTACGGGCCGTCGGTGTGGTGCGCGATCCAGTCATAGAAATACGGCGCGACCGTAGGGTCACCGGGGTGAAACGGTGGAAAGCTCCGATACGGGGCGTACCGCAGCCAGCTGGCGATGTTCTTGTCGTCCTGGGTGAGCTGCTGGGCGACCTTGGTGTCACCGCGATTCTTGGCCGCGGACAAGACGATCGTGTCCATCGCCCACGGCTCGATGAAGTTCAACCGGAAGGCGCCGTTCTCGTAGGTCCAGCCGTCGTAGTAGCCCGACCCGGTGTTGGCCGGCACGATCGTGGCCAGATGGGGTGGAGCGGTCTCGGCGGCCAGCCACTGGGTCGCGCCGACGTAGGACGAGCCGTACATACCAACCTTGCCGGACGATCCAGGCAGTTTCGCGGCCCACTCGACGCTGTCATAGCCATCGTCACGGTCTTCTGCGAACTCCGAGAACGTGCCCCCGGAGGCACCCTGGCCTCGGATGTCCTGGACAACCACCAGATAGCAGTGCCCGGCGAACCAGTCCGGGCGCTGGTAACGCGAAGGCTCGACCTGCGCGGACGCTTTGCCGTACTGCGTGCGCATCAAGATCACCGGAACGGCTCTGGTGGTGGTTGGCCGGTACACATCAGCGCGCAGGATGGTGCCGTCGCGCATCGGCACCGCCACGTTGGCCGTTGTCGTCACCGCGCACGAGCCGGCAGCCGACGGTGGCGAGCAAGACGCGGCACTGGTGGCGGCACTCAGCAACGCCACCACGACCGCCGCCACGCCAGACAACCGCCGCCACCGCACAGCTCCGCGCCCCCGCCCGTCCACTACGGGTGTACACGGTTGGCGGCCAGCCGACAACATACGATCACCCGGACGCCGCGAGGACGACCTCAGTAGTGGCGATCGATCGAGTAAGTACTGATGGGCCATTCAGTCAGTAGAGGTAGTTCTTTCGGGGTTTCTTTGGCGCTCTTGACCCATGGCTATCACCTAGTGTTACTATTGCCGAGTCGGTAACCCTGAATGAGGGTCCGGGGCAGGGTACGAGAGGGCAGGGGGGCCTGGACGTGCTCAACACAATCGTGGTGGCGACTTCACTGACCGCCAACTCAACGCTAGCTGTGCCTGACGGAGCTGGGCCTGACGGAGCTGCTCCCTAGGGGCGCAACCTGAGGCTTGGGAGACAGCCCAGGGTCTGAGAGACACCTCACGGCATCGGCCGCCGTCGCGAAGTCGGCATGCCTCACCACCGAATCAATCTCCCAGGGCTGCCACACGCCCGCACATCGACGACACGCACGCCACGGGCCAGATCGACACAGCATCAGGCGCATCGCGTGCGACCACCGGCTAGCCCGGGTACAGGAGGACAGGGCCGAGGATGAGCAGGCTGCGGGATCGAGAGTTGGTTGTGGGGATCACCCCATTCGAGGAGCCCAACGCTGCGCTCGTGGCGGCGCTCGCGCGAGCCGGCGCGATGGGTGTGCTGGACCTGGGCCTCGACGCCGGGCGGGCGCGGGCCGCGCTGGCGGAGGTCTGCCGGTGGTGGCCCGGTGAATTCGGGGTCCGGATGCCGGCGCGGTGCCCATTGTCGCCGGCCGAGCTGCCGGAGCGGGTCGAGGTGGTCGTGCGCGAGTCCGGTTCGCCATGGAGCCACGCGCCCGGGCGGCGCGCGCTCATCGAGGTCACCTCGGTGGCGCAGGCGCACGCGGCGGTCCGGGCCGGAGCGCACGGGCTGATCGCCAAGGGCACCGAAGCCGGCGGCCGGGTCGGCGCCACCACGACGTTCGTGCTGCTGCAACAGCTGCTGACCGAGCCGGGGATCAGCGTGCCGGTGTGGGCGGCCGGCGGGATCGGGCCGCACACCGCCGCCGCGGCGCTCGCCGGTGGCGCGGTCGGTGTGGTGCTGGACGCGCAGTTGGCGCTGGTGGCCGAGGCCGACCTGCCGGGTCCGGTGGCCGCGGCGATCCGGGCGATGGACGGCAGCGAAACCACGGTCATCGGTGAGCACCGCCTCTACACGCGCCCAGACCTGCCGGCCGCCGATCCCACGACGGTCGCGGCCCGACTTGGCGCCCGGGACCTGAGCGCGCTGCCGATCGGCCAGGACGGCGCGCTGGCCGCCGCCCTGGCCGATCGGTATGTGACCGCTGGCGGAGTGGTGGCCGCAGTCCGCGCCGCGATCACCGACCAGTTGCGCACCGCCACACGGTTGCAAGCGGCACAGCCGTTCGTGGTGCAGGGGCCGATGACCCGAGTCAGTGATCAGGCCGGGTTCGCCGCAGCGGTGGCGGCCGAGGGAGGGTTGCCGTTTCTGGCATTGTCGCTGAGCGACGGCGAGCAGAGCCGGGCACTGCTGGAACAGACTGCGGCCCTGCTGGGTGGACGGCCGTGGGGGGTGGGCATTCTCGGGTTCGTCCCCCCTGAGTTGCGTGCGGCGCAGCTGGCCGCGGTGCACCAGGTGCGCCCGCCGTATGCGCTGATCGCCGGGGGCCGGCCGGCGCAGGCGGCGACCCTGGAAGCCGCCGGGATCGAGACGTTCCTGCACGTGCCCTCCCCCGGCCTGCTGGACCGGTTCCTCGCCGAGGGGGCCCGGCGGTTCGTGTTCGAGGGCCGGGAATGCGGCGGGCACGTCGGACCGAGGGCCAGCTTCCCGCTGTGGGAGCTGCAGGTGCAGCGGCTGCTCAGTTACGACGACACCCACGGGTGCGCCGAGCGGCTGCGGGTGCTGTTCGCCGGGGGCATCCACGATGAGCGCTCCGCCGCCATGGTGACCGTGCTGGCCGCTCCGCTGGTGGCGCGAGGTGCCCGGATCGGGGTGCTGATGGGCACCGCGTACCTGTTCACCGAGGAGGCCGTCGCGGCGGGGGCGATCCGGCCGGAGTTCCAGCGGGCCGCGCTCGCCTGCGAGAGCACCGTGCTGCTGGAAACCGCACCCGGGCATGCAACCCGCTGCGCGGACTCACCGTACCCGCACACGTTCACCGGGACTCGGGACCAGTTGATGGCCGCCGGAGTGCCGCGCGATCAGATGTGGGCCGAGCTGGAGCAGCTCAACCTGGGTCGGCTGCGCATCGCCAGCAAGGGGCTGCGCCGCGAGGGTGACGCGCTGGTCGCGGTGGATGAGGAGATCCAGCGCCAGGACGGCATGGTCATGCTCGGCGAGGTGGCCACGCTGCGCCGCGCGAGCACGACAATCGAGGCGCTGCACACCCAGGTGACCGAGGGCGCGGCCGACTTCCTCGCCGCCAGGGTCGCCGAATTGGGCATCGAGCCGATCGGTGCGGACCAACCGGCCCAAGCCCTGACGACTCAGACCCTGGAGGCCCAGGGACCGGAAACCCATCCGCTGGACGTGGCGATCGTCGGCATGGCCGGAGTGTTCCCGGGGGCCGGGGATCTGGCCGGCTACTGGGCCAACGTGCTGGCCGGGGTGGACGCGGTCACCGAGGTGCCGCCCGAGCGCTGGGACCCGGCGGTGTACACCGAGCCCGCGCCCTGCGGCGGCTTCCTGCCGGAGGTGCCCTTCGACGCGCTGGCCTACGGCATCCCACCGGCCGCGCTGGCCAGCATCGAACCGGTCCAGCTGCTGGCGCTGGAGGTGGCGGCCCGCGCGCTGCGCGATGCCGGGTACGCCCGGCGGGCCTTCGACCGGGAGCGCACCTCGGTGATCTTCGGTGCCGAAGCGGGCGCCGATCTGGCCAGCGCGTACGGGTTCCGGTCGCTCTACCCGGCCTACCACGCGACGATGCCGCCCGAGCTGGATGAGCAACTGCCGAAGCTGACCGAGGACTCCTTCCCCGGGGTGCTGGCCAACGTGATCGCCGGCCGGATCGCCAACCGGTTGGACCTCGGCGGCGCGAACTACACGGTGGACGCCGCCTGCGCCTCCTCGCTGGCCGCCATTGACCTGGCCTGCAAGGAGCTCCGCGCTGGCACCAGCGCGATGGTGCTGGCCGGTGGCGCCGATGTGCACAACAGCATCCACGACTACCTGATGTTCGCCTCGGTGCGGGCGCTGTCGGCGACCGGCCGGTGCCGCCCGTTCGATTCCTCCGCCGATGGCATCGCACTGGGTGAGGGCGTGGCGTGCGTGGTGCTCAAGCGGCTGGCCGACGCCGAGCGCGACGGCGACCGGATCTACGCGGTGATCAAGGGGATCGGCTCGGCCAGCGACGGGCGGTCACTGGGGCTGACCGCGCCGCGCCCGGAAGGGCAGCGCCGGGCGCTGGACCGCGCCTACCGGATGGCCGGGATCTCACCGGCCGAGGTGGGCTTGGTGGAGGCGCACGGCACCGGCACCGTGGTCGGGGACCGCACCGAGCTGGCGGTGCTGACCGAGTTGTTCACCGCGGCCGGCACCCCGGCCGGCAGCTGCACGCTGGGATCGGTGAAGTCCCAGATCGGTCACACCAAGTGCGCCGCGGGAATCGCCGGGTTGATCAAAGCGGCGTGCGCGGTGCACACCGGGGTGCGCCCGCCGACCAGCCAGCTGCGGGATCCGAACCCGTACTGGGACAGTGCCACCAGCCCGTTCTCCTTCGACGTCACCGCGCGGCCGTGGGCGTCCTCGGCGCGCCGGGTCGCCGGAGTGAGCGCGTTCGGCTTCGGTGGCACGAACTTCCACGCCGTGCTCAGCTCCTATGACGGGGCACCCGAGCCCAATCACGGGCTGGACGCGTGGCCGGCCGAGCTGTTCCTGTTCACCGGCGCGGACCGGGCGGCGGCGGTGGCGGAACTGGACCAGCTAGCTGGCCTGCTCCCGGCCAATGACACCGCCGGGCGACCCTGGCGGTTGCGGGATCTCGCCCGGAGTTTCTCGGGAAATGGTGGTGGCGCACGGGTGTGGGCCGCTGTGGTGGCGCACGACCTGGACGACCTCGCCACCAAAGTGGCACAGGCCCGGGACGGCGCTACCGCCGATGGCGTCTTCCTCGCCCCGGAGAATGCCGAACCGGCGGGTCAAGTCGCGTTCCTGTTCCCCGGGCAGGGCAGCCAACGCCCCGGAATGCTGGCCGAGCTGTTCGTGGCGTTCCCGCCGCTGCGTCGTTTCCTGGAGCTCGGTGCGCGGTGGGCCGGTGCGATGTTCCCGCCGGCCGCGTTCAGCAAGGAGGAATCGGCGCGAGCGCGGGCGGCGCTGACCGACACCCGGGTCGCCCAGCCGGCGCTGGGGATCGCCGGGTTGGCGATGCACGAGCTGCTCACCTCACTCGGCGTGCACCCCGACCATCTCGGTGGGCACAGCTACGGGGAACTGGTCGCGCTGGCCGCGGCCGGCGCGCTCGATCCGGCTGAGCTGCTGGAACTCAGCGAAGCCCGTGGGCGGGCCATCCTCGCGGCGGCCGGGGCCGATCCCGGCACGATGGCCGCGATCACCGGGGCGCCCGAGCGGGTCCGGGCCGTGCTCGGGGACGGACCGGTCGTGGTGGCCAACCACAACGCGCCCGGTCAGACGGTGATCTCCGGGCCGACCCCGGCCGTGGAGACCGCGCTGCACCGGCTCACCGAGGTGGGGCTGGCCGGCACACGCATCCCGGTGGCGTGCGCGTTCCACAGTCCGGTGGTGGCCGGCGCGACCGCGCTGTTCGCCACCGAGCTGGCGGGCCGCACCGTGTGGGCACCCCGGCTGCCGGTGTGGTCGAACACCACCGCCGCGCCGCACCCGGCCGAGCCCGCCGCCATCCGGGCCGCACTGGCCACCCACGTCGCCGAGCCGGTCCGGTTCGTCGAGCAGGTGGAGGCGATGTACGCGGCCGGGGTGCGGGTCTTCGTCGAGACCGGCCCGGGCCGGGTGCTCACCCAGTTGGTGGGCGCGATCCTCGCCGACCGGCCGCACGTCGCGCTGGCCACCGACGTGCCGGGCGAACCCGGTCTGCGACGGCTGCTGCTGGCGCTCGCCGAGCTGGCCGTCGCGGGGGTATCGGTGGATCCGGCCGGGCTGTTCCGCGGCCGGGACGCGCAGCCGGTGCCGGCGGCTGGGTCCACGCTCCCCCGCCGGCCCGGCTGGCTGGTCAACGGCCACCTGGTCACGACCGCCGACGGGCACCACCTGCCCGGCGGATTGCGCCCAGCCCAACGGGTTTCCGTGCCCAACTCCGTGCCCAACTCCGAGCCCCAGGCCAGCATTGAGGACAAGCGGGACTCGGCCGTGCTGGAGTTCCTGCGCGGCACCCGTGAGCTTGTCGCGGCCCAGCGCGAGGTCATGCTCGGCTATCTCGGTACGCCCGTGCCCGCACCAGCCACGGTGCCAGCCGTCCCGTTGCCACCCGCCGCGGTGCCCACCATCGTTGCTGACCAGATTCTCGAATCAGATCCCGCGCAGCCAGCGGAGCTGGCCCCGGAGACGGTGTTGGCTCCGGAGACAGTGCTGGCCACGGTGCGGTCGCTGGTGAGCGAGCGAACGGGATACCCCGTGGAGATGCTCGAAGCCGACCTCGATCTGGAGGCGGACCTGAGCATCGACTCGATCAAGCGGACCGAACTGATCGGTCTGCTCACCGACCGCCTCGGGTTGGCTCGGGTCGGCCGCGCGCTGGATGAGTCGGGGATGGACGAGCTGGCCCGGCTGCGGACCCTGCGCGGCATCGTCGACTGGATCACCAACCGGATCGGCGCATCCCCGGCCACACCAGCGCACGCCACGGTCGCCAACACCACAACCGAGCAGGCAGCGCGACGCTACCTCGTCGAGGTCGCCGCGCTGCCGCCGCTGGGTGCACCGCCGGACGCGCCGCTGGTGGGGCGCCGGGTCGTCATCGTCGGGGACGGGGTGGGCATCGCGCTGGAGCTGTCGGTGTCGCTGGAGCGGCGCGGCGCCGAGGTGCGACTGTTGAGCCCAGAACAATTCAGCACCGAACAGTCCACCGAGCTGGCGGGGCCCAATGCCCTGATCTATCTCGCGGCGCTGGACCGGGGTCGGGCGGCGGTGCTGCCCGATGGGTTCGCCGGGCTTCGGGACGCCGTTCTCGGCGGAGTCAGCCAGCTGCTCGTGGTCACCGGCTCGGGTGGCCGCTTCGGCCGGGCGCACAACCCCAACGGCGTGGCCGGGATCGGGCTGCCCGGCCTGGTCCGCACGATCGCCCATGAGTTCCCGGATCGCCTGGTCCGGGTGATCGACGTGGACCCCAAGGAGGAGCCGGACCACATCGCCGGGTACCTGCTCGCTGAGCTGCTCACCCACCACGCGCCCACCGCGGTGGGCTGCGCGGCCGGGCAACGAGTCACACTGCGGGTCACCCTGGCTCCGCTGGACCCGGGTGCGGCCCGCACGCCGCGGCTCGGGCCGGACTCCGTGGTGCTGCTCACCGGCGGCGCGCGCGGCATCACCGCCCGGGTCGCGATCGGCCTGGCCCAGGCCGGCGCCGGTCACCTGGAGCTGATCGGCCGGACCCCCCCGCCGGTCGGCAACGAGAACCCGGCGACTGCGGCGGCGACCGACCGAGTCGCGTTGCGGCGGGTGCTGGCGCGGGCCGGGAACCGCACACCAGCCGAGATCGAGGCGGCGGCCAGCCAGATCCTCGCCAAACGGGAGATCCGCGCGACGCTGGCCGAGCTGGCGGGCGTGGGCGCCTCGGCTCATTACCACGCGGTCGACGTCCGGGACTCGGCGGCGGTGAAAGCCCTGGTGGCTGGGGTGTATCGGCGGCATGGCCGGCTGGACGGGATCGTGCACGGCGCCGGGGTGCTGGCCGACCGGCTGCTGCTGGACAAGACACCCGAGGGATTCGCCGGGGTGTGGGAAACCAAGGTCGACGGGGCGAGGGCGCTGGCCGCCGCGGCCAGAGCGGATCTCGGTTTCCTGGTGCTGTTCGGCAGTGTCTCAGGGGTGTTCGGCAACCGAGGGCAAGTTGACTATGCCGCAGCCAACGACGCGCTGGACACGCTGGCCCGGATCTGGGCCTCTCGAGCCCACGGCCGGGTGCTCGCCCTGGACTGGGGGCCATGGGCGAGCCCCGGCGGTGGGGCCGGGATGGTCTCCACCGAGGTGACGCGGGAATACGCCCAGCGCGGCGTCGGGATGATCGAGCCCGCCGACGGCGTCGCGTGCCTGCTCGCCGAGCTGGCCGGCGGCACCGAACCCCAGGTGCTGTACATGTGCGCCGACCCAACAGCGTTCGAGGTCGGACACGATGGCTGAACTGGTCGACACGTTCCGCCGCCGCGGCAACGCGCACGTCATCATCGACGAGCCACTGGGGCCCAGGGCGTCCAAGGTGATACGCCCCACTGGAGTGGAGCGGGTCCTGCTCTTGACCGCCGCCAACCTGGACGAGCTGAAGCGGCAGCTGGCTGCCCCGGACGCCCACCTGCTCGGCCGGGAGGACGACGCGTGCTCGCCGCCGAAGGGCGGCCCGTACCGGTTGGCGATCGTCGCGCCTACCGCGCATGGGTTGGCGTTGGCCCGCAGGATCGTCGCGCAGGGCCAGCCGTGGCGGGGGCGCAACGACGTCTGGTTCACCGGCGCACCGCTGCATTCGAAGCATGCGCCGGGCCGGCTGGCGTTTTTGTTTCCCGGTTTGGAGCAGGCGTTCGCGCCACGGGTGGACGACGTCGCCGAGCACTTCGGGCTGGGTCGACCGGAACTCGGTGACACCACCGTGCTCGGCCGCCACGGCCTCGCCGTGCTCACCGTCGGCCGGCTACTCGACGTGGCGCTGCGAGAGCTCGGTGTGATCCCCGACCTGGTTGCCGGGCACAGCGTCGGCGAGTGGAACGCGATGATCGCAGCCGGGATCTATCCGACAGAGGCGGTCGAGGAACTCGGCGCCGCCTTCGACCTGGGCGGGCTGCGCGTGCCCGGCCTGATGTTCGCCGCGCTGGCTTGCGGCGCCGAGCAAGCCACTCGCGTGATCGACGGGCTGGACGGCGTCGTGGTTTCGCACGACAACTGCCCCCACCAGTCGATCGTCTGCGGTGCGGAGGCGGCCGTGGCCGCTGTCCTGAACCGGTTGCGGGCTCGAGGCGTCACCGGGCAGGTATTGCCGTTCCGGTCAGGGTTCCACTCCCCCATGCTCTCCCCGTACCTGGACCCGATACTGGACGCCTTCGCCGTCCTGCCGGTACGCGTACCGACCGTTCCGGTCTGGTCGGCCACCACCGTGGAGCCCTTTCCCGACGATCCCGCCGGCATCCGTGACCTCGCTGCCCGCCACCTGCTTGAACCGGTCCGCTTCGGGCCGTTGGTTCGGCGGCTGCATGCGGCGGGGGTGCGGGCCTTCGTCCAGGTTGGTGCGGGGAGCCTGCCCGGGTTCGTGGCCGATGCGCTGGAAGGCTCGGCTCACCTCACGGTCACTGCCAACACAGCCAAACGGTCCGGCCTCAACCAGCTCCAGCGGGTCATCGCCGCACTCTGGGTGGAGGGCTGGACACCCCGGTTCGACCGGCTACAGGCCAACTCACCGGCCCGTCCCGCTCAGCCGGTGTCGGTGGAACCGCTCATCGCGACGCATCCCGTGCTCGCCGAGTTTGACTGTGTGCTAGAGGAAGCGACAGCCGCCGCCCGCGTCGTCGTCGACTCCTGGACCGCAGCTCGTGCCTGGCCAGCTCCTCGGACTCATGCCACGACCACCCGGGTGCTGTCCCTCGACACGATGCCGTACCTGGCCGACCACTGCCTGGTCCGGCAGCCGGCGGACTGGCCCGAGGCCGCGGACCGCTATCCGGTCGTGCCGCTGACCACGCTGCTGGAACTGATGGCGCAGGCGGCGCGCGACCTTGTGCCCAGCCGTACTGTGGTCGGCATCCGGGACGTCCGAGCGACGCGTTTTCTCGCGGTCGCCCCGCCGACCACGGTGACGATCGACGCCGCGCTGGACGCCGACGGCAACGTTGCGGTGGTGATCGACGGCTATGCGCGCGGCACGGCCCTGCTCGCTGACGGCTACCCCGTGCCTCCGGACGGGCACCTGCGACCGCTGCGCGGAGAACGCCCGTGCGAGGTGACCGCAGCGGCGCTGTACGCGGACCGGTGGATGTTCCACGGTCCTCGGTTTCAGGGAGTTACCGAGCTCGGTCCGATCGGCGAAGACGGCGTCCGGGGGGTGTTCGCGGCCTCGTCTGACCTCGGCGCGCTGCTCGACAACGCCGGTCAGCTCCTCGGATTCTGGATCATGAGCCGGATGTCCGTGAACCGGCTCGCATATCCGACCGCAGTTGAACGAATCGGCTGGTACGGTCCGCAGCCACACCCTGGCGAGCGGGTTTCCTGCGTGGTCCGGATCGGGTCGGTGAGCGACAGCGAAGTGGTCGCCGACATGGAGCTGCGCGCTGGCGGGCAGCTGTGGGTCCGCATGGGCCGGTGGACAAGCCGGCGATTCGGCACCGATGACGTGACCTTCCCATTCATTCTGCACCCTGAGCGAAACCGGATCGCCGAGCACCGGCCCGGCGGGATCTTCCTGGTCCGAGACCGTTGGTTTGATCCGGGCTCCCGGGAGCTGATCATGCGGCAGTACCTGGGAGCCGCCGAGCGCGCTGAATACTCCCGGCGCAACCCACAGGCGGCCCGGCAGTGGCTGCTGGGCCGGATCGCGGTCAAGGACGCGGTCCGGCAGCGGTTGTGGGACGCTGGTGCCGGGCCGATGCACCCGGCGGAGATCACGGTCAACGACGACGCGCAAGGCCGCCCGTGCGTGACCGGCCCCTTCGCCACCCCGCTCGCGGTGTCCATTGCCCACTCCGGCCCGCTCGCCGCAGCCGTCGTCGGCGACCGCGGTCGCGGTGATTCGCCCGATGTCGACATCAAGCTGATCGAGACCCGTTGGGTGCGCACTGCCCTGGACACCGTGCCCGAACCCTACGCGCTGGGCTGCACCGAAGGAGGAGAAACGGATGACGCCTGACGAAGAGCGGATTCTGGTCGAGGTCACTCGGATGCTCGTGGAGATCATTGGTGAGGATTATGTACTGGATATGAACATTGGGATGGACACTTCCTTCGACGCCGATCTTGAACTGGAGAGCATCGAGTTCGTCCGGCTAGCCGCCAAACTCACCGAGCACTACGGCGAGCGGGTGAACTTCGTCGCTTTCCTGGCGGACCGGGGGATCGACGAGATCATCAATCTGACGGTCGGTGCGGTAGTCCGCCATGTCGTGGACCGCATGGCTACCTCGACTGCCGGTGACACTCATGGCTGAGGTCATCGCTGGCGGCATTCGGTTTCACGTCCAGCGGTTACCGGCGCATTGCCTGTCCGAATCCACAGATCACCCGGCGGACTCCCCAACCGTCGTGTTCGTGCACGGCTTAGGCATCGACAACATGGCGAGTTTCTACTACACGTTGGCCAACCCAGCGGCTCGCGCCGGCGCCGATGTCATCCTGTACGACCTGCGCGGGCATGGCGCCACCGAGCGGCCACCTACCGGCTACTCGGTGGAGGCGTCGGTTCGCGACCTCATCGCGGTTCTCGACGCGCTCGGGGTGACCGGGCCGGTTCACCTGGTCGGCAACAGCTTCGGCGGAATGGTTGCGCTGGCGGTGGCCATGGCCCACCCCGCTCGCGTCGCGAGTCTCCTGTTGATCGAAGCCCCGATCGAATTCCCGGCCGTGACCGAAGACTGGGAAGAACAAACGGCGCGCGTGCTCGTCGCGGAAGGCATGAAACTCAGAAGGGGTCTGTCGGACTGGCGGGCTCAGTACAGCCGCAAACTCCACCGTGTCTCCACGACCATCGACGCTTTGGTGCACGGCACGACTTTGGTGGCGGATCTAGGGGCTCAGCAGCCCTTCCACCGTGCCGACCTGCGGTCGGTGACCTGCCCGGTGATGGCCGTATACGGTGACAATTCCGACATCATCCACTACGGCTACACGCTCGTGGACCTGCTGCCGAACTGCGACCTCACTGTCGTGCCGAACTGTAGCCATTTCTTGATCGTGGAGGCGCCCGGAGTTTTGCGTGACCTGCTGCTGCGATGGCTGAGCTCCGGTGCGGAAGCCCACCTTATGCCTGTCAAGAATGCGCTCGTCCGATGAGCCGGTTCCTGTTCGTGGTACCTCCGCTGGTCGGACACACCATGCCCACAGTGGCCGTCGGAGCGGAGTTGGCCAACCGCGGCCACCAGGTCGCGTGGGCCGGACACACCGACACTGTCGGCCCACTGCTGCCACCAGGGACGAGACTGATCCATGTCGAGGCGGACATTGATGGTCAGACGCCGGCACAGCTCCAGCAACGCTGGCAGAGCCTGCGGCGGGTGGCGGCGTTCCGGTTCTTGTGGCGAGATTTCCTGATCCCGCTGGCGCACTCGATGGTGCCCGGCGTCGCGGCAGCCGTGGACACGTTCCGCCCGGACGTCCTTGTCGTCGACCAGCAGGCGCTGGCCGGCGCGCTGGTGGCACGCCAGCGTGGACTGAAGTGGGCAACGTCGGCCTCCACGTCGTCAGAGCTGACCGATCAGTTTGCCACCATGCCCACCCTGGACACGTGGGTCCAACAGCTCCAAGCCGAATTTCAACGCGGCTTTGCCGTGCCAGAGCCAGTCGACTTGCGGTTTTCTGACCATCTTGTGCTGGTGTTCACGACCGAAGCGCTGGTTGGACCTCTCGGAGCCTTTCCGGGTCACTACGCATTCGTGGGCCCTTCGATCGGCGCACGCGCCAGCACGCCGGTCTTCCCCTGGGAATGGCTGAACCCCGATCGCCAGCATGTGCTGGTTTCGCTCGGCACCGTCAACACTGAAGCAGGCGCGCGGTTCTTCGCCACCACGGTGGAGGCGGTGGCACCACTGGCGCACCGGCTGCAAATGATCCTGGCCGCACCTCCCGACATGGTCGGCCCGGTACCCGACCATGTCCTGGTCCGCGACTACGTCCCGCTGCTCGACCTGCTCCCGCGCTTGGACGCGATGGTCTGTCACGCTGGCCACAACATGGTGTGCGAGGCACTCGCGCACAGCGTGCCGCTCGTGGTGGCTCCAATCCGTGATCAGCAGCCGGTGGTCGCGGGACAGGTGGTCGACGCCGGTGCGGGAATCAGGGTGCATTTCGGCCGAGTCGGTGCCACCGAGCTGCGCAACGTCATCACGACTGTACTGGACCACCCGTCCTATCGGGCCGCGGCGCGGCGCGTGCAGACCTCCTTCGCCGCCGCTGGCGGTGCCGCTACCGCAGCCGACCATCTGGAAAAGCTGATTCGTGTCGACGGCGAAGAAACACGACGTCAGCTATCCTTACGGGCCAGCACGCGGTAGGTGTTGCTGCGGTGGATGCGGCGTCCCACCCGATCAAGCTGCTTATCGAGAACGTACGCACCCATGAACAGCGGCATGCCGATGGCCCACATTGTTATGTGCCGGAACCGTCGCCACCCGGTCGGCGCGGCAGCCAGCCACGGCAGTCTAGGGTCGGGTACTAAGGTGTTGAGCGCGATCATCAAGCTAGACATCAGGTCAGGTGTGAGCTTGGCTTCCTCACGTTGTACTGCCACAAGCGAGAACCCACGGTCTGCCAGGGCGTCTTTGAGGTTGCCCAGCGGGATCATGTGCTGGTGTTGTGGCTGAGACCAGGACATCCAGAATCGCCCGAAGACCCGGCCGGCCCAGAACTCGGGGTCGGGCACCTCGATGAGCAGATAGCCGCCGGGCAGAAGAATCTTCGCGGCGGTGTCCAATTCATCGAACGGTTCGCGGGTGTGTTCGAGGTAGTGGTGCATGCTGACGACGTCGTACCGACCTGTCAGCTCGTCGGCGAGTCCGACGAACTCACCCCGGTAGCCGTGGTGCACCCAGCCGCGGCGCTGCGCTTCCTCAACGCTGGCACTCTGGTCCAGCCCGTCGAAGACGGTCTCCAACCAGACCTTCCTCGCGAACTGGCAGAAGTGGCCGTACCCTGTGCCGACATCTAGCCATGCGTTAGGCGTGGTAAACGGCCTGAGCATCTCGGCCCGCCCGCGATAGGACGTCACTTCGCCCTTGAACGCCCGCTCCGCCAGTTTCTGGCCGAGCCCGTCATAGAAGTCACGGTAGTAGAAGTCCAGTCCGGCTGGGCTGAGACGGGGGTTCTGAAAGATGTGGCAGCAGGTGCCGCATCTTTCCAATGTGAATTGGCCTGGTTTGTTCTGGAAGAGATCGGGTGTCTGTAGCCGGACCGAGAGGTCGGTGGACCCGCACCACGGACAGCTGTCCCGGCGTGGTTCAAAGAAGCGCTCAACGCCGGCGGCTAGCTCAGCCTGATAATACGGCCGGGCAGCCTCATACGGATCGATCATGCCAGTCCCCCAGACTGTCGATTGCGCGGCAGCCTACACCCAACGGTGGCAAGTTCGGGCCCCCGGAGGTTGGAGACCACGACATTGGCGTCGAGCCTGGCCCGTTGCTTACCGGGTCGGCGCCTCGCCGCCTGACGGCGCTTCACCATGGGCGCCACGAGCATCATGGGCCAGGGCTCCAGTGACCAGCCGCACACGTCCTGGCACCAGCGCAGAGAGGAGCGCGTGGCGGAGGTGATCTCCAAGGTCGAAGCGGGGGTCCTCGGCGACCACGGGATGGGCCAGGCCGAGGGGAACTGGAACGACTCGCCACCAGAACGCCGGGACCTGGTCAAGTCGGGCGGCAAGGTGCCGACGCAGGTCGCCAAGGGAAAGCCAAGAGAACGGGGGCCGCCAACGCCTGCCCGGAGCAACCCCGAGACAGCGCTCCCTAGGGCGGGGAAGGGTCGACGCTATGGACTGTGCACGAACTCTGGGCCATGGTATTCTCTCCACCTATGTGATTGCCTATCTGGGGGGAAGGCAAAGTGCGATCATTGACGCAATCCGGTGGAAGCGGCTCATTACCGGTAGCGGGTAAGCAGGCAAGCATCCCTGCCGGGGGCCACCCACTCATCCCTCCGCTGGCGCGTTGGCCGGTGCTGGCGATCGCCGCCGGGGTCGGATTGGTGCTGTTGCTGACCAGCGGACGCGGCGGCTACTTCGCCGACGAATTCTATTTTCGCGCCGCCGGCCACCATCTGGACTGGGGCTATGCCGATCAAGGGCCGCTGGTGCCCTTGCTGGCCCGTGCGATGGACACCCTCTTTCCCGGCTCGCTGGTCGGGATACGGCTGCCGGCAACAGTGTTGACAGCGGTGGGCGTGGTGGTGGCCGCGCTGATTGCCAGAGAGTTCGGTGGGCTGCGCCGAGCGCAGGTGCTGACCGCTGGGATGTATGCGATGGGGATGCTGTTCATCGGTCATACGCTCAACACCACAGTGGTCGATGTGCTCGCGTGGACGGTGACGACATGGCTGCTGGTGCGGTGGATACGGCTTCGCGACGACCGGTTGTTGCTTGCGCTCGGTGGCCTTACCGCCATTGCCCTGCAGAACAAGTGGCTGATAGTCGTCTTCTGGATCGTCGTTGGTGTCAGTGTGCTCGTCATGGGTCCGCGGGAGCTCCTGCGCCGACCGGCGCTGTGGCTCGGGGCAGCGATCGCGACGCTGGCGGCACTACCTGGCCTGTTCTGGCAGGCCCGGCACGGATGGCCGCAGCTGGCAGTGGCGCAGGCGATCGGCAATGGCGAATTCTTCAGCGGCCGGCTCGCGCGCCTGGCGTTCCTGCCGCTGGTGTTGGCCACCGCCGGGATCCTGGTGGGAGCGGTCCTGCTCTGCTATGGCCTGTGGCAGCTGTTGCGCTCACCGGAGCTGCGCCCCTACCGCTTTTTGGGGTGGGCCTTCCTCGGGCTGGCCGTGATCTTCCTCATCACCGGTGGTCGCTGCTTCTACGTGGTGGGGCTGTTCGCTGTGTGCTGGGCCGCAGGCGCGGTGGAGCTGCAACGGCGTGAGCCGGCGCGCTGGTGGCGGTGGGTGCTCAGCTGGCCGGTCTACGCTCTCTCGGCGGTCATCGCGCTCTCGACGCTGCCGGTGGCGCCAGCCTCCTGGCCAACCCTGGCGAAGCCAATTTCGCTGGCCGGCCTTGGTTGGCCAGAGCTGACGGATACGGTCGCCGGAGCCTACCGGGCACTGCCGCCAACATCCCGGCGCAACACCGTGGTGATCACCGAGTGGTATGGGGACGCGGCCGCCATCGATCAGTTTGGCCCAGCGCGCGGGGTGCCACGCGCCTACAGCGGCAACCGCGGCTACTGGTATTTCGGGGCGCCCCCAGATAATGCCAACACCGTTCTGTTCGTCGGCTCCGACCCCGCCTACCTACGCCGGTATTTCACCGCCGTAACCCGGGTTGCCACCGTGACCACCGGCCCCGTGATGAACTTTTTCTCCCGGCCCACACCGATCTGGCTCTGCTCCGGCCAGCGGGCACCATGGTCACGACTTTGGCCCCAGCTCCGTCACTTCTGAAACCAGGCCACTTGCCCTAATGTATTTGCCCATGTATTACCGGGTCGTCACCGCCGCCGTGGCCGCTGTGCTGGCGCTGCTCGGGTTCCCCGCCACCGCGGCCGCCACGACCGTGGAGTGGCCGAGATATTACGTTGCGCTCGGTGACTCCTATGCGTCGGGTCCGTGGATCCCCGAGCCGCGAGTCGATCCGGCCGGCTGCCTGCGCTCCACCCGCAACTACCCGGCACTCCTCGCGGCGGCGCTGCGCATCCGCGACTACACTGACGTGACCTGCGGCGGCGCGCGGACCGGCAACATGACGGCTGCCCAGCCGGTGTGGCTGGGCCCCAACCCGCCCCAGTTCGACGCCCTGCGCCCGGACACCGACCTGGTCACGCTGACCATCGGTGGCAATGACATCAACATTGGCGACCTCTGGGTGACCTGCGCCCGGCTCGGCGCCACCGACCCGTTCGGCGATCCGTGCACGCGGCAGGCCACCGCCGGCGGCACCGACCACTACGCGCGGCTCATCGCCGCCACCGCGCCCAAGGTTGCCCGGGTGCTGGACGGCATTCTGGGCCGGTCCCCGCGCGCCACGGTGCTGTTGGTGGGCTACCTGCGGCTGCTGCCACCCACGCTGGGGTGCTATCCGGTCTTCCCGATCGCTCGCGGTGACGTTGCCTACGTGGACGGGGTGGAGCGCCAACTCACCACCATGCTGGCCGACCAGGCGCTCCAGCACGGCGCGGTGTTCGTCGACGCCTACGCCGAATCACTGGGCCACGACGTCTGCCAGCGACCGGGGGTGAAGTGGGTGGAGGGCACCACCCCGACCAGCCCCGCCTACCCCGACCACCCCAACGCCCTGGGTATGCGCGAGGTGGCCAACCTCACCTTGGACACGCTCACGGCCTTGACCGCGAGGTAAACAGCGAGTGGACCCCGTGGAGGCCACCGACCATCGGCCCAGTAGCCTGCTCCAACCCCACTGCCCGGTTACTCCCAAGTCAATCAAGGGATATAACGCAATAGGTGCGTATGTCGAGTCCTGAGCCCGAGCGAATGAGCGTTCTCACCGAGCTCGTCAGGAGCGAGGTGGCGGCCGTCACCGGTCAGCGCCTGCCCTGGGGAGCCGAGGGCGAGTCATCCTGGCGCCGGCTGGGGATCTACCGGGAGCTCGCCGCGGACCTGCGGGAGCGGCTCTCGCTGGCCACCGGTCTCCGGATACCGCCGACCGTGTGTTTCGATCACCCGACTCCCGCCGCGCTCGTCGAATGGCTGGCCACTGAACTGTCCGGTAAACGAGTCGCGGCCCAGGCGCCGACCCCAGAAAGTAACGGGGTGGGGCACGACCCGATCGCCATCGTCGGCATGGCCTGCCGCTTTCCCGGGGGCGTCCGGTCGCCGGAAGAGCTGTGGCAGTTAGCTGTCCAGGGTGGGGAGGCGATCTCGGCGTTTCCGCGGGGACGCGGATGGGACGTCGAGGGCCTCTACGACCCTGACCCCGGGCATTCGAGCACGACGTATGCCCGCGGCGGCGGCTTCATCCATGACGTGGACCAGTTCGACCCGGGCTTCTTCGGGATCAGTCCCCGAGAGGCCACCGCATTGGACCCGCAGCAACGGTTGTTGCTGGAGACGTCCTGGGAGGCCCTGGAACGCGCCGGGATCAACCCGCTGCGGCTCACCGGCAGCAGGACCGGGGTCTATGTCGGCATCGCCTACCAGGACTACGGCCCCCCTTGGCACGAACCGCCGGAGGGTTACCAGGGCCACCTGCTCATGGGCAGCCTGACCAGCGCGGCATCGGGTCGCATCGCCTATACCTGGGGTCTGGAAGGCCCCGCCATGACGGTCGACACCGCGTGCTCCTCAGCGCTGGTGGCGCTGCATCTGGCCGCCCAGGCGCTGCGCGGGGGCGAGTGCTCGCTCGCGCTGGCCGGCGGCGCGACCGTGATGGCCACACCGGGCGTCTTCCTCGAGTTCAGCCGCAAGCAGGGCCTGGCCCCGGACGGCCGCTGCAAGTCCTTCTCAGCCGACGCGGACGGCACCGGCTGGGGTGAAGGCGCCGGCATGCTGGTCCTGGAACGACTCTCCGATGCCCGCCGCAACGGTCACCCGGTACTCGCGCTGATTCGCGGCTCGGCGCTCAACCAGGACGGCGCGAGCAACGGGCTGACCGCACCGAACGGCGCCGCCCAGCAACGGGTGATCCGGCAGGCGTTGGCCAACGCCGGACTGTCCGCCGCGGAGGTCGACGCCGTGGAGGCCCACGGCACCGGCACCGTGCTCGGCGACCCGATCGAAGCCCAGGCTCTGATCGCCACCTACGGCCAGTCCCGGCACAACCAGCAGCCGCTGTGGCTCGGGTCGTTGAAATCGAACATCGGCCACAGCCAGGCCGCGGCCGTCGTCGGTGGCGTCATCAAGATGGTGCTGGCGATGCGCCACGGCATCTTGCCCAAGACGCTGCACGTGACCCAGCCGTCCCCGCACGTGGACTGGTCCGCCGGGGCGGTGTCGCTGCTCAGCGAGCGACAGCCGTGGCCCACCACCGGCCGTCCC
Organism: Pseudonocardiaceae bacterium; assembly: GCA_039924425.1. GTDB lineage: Bacteria > Actinomycetota > Actinomycetes > Mycobacteriales > Pseudonocardiaceae. The sequence goes on from JBDTAX010000088.1 coordinate 57,263, forward strand.
CGCCGGGCCGGGGTCTCCGCGTTCGGCGTAACCGGCACCAACGGGCATGTCATCCTCGAAGAAGCCCCCACCCTCGAAGAAGCCCCGGGAGACGACGCGGTCGCCGATCCCGCGAGCGGCGCGCTCCTGCCCTGGGTGGTCTCTGGTCGGACCGCGGCGGCGTTGCTCGAGCAAGCCGAGCGACTTCGCGCGCACGTGATGGCGCATCCCGAGCTGCGACCGGTGGACATCGGCTACGCATTGGCGGCCCGGGCCCGGTTCAAGCACCGGGCCGTGCTGACCGCAACCGACCAGAGCGGGTTCGTGCACGCCCTGGAGACGCTGGTCGGCGGCGGTACGACTCCCGCGCTGGTCCAGGGCGCCGGACCAGCCGCCGACAAGGTCGCGATCCTCTTCTCCGGGCAGGGCAGTCAGCGGTGGGGAATGGGCCGGGAGCTTTACGAGAGCGTCCCGGTGTTCGCTCGGGCTTGGGACGAGGTCTGCGCGCGGCTGGATCCGCAGCTGGATCGGCCTCTGCGCGGGGTGGTGTGGGCGACCAAGGGCAGCGGCGACGGGCAACTGCTGGAGCTGACCGGGTACGCCCAGCCAGCGTTGTTCGCCCTCGAGGTGGCCCTGTTCCGGCTGGTCGAGCGCTGGGGGCTCACCCCGGATCTGTTGCTGGGGCATTCGGTCGGCGAGCTGACCGCCGCGCACGTGGCCGGGGTGCTCTCACTGGAGGACGCCTGCACTCTCGTCGCGGCCCGCGCTCGGCTGATGCAGGGGTGCCGGACCGGCGGCGCCATGGTGTCGATCCAGGCCGGGGAGCACGAGGTCCGCGCCGCGCTCCAGGGCCGGGAAGCGACGGTGGGCATCGCCGCGGTGAACGGCCCGCTGGCGACAGTGATCGCCGGCGACGCGGACGCCGTGGGAGAAGTGACCGCGCAATGGGCGGCCACCGGTTGTAAGACAACCCGGCTGCGGGTCAGTCACGCCTTCCATTCGCCGCACCTGGACTGCATGCTCGAGGAGTTTCGGCAAGTCGCCGAGTCGCTTTCCTTCCATCCCCCCACCATCCCGGTCGTCTCGACTCGCACCGGGAGGATTGCCACCGCGGCTGAGTTCAGCACGCCGGAGTACTGGGTCCGGCAGGTCCGCGAGCCGGTCCGGTTCCTCGATGGGATGCGCGGACTGGAAACCGAAGAGGTCACCGCTTTCCTCGAACTCGGGCCCGATGCGACCTTGACCGCGCTGGGCCAGACCTGCCTGACGGAACGATCGAGTGCGGCCGCGGTGTGGGTACCGGCACTGCGGGCCGGCCGGTCCGAGTGCGAGAGTCTGACCACGGCACTGGCGCGGCTGCACGTCCGGGGCGTCCCCCTCGACTGGCGGGCGTGTTTCGAAGGCCGTGGCGCTCGGCACGTCGAGCTGCCCACCTACGCCTTCCAGCGCCAGCGGCATTGGCTCGATGCCCCCGGGTTGACCCCCGACCGGGCCCGGCCACCGGCCGACGCCGCCGGGTGGCGCTACCGGGTGGCGTGGAAGCCGGCCACCGTCCCGGCGGCTCAGCTGGCGGGCACCTGGCTGGTGGTGGCCGGCGCCTCGAACGCCGACTACGACCTGGTCGGTGTGCTCACCGCGGTTCTCGTCGGCCACGGAGTCCGGGTCATCCCGATCGCGCTCGACGACACCGAGCTCGATCGGGATCAGATCGCCACCCGGCTGGAGAAGGTGCTCGCCGAAGGCATCACCTTCAGCGGAGTCCTCTCGCTGCTCGCCCTCGACCAGACCCCGGTGGAGGGACGGGTCGGGACGACGCGGGGAGTGCTCCGCTCGGTGGCACTGACTCAAGCATGGGCCGAGAGTGGGGTGGATGCACCCCTGTGGTGCGCCACCCAACGCGCGGTGTCCGTCGGCGACTTCGATCCGCTGCGCAATCCAGAGCAGGCGATGGTCTGGGGTCTGGGCCGTGGCGTCGGCTTGGAGCGACCCCGGCGCTGGGGTGGTCTCGTCGATCTCCCCGATGCCCTGGACGAGCGGGCACTGTGGCGCGTGTGCGGTGCGCTCGCCGGCTTGGCCGGTGAGGACCAGCTGGCCGTGCGGGACAGTGGCGTCTTCATCCGCCGCGTCCTGCGCGCCGAGCGCGCGGCACCGGCACCGGTGACATGGCGGCCCCGCGGCACCGTTCTCATCACCGGCGGTACCGGCGCGTTGGGTGGCCACGCCGCTCGCTGGCTGGCCGGCAATGGGGCCGAGCACCTGATCCTGCTGAGTCGTCGAGGGCTGCAGGCTCCGGGCGCTGGCGAACTCAGAGACGAGCTCACCGCGCTCGGCGTGACGGTCACCGTCGCCAGTTGCGACGTGGCCGACCGGGTCAGCCTGGCCCAGCTACTCGCCGCGCTGCCCGCCGAACCTCCGCTGACCGCGGTCGTGCACGCGGCCGGGACCAGCGGCGACCTCACCCCGTTGACCGAGGTGAGCGCAGCCGAGTTCGACGACGTGCTCACCGCCAAAGTGGCCGGCGCGGTCCACCTGGACGCGCTGCTGGCGGGGTACTCCCTGGATGCCTTTGTGCTGGTCTCCTCCATCGCCGGTGTCTGGGGCAGCGGCGGTCAGGCCGCCTACGGAGCGGCCAACGCCTTCCTGGACGCGCTCGCACAGCAGCGCCGCTCCCGAGGACTGACCGCCACGTCGCTCGCCTGGGGTCCATGGGCGCAGGAGGGGATGGCCGCCGATCCAGCGGTCCAGCGACATCTGCTCCAGCGCGGCCTGCCGGCGATGGCGCCCGAGGTGGCCACCGCGGCCCTGTGGCAGGCGGTCGGTGCTGGGGAGACCACCCTGACCGTCGCCGATGTGGACTGGGAGCGTTTTCTCCCCACCTTCACCGCCGCGCGGGCCAACCGCTTGTTCGCCGATCTGCCCGAGGCCGGCTCGGCGTCCCTCGCGATGAGCGCGGGCGCCAAGCCGGCGCCGTCCGCTTGGGCGCCGCGGCTGCGCGCCGTCTCCAGCGCCGAGCGTGAGCACCTTCTGCTGGAGCTGGTCGGTGCGGAGACCGCGGACATCCTAGGCCACGCCACGCCCCAGGACCTTGACGTCGACTGCCCATTCCTCGATCTGGGCTTCGACTCGCTGGCCGCAGTCGAGCTGCGCAAACGCCTGGCCGAGGCCACCGGTCTCGGGCTGGCGACGACGGTGGTGTTCGACCATCCCACAGCCACCGCGCTGGCGCGCTACCTCGACACGGAGCTGGCCGGACAAGTGCTCGCCACCCCGGTGCGCAGCAATGGCACCGGCACTCCCGCAGCCTCGTGGACCCCGCCCGCGGCGGTGCCCGAGACGGTGCGCTCGCTCTACCGGCGTGCCTGCGAGCTGGACTTGTTCGAGGCGGGTCTGACCTTGCTCAACACCGTGGCCACGCTGCGCCCGGTCTTCCACACCGCTGCCGAACTGGGTCGCAGCCTGGAGTTGGTACGTCTCGCGGAGGGCCCGACCACGCCCGCCCTGGTCTGTTTCCCCCCCGTCATCGCGCCCTGCGGGCCCCACAACTACGCGCGGCTGGCGCTGGGCCTGCACGGCCTGCGCGACGTCTACTCATTGCAGCACCCAGGTTTCGGCAACGGTGAACCACTTCCCGCTACCGCCGAGCCGCTCGTCGAAATGCACGCGCAGGCGGTGGCGCGCCGTCTCGGCGACACCCCTTTCGCGGTGGTCGGATACTCCTCCGGAGGGTGGTTCGCGCACGCCGTCACAGCCCACCTGGAGACGCTGGGAGTCTTCCCGACGGCAGTGGTGTTGCTCGACTTTCTCGCCCTCCGGGACGACGCGTGGGACAAGTTCCGTCCCGCGTTGAAGAGGATAGCGCTCGACGATCAGGCATTCGCGCTGATGACCGATGACCAGCTGACCGCCACGGCCGCCTACTTCCGGCTCTTCGCGGACTGGAAGCCGACCCCGATCGCCACCCCGGTCCTGCTGGCCCGAGCGAGCGCCTGCGTGCCCGAGTGGCGAAATGAGTCGATGACGGAGGAGGACTGGCGGGCT
>JBDTAX010000089.1:0-13435 GCA_039924425.1 Pseudonocardiaceae bacterium
CAGCGGGTTCGGGGTTCGAGTCCCTGGCGGCGCACCACCTCTCACCAGAGTAAATAGATGGAACAAGATCCTTTCTGGGATCTTTGTCCATCGAACTGAGCATAAAGTCGAGGAGGCGACCCGCGCCACCTACCGACTGCTGATCAACAGCTTCATCCGTCCTGTATTGGGCGGCACTCCCCGGGGCCAGCTATGTCGGCAGGGTCCGCACCCCTTCGGCACGGCGGCACGAGGTGAGATAATGCGGCCAGACCGAGCAAGCCGAGCACCATCCGATGCAAGATCGACAGCAACGGCATCCGACAATCACCCATACCCAGACAACACACGAGGAGCGCAGTTCAGGACGCTGCATCGAGTTCCTGAGCCCCACAGGGCGCACGAAACGGTGCAAACGCCAGGCACGGAGTGACATCTCATGAGAGCGTGTGTTGTCGGGGCAGGACCCGCGGGAATCGTCAGTGCCAAGGTGTTGCTAGAGGACGGCTTCAACGTCACGGTCTTCGACAAGTACGAGCGGGTCGGCGGGATCTGGTCTCCAGGGGGCTGCTACGACAGGCTACACAACCAATCCGCGCGCCGCCTACCGCCTTGACGAGCGGGTCAAGCGAGCTCTGTGGTGGCTCATCACCCGCGACATTCTGATCACCACCGGGTTGTACCGGCTGCCGAGACAGCTACGGCCCGCTCACGCGCTCCCCTTCCACCTGGCCGACGCGGGAGTCATGCCGCGCGGCTACGCACGAGCCGTCCGTTGCGGCCTGATCGACCCCAAGATCACTGCTGTCCAGGCGTACACCGACAAGGGTCTGCGGCTGATGACAGGCGAGGAAGTGACAGCGGATGTCATCGTCTTCGCCATAGGTCACCAGAAGGTTTTCCCGTTCCTGGATTCGAGGGTTCAGGTGCACGATCCCGTTGGGCGGCTGCGGCTCTACCGAGGCGTCGTGCCGCCCAGCACTGACCGGTTGGGGTTCGTCGGCTTCCGGCAGGTTTTCAACAACATCATGGGCGTAGAACTCACGGCGCACTGGCTGGCCGGCTATTTCCAGGCGGCCCTGCGCAGTACCCCGACCGAGCAGGAGATGCAGAAGGTCATCGATGCTCGCCTAGCCTGGGAGGAGCGGGTGTTGCCAGGGTCCGGAGGCTACGACTTTGGCCCCTACGACATCCACTGTGCGGACGAGCTACTGCACGATCTGGGGTTGCCATCCCGCCGGGCCAGGAATCTGCTAGCCGAGTACCTGCTGCCAGGCGCAGTTGCACACCGCTACACGGGCCTGACCGCCGAACGTCAGGGCGCGAAGTAACCGGACGAACGAAAGGCCGCCGACAACGAAGCGTAGGACCGTCGGCCGCGGCACGCCCGCCATGAGCTTTGCCGCTTACCAAGACTCCAACCACTGCCCCTGTCATCGTCGGATGCCACCACCGTGTGTCAACAGCGGCAGGATCACGCCACTGGCCGTGATCCTGGCCAGGGCGCGCGTTCGAGCCCTGGCGCGGGACGTGGCGCCACGGGTTCACCCACGAGTGTTGATCTTTGCTGTTGCGCCGGACAAACCCGTCTTGACGTATTCCGCGGACTCGCCCTTCGCTACTTTTTGAAGGTGGTAGCCGGCGAGAAGGCGACCCTCCCACCCCAGCGATTCATCAGAATTGCGGCACCGCGGCGCGCTCATCGGCTGTTCTTTCCCACCCGCTATCCATGATGTCGGAAATTCAGGGGTCGGGCATCATTCCCACGGCTCATCGTCGACGTACCTCGGGCAATGCAGCCCGAGGGGCTTCTACATCTGGGGGATGCCTTGCCTTAAACCCGCCAAGCGGAAAGATGCCGCCGCCCGCCATGACGGGTCGCGGTCGTTTCCGTTAGCAGGTCAGCCGAAATTCATCCTCTCGATACAGAAACCCGCCAGCGCTACTCGTTTGATGCAGTGCGACTGCATCAAACGAGTAGCGGGGAGATAACCCGTGGGAGTAACGATCGCAAGCAATCTCGCCTTCATGATCACAATTTGGCCGTCGTCGCAAACCCGCGCGCGTGGCGGCAACAGCTGATCTTGGAGCGCTGGTCACCGAGACCGCCAGACGCGGGTGATCACCGCCGCGGTGTTCTCCACGATGCGAAGCTCGAACCCAGCCAGCCAGCTCAGGGAGACGCGGGCGCCCCAGCTCCGACAGCCCCTGACAGGGCTTTCCCCGGTCACACCTCCGCGATCGGTGTCGTTAGATTCGGCGCATGGCTCGCGAACCAGGCATCGTCATCATCGGAGCTGGCTTGGGCGGCATCGCCCAGGCCATCGAACTGCAACGGTACGGATTCTCGGACATCACGATCTTGGAGAAGGCCAGCGGGCTGGGCGGCACCTGGTTCTACAACACCTATCCGGGTGCGGCCTGCGATGTCCCCAGCCACCTGTACTCCTTCAGCTACGCCACGCGGCGGGATTGGTCTCGGCTGTGCTCTTCTCAGGCGGAGATCCTCGACTACCTCACTGAGGTGGCCCGCCACCACGATGTCGACCGAATGATCACCTACAAGGTCGAGGTAGGTTCCTGCACCTGGGAGGGCGCCACCCGGCGCTGGACCGTGGCAGCCGTCGACGGACGCGCGTGGGAGTGCGATGCCGTCGTCGTCGCCACAGGACAGCTGCACCGCACGCGATACCCCGACATTCCCGGGCGGGACACCTTCGCCGGCCACCAGTTCCACTCGGCCGAGTGGGACCACCGCTACGAGCTCGACGGCAAGCGCGTAGCGGTGGTGGGCACGGGCGCCAGCGCCGTCCAGCTCGTCCCCGAGATCGCCTCCCGAGTGTCCCGCCTGAGCGTGTTCCAGCGCACTGGAAACTGGTTCTTCCCCCGCAAGAACCGGGCCTACCCAGCATTCATCAAAGCCGCCATCCGAGTCATCCCCGGCGTACAGGCTTATCGGCGTTGGTTTATCTACCAGTACGCCGAGGCGCTTACCTTCATGATCCGCCACCCGAAGACCCTCGGACGGGTGGGGCAAACCCAGTCCAGCATCTTCATGCGCTCCCAGCTCAAGGACCCCGAGATCCGACACAAGGTGTGGCCCGGCTACACGTTCGGTTGTAAACGGGTGCTGTTCAGCTCCTCCTTCTTCACCACTCTGCAACAGGACAACGTCAACCTCGTCACCGAAGCGATCACCCGGATTACCCCGGCCAGCCTCGTCACCGCCGACTCCACCGAGCACGAGGTGGACTGCATCATCTGGGCGACAGGATTCCACACCACCGAATTCATGTTCCCCATGGAAATCACCGGAGCCGGCAAACGTTCGCTTCGGGACACCTGGAAGAACGGCGCCCACGCCCATCTGGGCATGACCGTCCCCGGCTTCCCCTCGCTGTTCATCCTTTACGGGCCGAACACGAACACCTCCGGCGGATCGATCATCTCCTACCTCGAAAATCAAGCCACCTACATCCGCCAAGCCCTCCAGCAGGTGCGGCAGCGAGGGGCGGCCGCCATCGACGTGCGCTCCGAAGTAGCGGCCAGCAGCGACCAGGAAACCCAGGCCCGTTTCATCGGCACCGCCTGGACCCAGTGCGACTCGTGGTACCGCACGGAACAAGGCCGGATCGTGGCCAACTGGCCCGGCTACATGCGTGAGTACTCCGCTCGGACCCGCACCCTCAACCCCGACGAGTTCACGTTCCTGCCACCGCCCGAGCCCACGACGCGGTAGCGCGGCCATGTTTGGGGGGCGGCGCCGCCGGGTCCTTGTGATGTTGGCGCTTGCACAGCTGCCGGTAGTGGGTCAGGCCGGCCTCGGTGAGCGTCACTCGCCGCATCCCGGACTCGTCCGGATCGCCCAGTTCCAGCAGTCCGTCCTTCAGCAACCCGTCGGTGATGTCGGGGATGAGCCAGCCGGGAACCGGGTTGCCGTGGTCGTGGTAGTGGCCCTCCCGGCGCGCCAGGCCACCCCGGCGTGCCCGGCGCAACCCCATCCACTCGAAGAAGTCCGGACCGCTCAGCTTCATCGACCCGCCCGCACCATGTGGCCGTTCACAGTCGCAGAGCGTGACGCGACGACCATAGCGGGGTGTTGCAGTCTTGAAATACCCCCCGAAGGGGCTACATCGGCACGCCGGCCCGATGGGCCATTCTCCGCAGTTCGGTGCCGATGGCGTCCCGGCGTGTGCCGGGACGCAGCGTGGCGATGACCTCGCGGGCCATCGGATGCCGGCGAACCAGGGTGGGGTTGAGGTCCTCCGCGGTGCGCAAGCGCCCGCACGGCGTCATCCCGGCGCCCCGCAGCTGGGCCAGCGCGCGGCCGGAATGCACCCAGTAGATGGACCGGCTCACCGGGTAAGGAGAGCTGCTCAGGGTCGAGCTCCCGCGCGATGCTGACCACGTGGTCGGGCTCGTTCGCTTCCAGCGCCAGCCACATGCGAAAACATCCCGCGTTCACCGGCCCGAACGCAAACCCCCGGGAGTCGACTTCACTGATGGCGCCGAACCGCCCGGCCACCTCGGCGGCGGCGTTCATCGGTGCGGCCACGTCACCGTGTCGGCGGTCCAGCGCGGCGGCCATAGCGTGGCACGCGGTGACCAGGTAAACCAGCCCCGCGGTGGCGGCTGTGATCGGTGGCAAAGTCAGCGAATCGAGCTTGGCCCGTCCCAGCTCTAGCGCTCCCCCGGCCAGCAGTACGTCAGCTACCGCGAACTCGGCCACCGCCAGCGTGGTGACCTCGTCGCGCTCCTGGGCCAAGCGACGTGCGAGGAAGACGGTCTGACGGACCAGGTCGGTGGGTGCGGCCGCGTGGACCAGCCACTGGCGGGTGACGTGCACATGCAGGTAGACGGCCAGCTCGAGCAGGTCGGCGTGGTCGGTGCCGGTGTCCAGGATGGTGTGCAGGTTGCGGATCAGTCCGGGCAGGTCGGCGTTCACCTCGTCGCGGCGGCAGGCTCGCAGTTGAGTGTGGATCCGGGTTACCTGGTCCCGCAGCGCCGCCACGGGCAGGACCAGCCCGCCCGTGGCGGCCGATGTTGATCGCGTCCAGCGCCAAACGCACCGCCTCGGTGGTGGAGTCGGTGTGCCCGTTGGCCGGTGCGGGCACCGGCAACCTGGTCAGCTCGCTCGGGGCGATCTCCAGCGCATTGGTCAGCGCCACGATGTCCGAGAGGGTCACGGCACATTGCCCGTGCTCGATCCGGTACAGGGTCGATGAGCTCATCCCAGCCAGCCCGGCGATCACCCGCAGCGACTTGTCCCGGGCTTCACGGATTCGCCGCAGCCGCAAGCCGATCGTGCGCGCTTCGTCGGCGCCCACCGCCGCACCTTCATTCACCAGGGCCGGCCCCCGCCGACGACCTGGAGAGCTACTCCGGGACGGTACATCTCGGTGGAGGTTCGAGCGCCAGGCTACCGGCAAGTCCTCCGATCCGGTGGGTGGGCGGGATGGCTACGGGCACTCCCCAGTGCTCCCGGCTGATGCCGCCTGCAGACCGACCAGGTTGCTCGCGCAGCGGTTCGGTCGGCTCCCCGGCGCGAGCGGTTGCGGTGGGCTCGTCAGGGGTCGGTGGGACGGTGTGCATCGGGTCCTCTCCCGCTGGCAATGGTGCGGATCAAGCCCCCTGCTCCGGTGTCCACCAGCGGATGGAGGCTCTTCCTGAGGGTGGATACTGCCATAGAATGCGTACAAAGCCGAAAACGCTGACAGCGCGTACAGAGGAGGTCAACGCGCAGAAAATCCGCTTACGGTGCCGGTCGTGACGTTGGTGACCACGGGACAGCTCGCCGCCGAGCTGGGGGTCAGCCGCAGTGCGGTGCTCAAGTGGTACCGAGCCGGGCTGCTCACCCCTGAGTTGGTCACCCCGGGCAACCACTTGCGCTGGGACGCCCAGCGGGTCCGCGAGCAGCTGCGCGCCCGCCGCCAACGCGACGAGTGACGCTAGGGCGTTGCAGACGCCCGGAATCCGTGGGCGTCACGCCAAGTTCGGGGATCCACCCTGCACCCAATAGAGTTGCGGCATGATGGCCCCCCGCCCCTGGAACGCCAGGTCCGGCAGAACGCCAACGATGTTCTGGCGATCTATGAGTTGGTGCACGGGATTGACCGGAAGATTTCGGCTCTCGACGTCGCCGTGTCTACGGTGGTCGACACCCAGCTACGTCACGGTCAGCGACTGGATGTGATCGACGACAAGCTTGAGCAGGTGAGCGGGGAGTTGACCGAAACCAGGATTGAGATGAACGCAAAGCTTGAGCAGGTGCTAAAGCTGTTGCGCGGACAGTGAGGTAGCGCGCAGTCACGACCGGTGCAGAAAATCGCTCGTCGCGCACGACAAGGTTGGATCGCCATATGGTTCCGAATGGCGCCCAGCAGGCGCTCGCGAACAGCCAATCGATTCCGAATGGCGAGCATTGACGCACGACACGATCAGTGGTTCCGGCGGCGGAGCTGGTGTTCGGCTAGGGCCGCGACGTCGACCTCGTCCAGCGAGGTGACGACGAGGTCGGCGTTCGCGGCCGCCAAGAGCGCCTCGTCGTCGGCTCGGGCCACACCCAGCCCCGCCATGCCGCCGGCCTTGGCCGCCTGCACGCCGCTGGCCGCGTCCTCCACGACGAAGCAGTGTTCCGGGGCGACGCCCAGCTCGGCGGCTCCGGTCAGGAAGATCTCCGGGTGCGGTTTGCCCTGGGCGAAGTCGCGTCCGGAGATGTCGACGTCAAAGAATTCCAGCAGGCTCAGGCCCGGGCGCAGGAAGTCGTAGTGCAGGCCCTGTTCCGTAGCGAAGGTGTCGAGCCGGATCTGTCGGAGGAACAACCCAGCATTCTTCGATGACGACGCCGCCGCCGCGGGGATGCCTGCGGCGTGTACGGCCAGCAGGAAACGCAACGCGTCGGGGTAAGCCCGGAACTCACCGGCCTCGATGAGCTTGATGACCATGGCCTGCTTGTGCGCGGCGTAGGTCTGCGCTCGCCGGGCGGCATCGGGCACATCGAAGTGCTCCAGGGCCGCCAGGGCTCCGCTCATCCGAGGCTTGCCCGAGAGCACTCGCTGGTAGACCCGCGGCGTGAAGCGCTCATCGGACCACGAGGTCTGGGGCGCGATGTCGGCCCAGTCGTGCTCCATCAGCTCACGCAGGGAATCCTTCCAGGCCCGTTCGTGCGGGGAGTCGACCAGAACACCGTCCACATCGAAGATCGCTCCCGCGAAACCGCTTGTCGGCACGATCGCCTCTTTCCCGGGGTGATACGGATCCGCAGAAGAGCACACTACCGGCGCAGCGGCGCCACCCACTCTTCACCGGCGGCCAGCTTGCGGACTTCGCCGCCGATGCCTATCCAGACCGGCCGGCGGAATCCGTCGGCCAGAGTGTGCACCGTCAGCTCATCGCCGCGGATGCTGACCCTGATCGACGTGCCGCGGAACTGCATCGGGAACGTGAGTCCGTCGAGCCGGTCGGTGCGCATCGGGGCGAAGTGCAGGACTCCGTCGCGCACGCTGACGCCCACGTAGCCGCGCTGCAGGAGATCCAGCGTGCCGGACATGACACCCATGTGGATGCCCTCCCTGGTGGTGCCGCCCTGCACGTCACCCACGTCGCTCTCCAGCGCGATGAGGAAACGCTTCCACGAGCTCTCCGGGTCCAGGCTGGCGAGCACGGCGGCGTGCGTGACCAGGCTCAGGGTCGAGCCGTGGGAGGTGCGCTCGTCGTAGTATTCGATGGTTCGCCGCGCGAGGTCCGGGTCGTAGTCGTATCCGAGTCGTTCGAGCAGTGCGCGAAGATCGTCGTCGGAGAACAGGAAGAACAGCATCACCGCGTCGGCCTGCTTGGCGAGCTGGTAGCGGTTGGGGTCGTCTCCCCCGGCTTTGAGGATCCGGTCCAGGCGCTGAATGTTGGGGTGCTCGGCGCGGCAGCGCTCCCAGTCCAGCTCTTCGAGATCGGCATAACCCTCGAATTGGCTGAGAATGCCTCCGGCGTGGAACGGGACGAACATCTTGCGGCTCATCGCACCCCACGTGCGCAGCTCGTCGTCGGTCAGCCCGAGGCGGACCCGCAGCGCGGCGCGACGGCTCGTCGGCAGCAGATCCAGCACTCGCGGGGCGGTACCGGCGATCCAGGCCACCATCAGGTTGGTGTAGGCGTTGTTGCGCAGCCCAGCTTCCCCGGCGCCGGGGTAACGCTCGTGGAACTCGTCGGGCCCCATCACGCCGTGGATCTCGTATCGGTCGCGCTCGGGGTTGTAATGCGCGATGGAGGCCCAGAAGCGGGCGATCTCGAGCATGAGCTCGGCGCCGTAGTCGTGCAGAAACGCCAGGTCGTCGGTGGCCTGGTAGTACTGCCACACGTTGTAGAAGATCGCCGCGTTGACGTGGCGCTGGTGATGGCTGTGGTCGGGGTGCCACTGCCCGGACAGCGGGTTGAGGTGGACGACCTGCGTCTCTTCGGAGCCGTCGCTGCCGCTTTGCCACGGGAACATCGCGCCGGAGTAGCCGGCCTCCCGCGCCGCGGCCCGCGCCTCGGCGAGGCGGCGGTAGCGGTACAGCAACAACCCGCGGGTGATCTCGGGCAGCCGGAAGTTGAGGTAGGGGTAGATGTAGAGCTCGTCCCAGAACACGTGCCCGCGGTAGGCCTCGCCGTTGAGCCCCCGGGCCGGCACACCCGCATCGTGCCGGGCGGTGTGCCGCGAGCACACCTGTAGCACATGGCTGATGTGAAAGCGCAGCAACAGCTGCACGCGGGGCTCGCGAGGCAGTTGGATGTCACCGACGTCCCACAGCTCGGTCCACGCCGCGGTGTGCTCGCTCAGCGCCTCGGCGAAGCCCGGGCAGCGCGCGACGTGCCTTCCCGCGGCGACCAGAGTTTCGGTGATCGCGTTGTCATGGGAGGTGAACAGCGAGATCATCTTCTCCACGCGCACCGGGCTGCCCCGCTCGACGTCGAAGGCGAGGACCTGCTGGATGTAGTCCTCCATCTGGTAGAGACTGCGATCAACGTCCAGCGGTTCGACAGCCTCAGCGGGGAAGACGCGAGTGCGGGCGGTCTCGGCGATGTAGATGTTCGACTGCCGGGTCTGCACCTTCAGGCCGATGATCTCTGGGCCGAACGTGCGCGGAGATCCCGGGCCGAGGTGGCGCCCCTCGAGCTCGCGGTAGCGGGCGACCATGCTGTTCGTCACCCGACCGTCGAGCCCGGAGATCACCTCCACCCGGCCCGACCAGTTGCCCGGCGTCACCGTCCACTCGATGCCGGCCACGTGGCTGTTGGCCATGCTCACGAAGCGGCGACTGCGCAGGATCGTCTCGCGACCGGCACGGTCGCGAAAGTGGATCTCGCGCGCCACCACGGCGTTGCGGATATCGTAGGAGTGGCGATAGGAGAGCAATTCGACGTTGTCGAGCCGGATCGCCTCCTCCCCCTCGATCCGCAGCTTCAGCAGCAACCAGTTGGGCAGGTTGACCAGATCCTCGTTGAGGACCGGGCGGCCACCGAGGATGGTCGTCTCCCGGTTGAAGCAGCCGTGGGCGTAGGTGCCCGGGTAATGGATCGCGTTCGCGTCCTCCCACTCGGCCGTTCCCCGGGTGGCGAAGTAGCCATTGCCCGTCGAGGTCAAGGCCTCACGCAGACCTTCCCGCGCGGGGTCGAAGCCGTCGTAGGCGAGCGTGAAGTCCGGCACGAGTCACTTCCTGAAAGATTGAGCGCGGCCGCGGGCCAGCGTGATGAGAAAACGCTCCACTTCAAGGGGGGACTCCAGGGCGAAATCGGCGGCCGTGGGTCGGTTCGCCACCTCCGGATCGTCCGGGTGGCCGACGATGATGCCAACACCCCGGCCAGCCAGCGCCCGGAAGGCGTCCTCGTCGGTGATGTCGTCCCCGAGATAGAGCGGCGCGACATCGCCCGCGTCGAGATCCAGCATCCGCAGCAGATGCAGGACGGCCTTGCCCTTATTCCAGTCGATCTTCGGCTGGAGCTCGTACACCCTTTTCCCGGGGGTGACCTTCAACCGACCGGCGTACTCCCCCACCAGGTCGTTCACCAGCGCGGTGACCGTGGCGTGACGCTCCGGGTCAACAAGCCGGTAATGGACCCCGACCGATGCCCGCTTCGGCTCGAGCACCACACCCGGAATCGATTCGATCTCGGCGCGGAGCCGGTCGGTGACCTCGGCGATCAGGTCGTCGGAGCCGCTCGCGGCGGGGTGCGCGATGGTGCCCTCCCGTGGGCTCCAGATGTCGAAGCCGTGGCTGCCCGCCACCACCAGATCGTCCATACCCATCAGCCGCTGCACGACTACTCGGTCGCGACCGCTGACCACGCACACCGGGCAGCGCCGAGCCAGGGCTTGCACCGCCTCCCGCATGCTTTCGGACATGACCGCGTCTTGCGGCCGATCGACGATCGGGGTCAACACCCCGTCGTAGTCGAGAAACACCGCCAGCCGGCGCCCGGCCAGCGTCGCGGCGAACCGCTCGCCCTCGCGCAGCGCATCGGGCAACTCACGAACGGTCGAGGGCTTCGTGGTCACGACTACCGACGGTAACACGTTCTGGTCGTGTCGAGGCGGCGAAGTGACCGGGCCACCTATAGTCGACCTGGTGCGCAGCATCTGTGTGTTCAGCGGTTCGAGTCCTGGCGCGCGAGCCGAGTACGCCGCCGCGGCCCGAGCGCTGGGCGCTGAGCTTGCCGCTCGCGGCACGCGGTTGGTGTACGGCGGGGCGAGTATCGGGCTCATGGCGGAGCTCGCCAACGCTGCGCTGGCCGCCGGCGGGGAGGTTATCGGCGTGATCCCGCGGCAGTTAGTGGACCAGGAACTCGCCCATCAGGGGCTGTCAGACCTGCGGGTCACCGCCTCCATGCACGAGCGCAAGGCCCTGATGGCGGAGCTGTCCGACGGTTTTGTCGCCCTGCCCGGCGGCTACGGCACGCTGGAGGAGTTCACGGAGGTGCTCACCTGGTCCCAGCTCGGGCTGCAGCACAAACCGTGCGGATTACTGAACGTGGCCGAATTCTTTTCCCCGCTGCTCGCGTTCTTCGACCACGCCGTCACCGAGCGGTTCGTCCCCACCGAGCACCGCGACCTCATCCTCACCGACACCGATATGGCACGCCTGCTCGACGCGTTCGACGCCTGGGCACCGCCGGGCTCGTGAGCTGAACGCGCCGGGCGACCTGCCGGTTCAGCGCCAGTCGTCGATGAGGTAGACGCCCGCCCGGTTGTAGGCCGAGCGGTTCGCCCGCTCCATCGCCACGCCCTGCAGGGTCGTGCGGTACCCCCGGTCCAGCAGTGCCCGGTAGGCCCTGTGCCGGCCCAGGTTTACCCCGGCGTTCATCCGCGCCAGGCCCCGGGCCGCCGCGAGAGCCTCGCAGGCGTCGAGCAACCGGGCGAAGCGGGCGACGGCCCCGGGGCCGGGAGCCGCGGCGCCGACTTTGACGTAGCAGGTGTCGCTGCCCGCCTCGGTCCCTGGGCCGGTGTGGCAGACGGCCAGAGCGACCACCTCGGAACCGTCGCGCACCAGCACAGTGTCACCCAGTCCCTGCACATCGGTGGCCCGGATCTCGCGCGCCAGGTCGAAGCCCTCGTAGATCGCCCCGGTCACCGCCGCGCAGGCGTCCAGGCAGTCGCCCCGCGCATCCGGCGCCACCGCGGAGTAGAGCTCCAGCGGCCCGCCGATGGCCACAGCGGTCGGCTTGCTCATGATCGCGGTGAGGAACCGGGGCCAGAAGTCGAACTTCTGGTACAAGCCGACGTGCTTGCCGCTGTGCGCGAAGGTGAACAGCCCGGCGTGGGTGAGGCTCCAGCGGTCGAAGAGCTCCAGCACCGGCTCCATCAGCCGGGACCCGATGCCACGGTTCCAGTGCGCCGGGTGCACGGTCAGCGGGCCGAAGAAGCCGACGCTGCCCCAGTTCGTGGCGAAGACGGAGCCGACCAGCTCCCCGTCCAGCGCAGCGCCGAACGCGGCGGTGGGATCGGCCGCCCAGCGGGTGCGGACGCAGTCCGCGTCGCCCATGAACGGCTCGGACAACCCGAGGAAAGTGCTGAACGCCAGCCGCATGATGTGGTCCGCCACCGCCAGGTCGTCCTCGCGCAGCGGGCCCACGGTGATCGTTCCCACCGGGGAAGCCTACCGGTCGGCTGGAGCCGTGGCCTGCCCCGCGTCGAGCGGGCAGGCGCCGCACGCCGCGAGTTCTTCCAGATGACGGGCGGCCGCGACCGCCCCGCCGGCGGCGCGGAACGTCTCCCCCACCCGCCGCGCGGCCTGCCGGTAGCTCGGCTCGGCGAGCACAGCCTCGACAGCTGGGCCGATCTGGGCCGCGGTGGCTCGGGAGAAGCGCAATCGGATTCCCGCTCCGGCCTCGACCACCTGCTGGGCCACGAGCGGCTGATCGTCTCTGATCGGCGCCACCACCAGTGGCAGGCCGTGGCTGAGCGTCTCGCACACCGTGTTGTGGCCCGCGTGACAGACCACGGCATCGACCTGAGAGAGCAGCCGCAGCTGCGGAACCGTGCGCTGGACCAGCATGTGCTCCGCAACCGCACCGAGCATCCCGGCCGGGTCCACGATCACCGCTTGCCGGTCGGGGTCGGCCGCCAGCGCCCGCGCGCACTGGTCGAGGAACCGGGCGCCGGTGTCGCTGTTCACCGTTCCCAGGCTGACCAGCACCGCGGGCCGCTCGGCGTCGAGCCAGTCCCAGGGGAAGTCTCCCGCACTCGGTCGCGGGGCGATCGACGGTCCCACGAGACGGACCTGCGCACCAAGGTGACCGGTCGACCCGAGCAACGCTGAGGTGGTGAACGCCAGCACGAGGTGCGGGGAAAACCACAGCTCCCCCACCTTGTCTATACAACCGAGATCCGGAACACCGCAACGGTGCCGCAGATCGGTCACGATCCCCCGCAACCACTCTTCGATCTTGGGCGTGCCAGAAAATGGATCTGTGAACACCGCTGTGTTGGTCGCCGACGTGGCCCAGGGCAGCCCCATTCGCTCAGCTACCAACCAGCCCGCGAACGCCTCCAGGTCGACCACGAGCACGTCCGGCGCGAACCGCTCGACGGCCTCCGCCACACCGGGCACCATCGCCTCCGCCAGCGGGATGAAGAAGCGCTCGCACAGAAACTTCAACCAGGCCGGGCCGCGCAGCCCCGGCGGTCGTCGCGCGCAGGTGTCCACGGACTCCGGGACGGCGCAGTTGTACACCGCCGCGTCGGGACCCACCAGGCGCCGGACGAATTCTCCCGCCCCGGCCCAGGCCACCTGATGACCCCGCTCGACCAGCGCGGCGGCCACGCCAACCGTCGGGTTGACGTGGCCGACCAGGGGCGGGACGACAAACAGAAACCGGGTCATCCCCGGCCGGCCTCTGCCGGAGAGCGGGGTGCGCGGTGGTGCTCAGCGATCCAGGACAGCACCAGGCCGAGCACCGTGCGGGGTGCATTCATGAGCACCAAGTG
>JBDTAX010000090.1:0-26962 GCA_039924425.1 Pseudonocardiaceae bacterium
GTGGCGATGCGAGTCAGGACTCGCATCGCCACTCACGGGTTATCCACAGGGTGCCTTCGTTGCTGGCGTTGGCCGATACCGGGTCACAGCCATGAGCAACTCGTCATGCCACTGGCCATCCCAGAGGAGTGCCTCGCGCAGACAGCCCTCATGGCTGAAGCCACACTTCTCGTAGACTCGTTGCGCCCGGGGGTTGAAGTCGTAGACAGCGAGGCTCACCCGGTGCAAACCGACGGTGCCCAGCGCGTAGTCGACAACGAGCCGAGTGATCTCGGTTCCGTATCCCCGATCGAACACGTGCGCCCCCGCGAGCCAGACGCGATAGCTGGCTGATTCGTTGTCCGGATCAAACGCGTTGAGGACGGCCTCGCCCAAGAACAAGCCGTCCGAAGCCCGGATGGCGGCCCAATCCGCCCGGTCATGGTGCTCGTGCCTAGTGGCGAGCCAAGTCTCGATCTGGGGCCGGTCGAACATCGCATGGCTGCCGGTGAGGCGGTTGACCTCCGGATCGGCCAGCGCCGAGAGGTAGTCTTCCAGGACAGCTAGCGTAAGGGGTTCCAGTCGGACCCGTGGCCCAGTCAGGATGGGCTGGTCTCGAAACACGTCGGGTGCGATCACAGAACTAAGCTAGGGTACGCGCCTGCGCCCCAGTGTGCTCTTGGAGACTCGGTGTGCTTGACGACTCAGCGTGCCTGGCGCTGAGTGTGCTGGACGGTGATTAGGCTGTTCGTAACCCAAACCTGGCCAAAGCTGACAAGGAGCGCATCTGTGGCTGTCATCGAGGACGTCGGAGCCCGCGAGATCCTGGATTCGCGCGGGAACCCCACCGTCGAGGTTGAGATCGCCCTGGATGACGGCACGGTGGCCCATGCCGCGGTGCCGTCCGGCGCGTCCACCGGGCGGCACGAGGCGGTGGAACTGCGCGACGGTGATCCCCAGCGTTACCTGGGCAAAGGCGTGGAGGGCGCGGTCGCGACGGTGCTGGATGAGATCGCCCCCGAGCTCGTCGGCATCGAGGCGATCGAGCAGCGCGTGGTGGACCAGAAGCTGGTCGATCTGGACGGCACACCCGACAAGTCCCGGCTGGGCGTCAACGCGATCCTCGGGGTCTCGCTGGCGGTGGCCAAGGCGGCCGCCGAGTCCAGCGGCCTGGAGCTGTTCCGCTACGTCGGCGGCGTGAACGCGCATGTGCTGCCGGTACCGATGCTCAACATTCTCAACGGCGGCGCGCATGCCGACACCGGAGTCGACGTCCAAGAATTCATGATTGCCCCGATCGGCGCGGACTCGTTTCGCGAGGCGCTGCGCTGGGGTGCGGAGGTCTATCACGCGCTGAAGTCGGTGCTCAAGGCCAACGGGCTGCCCACCGGGTTGGGCGACGAGGGCGGTTTCGCGCCCGACCTCCCAGCCAACCGTGACGCGTTGGACCTGATCGCCACCGCGGTGGACAAGGCCGGTTTCGCTCTCGGCCGGGACATCGCGCTCGCGATGGACGTGGCCGCCACCGAGTTCTTCGCCGACGGCGGGTACACCTTCGAGCGCAGCGCCCGCAGTGCCGAGCAGATGATCGCCTACTACGCCGAGCTGCTCGACGCCTATCCGCTGGTGTCCATTGAGGATCCGCTGGCCGAGGACGACTGGGACGGCTGGACGCGCCTCACCGCCGAGCTCGGCACTCGGGTGCAGATCGTCGGTGATGACCTCTTCGTGACCAACCCGGAGCGGCTGGAGGAAGGCATCGCCCGCCGGGCGGCCAACGCGCTCCTGGTGAAGGTCAACCAGATCGGCACCTTGTCGGAGACGCTAGATGCCGTGGCGCTCGCCCAGTCACACGGGTACCGCTGCATGATCAGCCACCGCTCCGGCGAGACCGAGGACACCACGATCGCTGACTTGGCGGTGGCGATCGGCTGTGGGCAGATCAAGGCCGGCGCTCCGGCCCGGTCGGAGCGGGTGGCCAAGTACAACCAGCTGCTGCGCATCGAGGAGGCCCTCGGGGACGCGGCTCGCTACGCCGGGGACCTGGCGTTCCCCCGGTTCGCGCCGGAAGGCTAGGCCCGGTGCGGATCGGCCACGCGGTGGGTGTCACCTCCCCGCGCCGGGCTGCGCTGCTCGCCGCGCTGGTCTGCGTGCTGGTGCTGAGTGTGTCGGTGCCGCTGCGCAACTTCCTGGGACAGCGCGCCGAGCTGGCGGCGGTGTACGAGCGACAGCAGATCCTGACTGACAAGATCGCTGAGCTGATGCGCCGCCGCGGCCTGCTGGCCGATCCGGAGCACATCGAGACCCAGGCCCGTGAGCGGTTGCGCTACGTGCTCCCCGGGCAGGCGCCATACTTGGTGCAGCTTCCCCCCGGTATGACCAGCGCTGTCAGTATCAGCGGTGTGCAGGCGGCCACCCAACCGTGGTACGGCCAGCTCTGGAGGTCGATCAACAATGGATGAGCCGGTGGACCGTGCTGATTGGGAGGCTGTCGCCGCCCAGCTGGGTCGCCCGCCGCGGGCGCTGCGGTCGGTCGCGCACCGCTGCGGCTGCGGGTTGCCCAGCGTGGTGCGGACCTGCCCCCGGCTTGCCGACGGCACCCCGTTCCCCACGCTGTACTACCTGACCTGCGCCAGGCTGACCGCGCTGGTGGCGCGGATCGAGGCCAGTGGCGCGATGCGGGAGATGACCGACCGGCTCGCGAGGGATCCCGAGCTCGCGCGGGCCTACCGGGCCGCGCACGAGTCCTACCTGGCTGAGCGGGACGCGCTGGCACCGCTGGGAACCCAGGTCAGCGCCGGCGGCATGCCCGACCGAGTGAAGTGCCTCCACGCCCTAGTAGCCCACGCCCTAGCGAGAGGCTCCGGCGTCAACCCCTTCGGCGACGAGCTCCTCTCCCACGTCGGCGACTGGTGGCTCCCCACCCCCTGCATCCCGCATTCAGCGGGCTGAGCGGGGTTATAGGGTGCCTGATTATCCCGCTCAGCCCGCTGAATGCGTGGAGGTGGAGATGGTGAGGGTGGCGGCGATTGATTGTGGGACGAATTCGATTCGGTTGCTTGTCGCCGATGTCATCGGCGACAAGCTGAGTGATGCGCATCGGGAGACGCGGATTGTTCGGTTGGGGCAGGATGTTGACGCCACGGGTCGGTTGGCTCCGGAGGCACTGGAGCGCACCCGCGTCGCGCTGGCCGACTACACCGCCATCGCGCGGCGCGCCGGCGCGCGGCGGATCCGGATGGTGGCCACCTCGGCGACCCGCGACGCCGCCAACCGGGAGGACTTCTTCGCCATGGTCCGCCAGACCCTCGGCGCCGACGCTGAGGTGATCACCGGCGATGAGGAGGCCCGGCTGTCGTTCACCGGCGCGGTCGGTGGCCTGGACCCCGCTGGCGGGCCGGTCGTGGTCGTCGACGTGGGTGGCGGGTCGACCGAGGTGGTGGTGGGTGCCTGGGACGGCGGGCGGGCACAGGTGACGGCGGCACGCTCGGTGAACGTCGGATGTGTCCGGATCACCGAGCGCTACCTGCACTCGGACCCCGCGACGGCTGAGGAGATCAGCGCCGCGCGGTGGTTCGCGACGCAGACCTTGCGGGAGGCTTTCGCCGAGGTGCCGGTGGGCCAGGCCCGCACCTGGGTCGGCGTGGCCGGCACCGTCACCACGCTGTCCGGCATTGCCCAGCGGTTGCCCGCCTACGACTCCGAGCGCACGCACCTGTCCCGGCTCTCGCTGGAGCAGGTGCGTGACACCACGCAGTCACTGCTGGTCTCGACGCGTCAGCAGCGGGCCGGCAACCCCGTCATCCACCCAGGCAGGGTGGACGTCATCGCGGGTGGTGCGCTCATCGTGGAAGTGCTCGCCGAGGAGCTGCACACCCGGGCCGGCATCACCGAGCTCGTGGTCAGCGAGCATGACATCCTCGATGGCATCGCGCTGGGCCTGGCCTGATGTGCGACGCGCAGGACCGGGACACGCGAGACGCGCTGGACTCGCTGGACGAGGAGATAACCCAATGCCGCGCCTGCCCGCGCCTGGTCGCCTGGCGGGAGCAGGTCGCCCGCGACAAGCGCGCCGCCTACCGCGACCAGACCTACTGGGGACGCCCGGTTCCGGGGTTCGGCCCGTCTGATGCCGCGCTGGCCATCGTCGGGCTCGCGCCCGCCGCGCACGGTGGCAACCGGACCGGCCGGATGTTCACCGGAGACCGCTCCGGTGACGTGCTCTACGCCGGGTTGCACGCGGTCGGTCTGGCGAACAGTCCGCTCGCCTCCCATCGCGGTGACGGGCTGACGCTGCACCGCACCCGGATCACCGCCCCGGTCCGGTGCGCACCGCCGGCCAACAAGCCCACCCCCACGGAGCGCGACACCTGCCGTCCCTGGCTGATCCGCGAGCTCCAGCTGCTGCGCCCGACGCTGCGCGCGGTGGTGGTGCTCGGCGCTTTCGGCTGGCAGGCGCTCCTGCCCGCGCTGAGCGCCGCTGGCTGGGCGGTGCCGCGTCCCCGGCCTCGCTTCGGGCACGGCGCCGAGATCACCCTGGACGGGCTGTACTTGCTCGGCTGCTACCACGTCAGCCAGCAGAACACCTTCACCGGCCGGCTCACCCCGGCGATGCTGCTCGACGTGCTCCGCCGCGCGGCCGAACTGGCCGGGGTCGGAGGATACTGCTGATATGGGTGTCACATCGGGGAGCCCGCCGCGCATCCTCATCGTCGGCGGTGGCTATGTCGGGATGTACACCGCGCTGGGGTTGCAGTCGAAGCTGCGCCACGGCGAGGCGTCAATTACCGTGGTGGATCCGCAGCCGCAGATGACCTACCAGCCGTTCCTGCCCGAGGCAGCGGCGGGATCGATCGAACCGCGGCACGTGGTCGTGCCGCTGCGCCCCGTGCTCCGGCGCTGCCACGTCGTGGGTGGCCGGGTCACCGGTGTTGACCACGCCCACCGGTTCGCCACCATCGAGAACCTCTCCGGACAGGTCGAGCGGCACAGCTACGACGTGCTGGTGATGGCGCCCGGCTCGATCGCGCGCACGTTGCCCATTCCCGGGCTCGCCGAGCACGGCATCGCGGTCAAAACCATCGGCGAGGCGATTTACCTCCGTAACCACGTGCTGTCCCGGCTGGAGGCCGCCGACGCCACAACCGAGCCGCGGCTGCGCCGCAAGCTGCTGAGCTTCGTGGTGATCGGCGGGGGATACGCGGGGATCGAGGTGCTCGGCGAGCTGGAGGACATGGCCCGCTACGCCTGCCGCTACTACGAGACCATCGAGCCAGCGGAGATGCGCTGGGTGCTCGTCGAGGCTACCGGCCGCATCATGCCCGAGGTCAGCTCGAAAATGGGCCGCTACACCGCGAGGCGGTTGACCGGGCGCGGCATCAAGATCTTCCTGAACACCCGGGTCACCACGATGGAGAACGGTCACGTGGTCCTCGACAACGGCACCGAGCTCGACGCTGACACCATTGTCTGGACCGCTGGAGTGCGGGCCAACCCGGTACTGCGCCAAACCGACCTGCCGCTGGATGAGCGCGAGCGGCTGCGCTGCACGGCGACCCTGCAGGTGGTGGGGTGCCCGGAGGTTTTTTCCGCTGGGGACTGCGCGGCCGTACCCGACCTGACTTCTGAGGACCCGAACGCCACCTGCGCCCCGTCGGCTCAGCACGCCGTCCGGCAGGCCAAGGTGCTTTCCGACAACGTGATCGCGCAGCTTCGTGGCCAGCCGCTGGGGCGCTACCTGCACCGGTACGCGGGGTCGGTGGCCAGCCTGGGCCTGTACCGCGGGGTCGCCGAGATCTACGGGATCCGGCTCAGGGGCATCGTGGCCTGGTTCATGCACCGCACCTACCACCTGAGCCGGATGCCGACGTTCAACCGCAAGGTGCGCATCGTGGCCGACTGGACAACCGCTCTGCTGTTCCGCCGCGAGGTGGTGGCGCTGGGCCAGATCCACGACCCGAAGGCCGACTTCGCCCGCGCCAACGCCACGTCGTGATCCACCCCGGGCTGGCACCGGATACCCTAGGCGAACGCCCCCGTAGCCCAATCGGCAGAGGCAGATCCCTTAAAAGGATCCCAGTGTGGGTTCGAGTCCCACCGGGGGCACCCCGCGTGGGTGATGAACTTTCCTGAGGTTGAACCAAAAAATAGGTTCGGGTGGGGCGGATGTGACGCGATTTTCATGAGTTGCGCGCAGGACGGTAGTGGCGCTTGACGCATTGTGACCGTAGCTGGGAACTCTCGGAATTCTCTTGTGCGCGACGCCGAAGAAGGGTTATGTCTGAGGATCGTCGTTGACGGACAGTGTGGTGCCGCGGAAATGATCGGGGTCAGCACATGAGCCTGCGAGAGGCGTTCCTCATCGCGTTGCGCGGATTGCGCGCGCACCGGCTGCGCTCCGGTCTGACCATGCTCGGCCTCATCATCGGCGTGGGCGCGGTGATCTTGTTGTTCGCCTGCGGCCAAGGGGTGCAGAACTCGGTCGATGCGCGCATCGGGCCTTACGCCAACCTCATCACCGTCGTGGCGCAGTCGCCCACCGTCCTCGGGGGCCCGCGCCCGCAGCCGCTGACCGACGCCGACCTTTCCGCGCTGAGCAACGCCCCCGATGTCGCCAGTGTCACTCCGGTGGCCACCAGCTCGATGCCGGGCACGGGCACGACTCCGGGCACAACATCGATCTCGACGGACAGCACCACGTTCCTCTCGGGGGCCATCATCGGCTCCACGGAGAACTGGGCCGAGGTGAACAACCGGGAAGTTCAGGCGGGGTCGTTCTTCGACGCGCAGCAGTCTCGGGAGGCCGCCGCGGTGGTGGACCTGGGTCCCAGCGTCGCGACCGCCCTCTTCGGTGATCCACGGGATGCGGTGGGCCAGACAGTCCTGATCAACAATCGGACTTTCCGGGTCATCGGTGTGATGCAGAGCTACGGCCAGCAGTCGGACAACACCGCGATCATGCCGCTGACCACCGCCCGTCGTTACATCGTCGGCCATGGTTTCGGCATCGGTGACCAACTCAGCCAGATCCTCGTGCAAGCTCCCCAACCGACCGCCGTGTCCGCCGCCATAACCCAGATAACCGACATCCTGGACACCCGGCACCACATCACGAACCCCCAGCTGCGGGACTTCCAAACTCAATCCCTAGGGCACCGGCTGCAAAGCTTCAACCAGATCATCTTCATCATCACCCTGTTCACTCCGGCCGTCGCGGCGATCTCGCTGGTGGTCGGTGGTATCGGCGTCCTGAATATCATGCTGGTGTCGGTCACCGAGCGGACCCGGGAGATCGGGATCCGCAAAGCGGTCGGCGCCACCAGCCGCGCCATCCTGGAACAGTTCCTCATCGAGTCCACCGTCCTGGCCGGCCTCGGCGGGCTCCTCGGCATCGGCGTCGGGGTCGGGTTGTCCCTGCTTGTCGGTGCCCTCGCGCCCTCCATCAGTCCCTCCTCCGGCGTCTTCGCCGGGTTCGCCCCCGTGGTGTCCGTCCTGCCCATAGCGGTGTCGTTCACCATCAGCCTCATCATCGGGCTCGTCGCCGGCAGCTACCCCGCCTACCGCGCCGCCCGGCTCCGCCCGATCGACGCCCTCAGATACGAATAACGCCCGGCCCGCCAGCCGAGCAGGAACACCGCCAGGCTCACGGCGGCGACCAGCACGAACGTCAGCGGCAGCCGATGGGTGAACACGGTGCGGATGCCGAGACCGACCACCACGGTGCCAACCCACACCGCCACCGCGACCGGCAGCCGTAGCGGCGCGCGCCACGCCCGGGCACCCAGCCATCCGACGAGCAGTCCGAGCAGGAACGGCGCGGCGGTGCTCAACACCCCGAACGCGTCCACACCTTCCGCATGCGAGCTCCGCCCCACAGCGGCGAACACGAGCACGGCGAGCACATCGGCTCCCGCGGCGAGCGTCACGGTGCGCCCGCCCGTAGGGCGGACGATCGGCACGGTCACGCCAGCAGCCTACGCGCTGTTGCGGTTATGGTGGGATCGTGCGAATGTCCGGACCCGGGCGGGTTGCCAAGCCTGTCCGGAGTGGAGGGGTGGAGCCGTTGGCGAAATACTGAGGAAGGGAACCGCGATGCGGGTTAGGGGTTTGCTCGGAGCGCTGACTGTGGCGCTATTGACGTTAACGGCGTGTGGTGGTCCAGGTGGTGGAACCGCTACCGGAAACACCACCGCGAAAGGCCCGGTGAATGTGCTCTACGCCGGTTCGTTGGTCAATCTGATGGAACACAGCCTCGGCCCGGCGTTCAACCAGGCCACGGGGGACACCTTCCAGGGCTTCAGCGCCGGGTCCAGCG
This sequence comes from Pseudonocardiaceae bacterium, assembly GCA_039924425.1. Classification (GTDB taxonomy): domain Bacteria; phylum Actinomycetota; class Actinomycetes; order Mycobacteriales; family Pseudonocardiaceae. The sequence continues at coordinate 8,294 of JBDTAX010000090.1, forward strand.
CACTCGCCATGCAGATCAAGGGCAAGGTTCGCCAGGGCGATGTGTTCATCAGCGCCAGCCCGTCGGTGAACGCTGACCTGCTGGGCGCCGCCAACGGCAACTGGGAGTCCTGGTCCGTGGCGTTCGCCTCCGCGCCCCTGGTGATCGGCTACGCCCCCAACTCAACGTTCGCCGCCGACCTGAAGTCCAAGCCGTGGTACCAGGTGATCACCGAGCCTGGTTTCAAGCTGGGCAGCACCGACCCCAAACTTGACCCCAAGGGCAAGCTCGCTGACCAGGCGCTGACCAGAGCGGCCAAGCTTTATGCTGATCCCGGGCTGCCCGCCGCCGCGCAGCGGAACATCACCGTGTTGCCGGAGGCCGAGCTGGTCGGCCGCCTGGAGTCCGGCCAACTAGACGCTGGCTTCTTCTACAGCAGCGAGACGAGCGAGCAGAAGATCCCGACCACCACGCTCGGGCGGGTGCATCTGGCAGCCACCTACACCGTGACTGTGCTCAACATGGCCCCGAACCCCGCACCGGCCGCAGCCTTCGTGCGGTACCTGGTCTCCCCGGCGGGTGTGGCACTGCTGCGCCAGGACGGGCTGACCGTGCGGCCGCTGGCCCTGCACGGTGACCCGGCCACGGTGCCACCGGCGCTGAAACCGGTGCTGCCTACGACGGCGGCCCGTGCCCCGGCCAAGCCCGCGACCGGCGGGTGATGACGGCCGGGGTGGCGTGAATGGGTACCTCCTTGCGCACGCCGCTGCCCTGGCTGGCTGGGCTGCTGACGCTGTACCTGGTCATCCCGGTCTTCGCGTACCTGGTTCGAGTGGCCGGCACCCCGATCGGCGCGCTCGCCACCCCCGGTCTCGGTTCGGCGCTGGCCGTGTCGGTGGAGACGGCCAGCGTCTCGACGGTGATCATTGCCGTGCTCGGGATCCCGCTGGGCTATCTGCTCGCCCGGGGGCGCGGTCGGGGCTCGACGGTGGTCGGGGTCGCGGTGCAGCTGCCGCTGGCGCTCCCGCCGCTGATGAGCGGAATCCTGCTGATCTACCTGGTCGGCCCGTACACGTTCCTCGGGCGGCTGTTCCGCGGCGCGCTGACCGACGACCGGGCCGGCATCGTGCTGGCCCAGACGTTCGTGGCCGCGCCGTTTCTGATCGTGGCCGCCCGGTCGGCGTTCGCGGCGCTGGACCCCGCGCTCGATGACGTGGCCGCCACCCTCGGGCACGGTCGGTGGTCGCGATTCATCCGGGTGGCCGTCCCCGCCGCCGTGCCCGGCATCGCCGCTGGCCTGCTGTTGTCCTGGCTGCGAGCCTTCGGTGAGTTCGGTGCCACCGTGGTGCTCGCCTACCACCCGTACTCGGTGCCGGTGTTCACCTACGTGCAGTTCGGCGGCACCGGGATCGCCTCGACGCTGGCCGCGGTCGGGGCTAGCCTTGCCGCGGCCGCGACGGCGCTGCTGCTGGCCGCCGCCCTGCCTCGTATGCGCAGCCGCCATCCGGTGCCGCAACCGCTGCCGGCACCGCACCCACCCACCTCCCGCGCCAGCCCGCGGCTGACTTTCGAGCTGACCGGGCGGCTGGGGTCGTTCGTGGCGGAGGTCGCGCACAGCACCGAAACCGGTCGGCACCTGGCCATTCTCGGGCCGTCCGGGTCCGGCAAGAGCCTGACCCTGCGGATGCTGGCCGGGCTGATCCGGCCCACCGAGGGGCGGGTGTGCCTGGACGGTGTCGACGTCACGGCGGTGGCGCCGGAGAACCGCGGGTTCGGCTACGTCCCGCAGGACGCCGCCCTGTTGCCTCACCTATCGGTGTGGCGGCAGGTCATGTTCGGGGTGGGCACCGAGGCCGGGCTGGCCGCTTTCTGGATTGGTCGGCTCGGGCTGGCCGGACTGGAGGGGCGGCTGCCCGCCCAGCTTTCCGGCGGTCAGCGGCGCCGGGTCGCGATCGCCCGCGCGCTGGCCCGCAACCCGCGGCTGCTGCTGCTGGATGAGCCGTTCACCGGCCTGGACACTCCGGTCCGCGACGAGCTGCGTCGGGAGCTGCGCCACCTCCAGCGCGACATCTCGATCACCACCGTCATCGTCACCCACGACCCGGTCGAGGCCGCGTTGCTCGCCGACGAGGTGCTGATCCTGGACGGCGGCACGCTGGCTCAGGCTGGCCCGCAGCCGGCGGTCTTTGCTCACCCGGCCAGCCCCGCCGTCGCCCGGTTGCTCGGCATCCGCAACCTGCACATCGGCCGGCGGACCGGCCCGGGGGAGCTGGTGGCCGGACAGGTACGGATCGCGTTCGCACCGTCCGTCCTGCCGACCGGCACCGCACCGGAGGCGGATCTGACCTGGTGTGTTCGCCCGGAGCAGCTGAGATTGGTGGGGGGTGAGTCCGAGGGGCATCCCGGCACGATCCGCGACGTGGTCTGTCTCGGTGCGGTCGATGAGGTACTGGTCAGCCTCGACGGTGGCCCCGAGCTGACCGCGCAGACCATGACCGGCAAACACCCACGACTTGGTGACCGGTGCCGGCTCACCCTGCCGCCTGCCTCAGTGATCGTCTGGCCGGGCCAGGGCATTCAGGCGAGCCCGGGCGGCGAGGGCTCCGCTCGGGCTCGCCCAGAAGATTTCATCATGACGGACCTGTACGGCCTGTCCGGTCGTCACGAATCCAGGTAACCGTAACTGCCGGTGGCGTCATCCAGGTAACCCACGCTGTGCTGAGAACCGGCCGGAACCGCGGCCGTACCAGCGTGGGAAGGCTCGGGAGCCGCCGCGGCGGGAGGAGGAGCTGTCTCGGGCGCCGCGGCGGCGGGCACCGGAGCGCGATGTACGGGGGCAGCTGCCACGGGGGGAGCGGAATAACGAGATGGGCGAGGAGCATCGGGGTCTACATAGGGCGCTCCCTTGGCCACACCGATCTGCTCGGCGCCGTCACACAGCAGGGGCAGCGCACCTATCACCGTTGTGCCGGTTGTGTTGATTCGCTCGATGGCGGGTCCGATGACCTCGGCCTGGTGGGAGATGTTCTTCACGTTCTGCGCGCAGTCATCGAGATTGTTTGCGGTTCGGTTGAGCAGCGCGCCGATCGCGAAGAGAAAGATTGCCAGAACGGCAACCAACAACGCGATGACGACGACCGTCAAGACGACAAGAGTCATCTCTCGTCCTTTCTCATCAGGATCTGGGAAGTTCGGCCGCGGTGAGCGGGACCTGGTACGTCAGCTCGCGTTGACCGCCACGACACCAGCCTGCCGTGGCGGTTGCGGCAGCCAACCGGCCCGGGGCGGCGAGCAGGCCACCCATGGGCATAACCCCCGTGCCGAACCGCATCCGCGGCCACCCTTCGGCTACCTTCGAGCTACAATGGTTATTCGAACTCTCATAGTGCTGGCGCAGAAGCGGTGAGTCAAGTCATCATCACCTGTGGACACAGGTTCCGCAATGCCGCCGCTCGGTGCCGGGCCGGCTGACCCGCACCGGTCGGCGCCGGTGGAGTGGGCACGGGCACGGATGCTCGCGCACACCGCGCCGCGGCCACTCGCCGCCCGGCGTGTCCCGCTGAGCCACGCCGCCGGGCTGACTCTGGCGGCGGAGCTCCGCAGTTGTGTGCCGCTCCCGGCCTTCGACACCGCGGCCATGGACGGCTACGCGGTGGCCGGCCCCGGTCCCTGGCGGCTGCGGGGGCAGGTACGAGCGGGAACGGTCTGGGCGGGAACGCTCGCGCCGGGGCAGGCTGTGGAGATCTCCACCGGAGCACAGGTGCCAGTGGGTGCGAGCGCGGTCCTTCCGGTGGAACTGTCGGCCCGCGACGGGCCAATCGTGTCCGGCGCTGTTGTGTCCGACACGGTGGCCTCGGCGGAAACCCACATCCGCCAGGCGGGTGAGGACGCGCCGGCGGGGACGCCGCTGGCGCCGGCTGGTACGCGGATCGGGCCCGCGTTGATCGGGCTCGCCGCGACCTGCGGTTACGACACCCTGCTGGTGCGGCCGCGGCCGAAGGTGCGGATCTTGGTCACCGGCGAGGAACTCACCCACAGTGGGGCGAGCGGGGCGGGGCGGGTACGGGACGCGCTCGGCCCGCTGTTGCCCGTGCTGGTGGCCGAGCTGGGCGGGCAGGTGTGCGCGGTCCGGCACGTGCCGGACCATCCGAGGGGGTTGCTGGCCGAGGCGGTGCACCCGAGCGACGCTGACCCGGATACCGACCCACATGTCGACACCGATGCCGAGGTGATCGTGGTGACCGGTTCGACGTCGGTCGGTGTCACGGACCAATTGCGGCAGCTGCTCCACGCCCGCGGTGCGCGATGGATCGTCGACACGGTGGCCTGCCGCCCCGGACACCCGCAGCTGCTGGCCGAGATGGGAGCCGGACGCTGGCTGGTGGGACTGCCGGGCAACCCCTTCGCGGCATTCGTCGCGGCATACACCCTGCTCGCTCCGCTGCTGACCGGCCTGTCGGGCCGGTGCCTGCCGGAACTGCCGCTGGCCCCGGTGACCGGAGAGGTCCGCCCCGCGCGCGGGCTCACCCGGGTGATCCCGGTGACCTGGGAAGGTGGCGCCGCTCGGGTGCTCGGCGGCCACCGGGCCGCTTTCCTGGCGGGAGCCGCACTCGGGGATGCGCTGGCGGCCCTGTCACCCGGCTGGGTGGACGGCACTCCGGCCCCGCTCATTCTGCTGAGATGACCATGCTGCTGAGTGGCCAGGCATGCCAGCTGTCAGACCAGGTTGTGGCGGGCGGTGGCCGGGGGGCGCAAGCCCAGGATCGCCTCGGTGAGGCGGACCGCTGACACGGCGGCGCGGACGTCGTGCACGCGAACGATCCGGGCTCCCTGGACAATGCAGAAAACGGTCGCGGCGAGGGTGCCCGCCAGGCGCTGGTGCTGCGGCAGATCGAGCGTCTCGCCGATGAAGTCCTTGTTTGACACCGCGACCAGAGTGGGATAACCGATGGCGGTGATGTCGTTCAGCCGACGGGTCAGCTCGAGTGTCTGGTGGGTGTTCTTGTTCAGGTCATGCCCCGGATCGATGATGATTCTTTCGGGTGGAACGCCCATACTGACCGCGAGGTCCACCCGCTGTCGCAGAAAATCCGCGACCTCGACAGCAACATCGCGATACGTTGGGCGGCGAAACACGGTCCGGGGGGCGGCCAGGCAATGCACAATGGCCAGAGTCGCGGCACTGTCGGCAACGACCTCCGCCATGGCGCGGTCGCGCAGGCCGCTGGTGTCATTGATGACGCCCGCTCCCGCCGCGATGCTGCGGTGTGCCACCTCGGGGCGGTACGTGTCGACCGAGATCACCACCTGGGGGTGACGCCGGGCGGCTTCCTCGACGACCGGGAGCACCCGGTCGAGTTCCTCCTGCACCGTCACGTCGGGGCCGGGCGCGAAGGGCACCCCCCCGATGTCGACCCAGTCGGCGCCGTGGGCCACAGCCTGGTCGACCGCGTCGATGGCCGCGGTGAGACCGAAGGTCTGGCCCCGGTCATGGAAGGAGTCCGGGGTCCGGTTGACGATGGCCATGACCGCCACTTGCCGAGAGAAATCGAACACGCGGCCGCCGATTGTCCGCCGGGGATTCCTCAGGTGGGGCAGCGATATGCCAATACCGCGAGGGGCGGCGCCCATGGTGGTCTACTCTCGTCGGTCACGACTGAGCGAAACCGTCAATCTTGGCGGCCATGATGAAGTCGTTTTCCGTCAGACCCCCGGCGTGGTGCGTCGTAAAGGTCACGACCAGCTTGCCCCAGCTCACCTCCAGATCAGGGTGGTGGCCCTGCGACTCGGCGAGCAACGCGATCTGGGTGGCCAAGGCGAAGGGCCCGCGGAAGTTCGGGAACGTGAAGACCCGGCGGATGACGCGGTTGGCCTCGCGCTCCCAGCTGGCATCGATCTGTCCGTGCAGCTCGGCGGCCTGAGTCTCGTCGAGGGGTCGAGCGCCGGGGACACACTCGTCGCAGGTCCGTGTCGCCGGATCTTGGGAGCTCATTCGGCAAGGCTATCCCGCCGGGGTGACGGCGGACCAGGCAACCGCACGGCGGGCCAGCTAACCGCACCGGCGCGCCGAAGTCGCCTGTGCGGTTGCTTGTGCAGACGCCGTTCTGCTGCAATGCTTACTTAGCCCAAACGGGCGAAGTGGTGGGAGCGGCCGCGCGGGGGGTGGGCGGCCGCTCCCACCCCGATTAGGTCAACACTCGGTTAGCTGGACACTGGTTAGCTGTGGACACTGGTTAGCTGGACACCACGACCGCGTACCCGCCCAGACCGACCAGCCGCTGCCCGGCGATGATCTCGGTCTTGGTGATCAGCGAGGTGACCGCACCCGTCTCCGGATCGAAGTCAACATCGGTGACTGGGCCGAGTTCCATGCCGCGCTCGGTGAGCACCCGTTTGCCCGTGATCTCCAGATCGTTGTCCTCGGCGCGCTGCTCCAGCGCGTCGCGGGCAGGTCGGATCACCGCGTCGCTCGCGACCGTCACCGCGTCGGGGCCGAACCCTTGCAGGTCTTCCCAGGCGAGCAGGGTACCGGCGCCGCCGTGCGCCTCGCCCAACCGCACCTTGCCCAAACGCAACAGGGCTACCCGGGCCGGCCCGGGCAGCACGACGAAACCGTCCACCCGAGCCACCCGGGTCGCGGTGGCGGTGTTCACCACGTCATGTTTGCGTGCCTGACTGAACAGCATCAGCTGGTTCCTTCCCGCAACCGGGCCCGAAAGGCGCCCACCGCGGCCCCGAACCCGGCCAGATCCTCGGAGACGAACTCGGTGGCCGCCGCGGGCACGATGAGATTCTCGCCCGAGACCGCTACGGTGTCGGGCAAGGGGATGAACACCCGCCGCCCCGCCGTGCCGAGTGCCTCGCTGGCCTGAACTTCGTAGCCCACCACGTCCAGGCTCGTCCCGCAGTGCAGCACGACATCCACCACGCGCCCGAGGTCTTGCCCGTTGTCGGTGAGCACGCGATCCTCCAGCACGTCCGCTTTGCGGGCCTGGTCGCGCGGCGCGAGCTCCTTCGCCGAGATCAGCACCGTCTCGTCGGGCACCATGACGGCGTCTCGGCCCACGCCGTGCACGCCGCTCCAGGGCAGCGAATCCTTGCGGGATCGGCTGAACAATCCCGGATTTCGCAGGGTGAAACCGGCGATGCGACCGCCAGCGCGCTCGAAGACGATGTCTTTGATCTCGGCGACCAGTTCGCCGCCCAGGGTGACCACCGGGCGGCCAGCGAGCTCACTGGCCCGCAGCAGCAACATGGGCGTGGTCACCGTGAGTCACTCCTACCACGGCCGCCCCGTCGGCCCTGGCCGCTCAGTCCGATCACGCCGCCGCGCCGCCTCCTGCGCTGGAGGAGCACTGTCAGCACAGTCAGCACCACGACAATGACCAACGCCACGAGCACCCAGCCCCACCAATCCATTGCCGCACAGTAACGCGAGCGGTCCGTGCTTGCTCGCTGGGACACCCCCCTGCGGGGGTAAAGTCCGACATACCGGGCTGGGGAACCGGACCCGCCGCGGGCGCGTTATCCCGATGACGCCCTGCAATGTCCATCTGGAGGAACACGGTGCGCACCACCAGCAACCCGGCATTCCGCAATCTTCCCGTTGGAGGCGGGGGGTATGCGGGCTTCAACTCGGCCCCCTCGCGCTTCCCGGGCGCTGATCCCCGCTACGGCGGTGCCCTGCCGATCACCAGTCGACCGATGACCGTCGATGACGTCGTCATCAAGACCAGCATCACGCTGGCCGTGCTGGCCGCCGCCGGCATCGCCACCTACGTGAGCGGACTGTGGCAGCTCGCGCTGCCCGCCGCGCTGATCGGTTTCGTCCTCGCGATGGTGATTATCTTCAAGCGGTTGGTCAGCCCGCCGCTGATCCTGGCGTACGCCGCGGTCGAGGGTGTCTTTCTCGGCGGCATCAGCGGCGCCATCAGCACGCAGGTGCAACGCCTGACGGGTAGCAGCTCCATCGTGTTGGAGGCGATCGCTGGCACGCTGCTGGTATTCGCCGGGATGCTGGTGGTCTACAAGACCGGTGCGGTCAAGGTCACCCCGCGATTCACCAAGTGGCTCACCGGCGCCATGATCGGTGTCGTCGGGCTGATGCTGGTGAACCTCGTCGCGAACTTCTTCGTTCCCGGTGGCCTGCACCTGCGTGATGGCGGTCCGCTGGCGATTCTGTTCAGCCTGGTCTGCATCGGGATCGCGGCGTTCAGCTTCCTCGTCGACTTTGACGCCGCTGACCAGGCCATCAGGGCTGGCGCGCCGGAGAAGACGGCGTGGTACATCGCCTTCGGCCTCACCGTGACTCTGGTCTGGCTGTACCTCGAGATTCTCCGGTTGCTGTCCTATTTCGAAAGCAGGTAGCTGTCCGCTTCCCCTTACGAGACCCCGGTGCACTACGCCGAGCACATCATTGATCTGGTCGGTAATACCCCGCTCGTGCGGCTTAACGCCGTCGCCCGCGACGTCACGCCGCTGATCCTGGCCAAGGTGGAGTACCTCAACCCTGGCGGTAGCGTGAAGGACCGAATCGCCCTGCGGATGGTCGACGCGGCGGAGCGTTCCGGTGAGCTGCGGCCGGGTGGCACGATTGTGGAGCCGACGTCGGGTAACACCGGCGTCGGGCTGGCGATGGTGGCCCAACGCAAGGGTTATCGCTGCCTTTTCGTCTGCCCCGACAAAGTTGGGGCAGACAAGCGGGACGTGCTCAAGGCCTACGGCGCCGAAGTCGTCGTCTGCCCCACCGCGGTCGCCGTCGACCACCCGGACTCTTATTACTCGGTGTCCGACCGGTTGGCCAAAGAGATCGACGGGGCGTGGAAGCCCGATCAGTACTCGAACCCGGAGAACCCGGCCAGTCATTACCACAGCACCGGCCCTGAACTGTGGGCGCAAACCCAGGGGCGGATCACGCACTTCGTGGCCGGCATCGGCACCGGCGGCACCATCTCCGGAACTGGGCGCTACCTCAAGGAGGTGAGCCAGCGCCGGGTGCGTGTTGTTGGCGTCGATCCCGAAGGCTCGGTGTACTCGGGCGGCAGTGGCCGACCCTATCTGGTGGAAGGTGTCGGGGAGGACTTCTGGCCCCGTAATTATGACCAGAACATTTGCGACGAGATCATCCCGGTCACCGATGCTGACTCCTTCACCATGACCCGGCGGCTGGCCCGCGAGGAGGGATTGTTGCTGGGCGGATCCTGCGGGATGGCGGTGGTGGGCGCGCTGCGGGTCGCGTCTGCGGCCGACCCCGACTCGGTGATCGTGGTGTTGCTGCCCGATGGCGGGCGCGGTTATCTGGGTAAGGTCTTCAACGACGCGTGGATGGCCACCTACGGTTTCCTGCCCCCGGACTCCTCCGGCGCGACGGCCGCCGATGTGCTGGTCGGCAAGGATGGCGCCTTGCCCAAGCTGGTGCACACTCACCCGAACGAAACCCTTGCCGAGGCCGTGATGATTCTGCGCGAGTTCGGCGTCTCCCAGCTGCCAGTGGTCGCCGCTGAACCGCCGGTGATGGCGGCCGAAGTGATCGGCGCGGTCAGTGAGCGCACTCTGCTGCAGGCCTTGTTCGCCGGCGATGCCCAACTCGCGGACCGGATCGAGGCGCACATGGCGGAGCCGCTTCCGACGATCGGCGGGGGTGAGTCGATCGGGTCCCTGATGCGGGCACTGGCCGACGCCGACGCCGCCATGGTCCTCATCGACGGTAAACCCGCGGGGGTAGTCACCCGTCAAGACGTGCTGGGGTTCCTGGCTGGGCGCTGAAAGCGGCCCGGACTGTCTGGGCAACGGCCGCCCTGGGCAACACCGTAGGCTGGCGCGGTGACAGGCTTCGCCACTCGCGCGATTCATGCTGGTCAAGATCCGGATCCACACACCGGGTCGGTGATCGTGCCGATCCACGCCACGTCCACGTTCGCCCAGGATGGCGTCGGCGGGCTGCGCGAGGGATACGAGTACGGGCGTACCGCCAACCCCACCCGGACCGCGTTGGAGACCTGCCTGGCCGCGTTGGAGTCGGCACGGCACGGCCGAGCGTTCGCCTCCGGGATGGCGGCCAGCGATGTGCTGCTGCGGGCGGTCTGCCGGCCGGGTGACCACATCATCATCCCCGACGATGCCTACGGTGGCACGTTCCGCCTGATCGACAAGGTGTTCCAGCACTGGGGGATCGAGCACACCGCCGCCTCGCAGTCCGATCTCGGCGCCGTGCGGGCCGCGATCCGCCCGAGCACCCGGTTGGTGTGGTGTGAAACACCCACCAACCCGCTGCTCGCCATCGCGGACATCGCGGCGCTGGCCGGTGTCGCGCATGAGGCCAATGCCCTCTTGGTAGTGGACAACACCTTCGCCACGCCTTACCTGCAGACCCCCCTGGGGCTCGGCGCGGACGTGGTGCTGCATTCGACCACCAAGTACCTCGGGGGGCACTCCGACGTCATCGGGGGCGCGCTGCTCACCGATGACGCCGAGTTGGACGAGGGGGTGGCCTTCCTGCAGAACGGCGCTGGCGCGGTACCCAGCCCATTCGATGCCTGGCTGACCCTGCGCGGCATCAAGACCTTGGCGGTGCGCATGGAGCGGCACTGCGACAACGCCGAGCGGATCGTCGCGGCGCTGCTGGCGCACCCAGCGGTGACCGGCGTGCGTTACCCCGGTTTGGACACCCATCCCGGGCACGAGGTGGCGGCCAAGCAGATGCGCAGATTCGGCGGGATGGTCTCGTTCACCGTCCGCGGTGGCGCCGCGGCGGCGTTGGCGGTCTGCGCCCGGACGCGGGTGTTCACCCTGGCCGAGTCGCTGGGTGGGGTCGAATCTCTCATCGAGCACCCCGCCCAGATGACGCACGCCTCCACCACCGGAACCCGCCTAGAGGTCCCCCCCAACCTCATCCGGCTCTCAATAGGCATAGAAGACCCCGAAGACCTCATCGAAGACCTCCTCACCGCCCTCGTCTAACCCGCGACATGGAGACATATCGGGCCAATAGCGCCTCGTTCACCCCGATATGGCTCCATGTCGGGGTGTCGGTGGGGGCTGGCAGGAAGGGCGACTATGGAGTTGGTTGGTGTCGAGAAGATTAGGGTCGCTTGGGAGGTGTTGCACGGCGTCGCCTCGCGCACACCGGTGCGGCACTGCGGAGCGCTCGAGCAGCACTGTGCGGTCCCGGTGCATCTCAAATGCGAGAACCTGCAGCGCACTGGCTCGTTCAAGATCCGAGGTGCCTACGTCCGGATTCATGCTCTGACCGCGGCTGGGCGGGCCCGCGGCGTGGTGGCGGCCAGCGCGGGCAACCATGGGCAGGGCGTCGCGCTGGCGGCCGCGCTGCTGGGCACCGCGGCGACGGTGTACATGCCGGTGACCGTGGCGTTGCCCAAGCTCGCCGCGACTCGTGGCTACGGTGCGCGGGTGCACCTCGTCGGTGACGTCGTCGAGGAGTCTCTGGCGGCGGCGCGCGCGTTCGCCCGTGACACCGGGGCGGTGTTCATCCACCCGTTCGACCACCCCGACGTGCTTGCCGGCCAGGGAACGGTGGGCTTGGAAATCCTCGAGCAGCTGCCTGACGTCGCGACCATTCTGGTCCCCACCGGTGGCGGTGGGCTGCTCAGTGGGATCGCCGCCGCCGTCAAGGGTGTGAAACCCGACGTGCGAGTGATCGGTGTGCAGGCCGATGCCGCCGCGGTGTGGCCCGCTTCGCTGGCTGCCGGGGCGCCGACCCGGCAGCCAGCCCAGCACACGATGGCCGATGGCATCGCGGTCTCCGAAGTGGGTCCGGTGGGTTTCGCGCATGTCAGCGCCCTGGTCGACGAGGTGCTGACGGTGAGTGAGGAGGCGCTGTCCCAGGCGTTGCTGCTGTGCCTGGAGCGAGCCAAGATGCTGGTCGAGCCCGCTGGTGCCGCCGCCGTCGCGGCGCTGCTGCACCCCTCGGGACGCTTTCCGGGGCCGGTGTGCGCCGTGCTGTCCGGCGGCAACGTCGACCCGCTGCTCCTGATGCACCTCATCCGGCACGGTCTGAGCGCGAGCGGTAGATTTCTGGCGCTGCGGGTGACCGTGCCGGATCGTCCGGGTGAGCTCGCCAGGTTGTTGGCCCGGGTGGGGAAGTCCGGCGCCAACGTGGTCGATGTGGCGCATTCCCGGATCACGGGCCGAGTCCCGGTTGGCGAGGTGGTCGTCGCGTTGAGCCTGGAAACCCGGGGCGCGGAACACTGCGCGGAACTTGTCGCCGATCTGGGGGCTGCCGGCTACCAAGCAACGCGGTGAGCGCCGCGCGCCGGGTCGGTGCGTTCAGCCCGGTGCGTTCAACTCGGGGCGTTCAGCGCTGGAAGGGTTCTGCCTTGACGACGGCGACGGTCATCAACCCGCCATTGGGCAGCTCGTAGTGGCGATCTTCGCCCTCATGCGCACCGATGATGGCCTTACCCAACGGAGAGTTGGGCGAGTAGACCTCCAGGTCGCCGTGGGCGACTTCCTCCAGCGAACCGAGCAGGAAAGTCTCGGTCTCCTCGTCACAGGCAAAGCGCACCGTGACGACCATCCCCGGGGCGGCGACCCCAGACTGGGCCGGTGCCGCTCCGACTTGGGCCACTCGCAGCAGTTCCTGCAATTGGCGGATTCGCGCCTCGAGCTGAGCCTGCTCTTCACGGGCGGCGTGATAGCCGCCGTTCTCCTTGAGATCGCCTTCCTCGCGGGCGTCGTTGATCTTCGCGGCAATGACTGGGCGGTTCGCGACCAAATCGTCAAGCTCCCGCTTGAGCCGATTGTAGGATTCCTGGGTCAACCAGGCCACCTGGGTTTCGCTCACGGTCATCACTCCTCCTGATCCGGCGTCCGCTATCGCGGGCCGCACCGAGCCGCTGGCGTGTCAGTCAGCGGCCGGAACGGAAAAACACGGCCCTGCCCCGGAGCCGTGCGTACCTTCCACGGTAACACGAGGTGTCCGGTTCGGCCTCAGCCTTATGGGTGACGAAGCCCGAATCGTGCCTGTTCAGTAGGGCTCTCACAGCACTGAGTCGAGGTGGGGACCAGGTAGACGGGCACCTGTCGCGAGCATCCGAAGACCTCAGCGGTGACCGGTGGCCGGGACGTGTGCACCACTGTGGACAACACGATCGGACCAGCGGCGGGGGGAACGTAGAGTTCCTTGCGCCCGGTCTCCGCCCCGTCTCGAGACAGTGCCCGGACGATGCACACGGCGGGGTGGGCGGGATCATCCCGGGTCACGCTCAGGCGCAGCCGCACGGCGTTGTCCGGCAAGATGATAACGCTCAGCGATTGGCTCTGGATCGGCGTCGGGCCGAGGTTGCGGTAGCCGATCACCGCGACCGCCAGGCCAGCGAGCACGGTGAGCAGCAGCCCCGCCGCCGCAGCGTGGCGCCGGTGTGCACCGGAGGGCCGGCGCCCGTACCGATCGGCGGGAAGCTGGCCAGCGGCCACAGCGTTGCACCTCCTCAGGAACAATGAGGCAATACTCCCATCACTCGGGTGGCCCACCCGAGGCGGCGGTGCGGGAAGGATGAGCAGGCGTCCATGGCTGAGCAGCTGCGAATGATGGCGGTACACGCGCATCCCGACGACGAGTCGAGCAAGGGTGCGGCGACGATGGCTCGATACGTCGCCGAGGGTCACGAGGTGATGGTGGTCACCTGCACCGGCGGCGAACGCGGCAGCGTCCTGAACCCGTCGTTCGAGACCGGAGACACGGCCGGAGACACGGCCGGAGACACGGCTGCGGACTTGGCCGGGGACCCCGCTCGGATGAGCGCGATCCGCCGCCGGGAGATGGACGCCGCCGCGCGGATTCTGGGCGTGCGACACCGCTGGCTGGGATACGTCGACTCCGGGATGCCCGAGGGTGACCCGTTGCCGGCACTGCCGCAAGGCTGCTTCGCGGCCGCGCCGCTGGAGGTTCCCACCAGGGATCTGGTCGCGGTGATCCGCGAGTTCCGGCCGCACGTGGTGGTGACCTACGACGAGAAGGGCGGTTATCCGCACCCCGACCACATCCGGTGCCATGAGGTGTCGGTCGCCGCGTTCGACGCGGCGGGTGACCCGGAACGTTTCCCTGATGCGGGCGCGCCGTGGCAGCCGCTGAAGCTCTACTACTTGCACGGCTTCTCCCGCAAGCGGATGCAGCTGATGCACGATGCGCTGCTCGCGACGGGTGCGGAGTCACCGTTCAGTGAGTGGCTGGCGAGGTGGGATCCGGCGCTGCCGGACATCTTGGAGCGGGTGACCACCCAGGTGCGGTGCGCCGAATACTTCCCAGTGCGTGACGCCGCACTCCGGGCGCACGCGACCCAGATCGACCCGGCGAGCCGGTGGTTCGCGGTGCCCCACGAGGTGCAGGCGCAACTGTGGCCGACCGAGGAGTACGAGCTGGCTCGGTCGCTGATCGACACCACACTGCCCGAAGACGACCTGTTCTCCGGGGTCCGGGAGCGGGTGCACGCGTGAGCTCGCTGGCGCCCGCTGGCTGCGCGGTGCTGGCCGGGGTCGGGGTGGCGGTGCCTCCGGCGCCGGATCCTGGTGGGCAGGGTGCGGAATTCGGCAAGGCCGCGCCGGTGGCTCTGGTGCTGCTGCTGCTCCTCGCGCTGGCCGTCACGCTGCTGGTGCGTTCGATGAACAAGCACCTGCGCCGGGTCCCGAAGTCCTTCGACGAGGAACCTCATGAGTGAGTAGCGTGAGTTTCCCTGTTGAAGGTGGGTCGGGCAGGATGGTCGACATGGCGAATCGGCTCGCGAGCTCCACCAGCCCGTACCTCCTCCAGCACGCCACCAACCCGGTCGACTGGTGGCCTTGGTGCGACGAGGCGTTCGCGGAGGCGGCGCGGCGGGATGTTCCCGTGTTGCTGTCCAGCGGCTACGCCGCCTGCCACTGGTGCCACGTGATGGCACACGAGTCGTTTGAGGACGCCGACATCGCGGCGGTGATGAACGCCAACTTCGTCAACATCAAGGTGGACCGCGAGGAGCGGCCCGACGTCGACGCCATCTACATGGAGGCCACCCAGGCCATGACCGGCCACGGGGGCTGGCCGATGACCTGCTTCCTCACCCCCACTGGCGAGCCGTTCCACTGCGGCACCTACTTCCCGCCCGCTCCCCGGCACGGCATGCCCGGTTTCCCTGAGCTGCTCGTCGCCATTCGTCAGGCCTGGGTCGGTCGCCGTGCCCAGGTCCGGGACGCGGCCCGGCGCATCGCCAAGCAGCTCGCCGAACGGGCTACCCCGCTGACCGAGTCCGCGGTGGACGACCAGGTGCTGGCCGCCGCGCTCGAGACGTTGGGCGCGCAGTTCGACCAGCGCAGCGGCGGGTTCGGTGGCGCTCCGAAGTTCCCGCCGTCGATGGTGCTGGAGTTCCTGCTCCGCCACCATGAGCGGACCGGCTCGCCGCCGGCGCTGTCGATGGCCCAGCGCACGTGTGAGGCGATGGCTCGGGGTGGGATGCACGACCAGCTCGCCGGTGGATTCGCCCGGTACTGCGTCGACGCCGCCTGGGTGGTGCCGCACTTCGAGAAGATGCTCTACGACAACGCGCTGCTGCTGCGCGTCTACACCCACCTGGCCAGGCTGACCGGATCGGAGATCGACGCCCGGGTGGCCGAGCGGACGGCGACGTTCCTGCTCGACGGGCTGGGCACCGCCCAGGGTGGCTTCGCGGCGTCGCTGGACGCCGACACCGCTGGTGTGGAGGGTGCCACCTACGTGTGGACGCCCCAGCAGCTCGTCGATGTGCTGGGGGCCGCTGACGGCCAGTGGGCGGCGGAGCTGCTGGCGGTGAGCCCAGCCGGGACCTTCGAGCACGGCACCTCGGTGCTGCAGCTGCCCGCCGAGCCCGACGACCGCGACCGCTGGGAGCGGGTGCGCGCCGCGCTGCTCGCCGCCCGGGACGCCCGCCCGCAGCCCGCCCGGGACGACAAGGTCGTCACCGAGTGGAACGGGATGGCGATCACCGCGTTGGCCGAGGCGGGCGGTGTGCTGGGTCGTCCGGAGTGGATTGCCGCCGCGGCCGCCGCGGCGGAGTTGATGCTGGGCACGCACATGGTCAACGGCCGGCTGCGCCGCAGCTCCCGCGACGGTGTGGTGGGTGAGGCCGCCGGGGTGCTCGCCGATCACGCCTGGCTGGCCGAGGGCCTGCTCGCGTTGTACCAGGTCACCGGGGAGGACCGCTGGCGACTCGCGGCGTGTGCCGTGCTGGAGCTGGCCCTGGAACACTTCGCCGACCCGGAGCACGCCGGGGCTTGGTTCGACACCGCCGCCGATGCCGAGGCGCTGTTCCGCCGCCCCACCAACGCGACCGACAACGCCACCCCGGCGGGTGCTTCCGCGCTGGCCTCCGCGCTGGTCACCGCCTCGGCGTTGACCGGCTCGGAGGCCTACCTCGCGGCGGCGCAGGCGGCGGTGACGCGGGCCGGAATGGTGCCGGCCAAGGCACCGCAGGGCGCCGGGCACTGGCTGAGCACCGCTGAGGCGCTGGCCCACGGGCCGGTGCAGATCGCCGTGATCGGTGCCGCCGGGGACGCCGTCCGCGCCGCGCTGGAGTCCCGGGCCCGGTGGGCGGCACCTGGTGGAGCGGTCGTGCTGGCCGGGGAACCCGGTGCGGAGGCTCCGGTGCTCGCCGGGCGGGACCTGGTGGGGGGCGTCGCGGCGGCCTACGTCTGCCACGGCTTCAGTTGTGACCGGCCGGTCACGTCTCCGGACGATCTCGAGGAGCAGCTCCGAGGCCCGAGGGCCACGACGGGAGTGGGGACGCGATGAGCCAGCGCCAGCTGTGGACGGCGGTCGATGAGTACATCACCGGCGCGCTCCTGGAACCCGACGAGGCTTTGGACGCCGCGCGTGCGGCCAGTGACGCGGCTGGACTGCCCACCATCGCCGTCTCACCCGCGCAGGGCAAGATGATCCACCTGTTCGCCCGGCTGGTGAATGCTCGCCGGATTCTCGAGTTCGGCACGCTCGGCGGCTACAGCACGATTTGGCTGGCCAGGGCGCTGCCGCCGGACGGCCGCCTGATCACGTTGGAGTACGAGCCGAAGCACGCTGAGGTGGCGCGCGCCAACATCGCCCGGGCCGGCCTCGCTGATCGGGTGGACGTGCGGGTCGGCGCGGCGCTGGACGCGTTGCCGGAGCTGGCCGAAGACCTCGCCCAGCACCGCGCCGAGCCGTTCGACCTGGTCTTCATTGACGCGGACAAGCCGCACAACGCCGACTACTTCACCTGGTCAGTCCGCCTGACCCGACCCGGTGGTCTGATCATCGTGGACAACGTGGTGCGGCACGGGGACGTGGTTGACGCGCACAGTGAGAACCCCGACGTGCAGGGCGCGCGGCGGCTGCACGAGATCCTGGCCGGCGACCCCGCGGTGAGCGCGACGACCATCCAGACCGTGGGCGCCAAGGGCTACGACGGTTTCACCATCGCGATCGTCGGCGGCGGGGCAACCAGCCCCGGCTGATCGGGCGCTGTAGTTACCGAGAGCTGGGGCTCACCGAGAGCAGGCGACCGGCCAGGCCGCGCGAGCGGGTCGCGAGCCGGTCGGCGATCCCGCGCAGCACGACCGAGGCCGGCGAGGTGGGATCAGCCAGCACCACCGGAGTGCCGGCGTCACCGGCCTCGCGCAGTCGGGCGTCCAGCGGCACCTGACCCAGCAACGGGACCTCGCTGCCCATCGCGCGGGTCAGCGAGTCGGCGACCACCTGGCCCCCACCGGAGCCGAACAGGTGGTTGCGGGAGCCGTCCGGCATCTCTAGCCACGACATGTTCTCCACCACACCGATCAGCCGCTGGCGGGTCTGCAGGGCGATCAACCCGGCCCGCTGCGCCACGTCCGCGGCGGCTCGCTGCGGGGTGGTGACCACCAGGATCTCGGCGGTGGGGATCAGCTGAGCCACCGAGATGGCGATGTCGCCGGTGCCCGGTGGCAGGTCGAGCAGCAGCACGTCGAGGTCGCCCCAGAACACGTCGGCGAGGAACTGCTGCAGCGCGCGGTGCAGCATCGGCCCTCGCCACACCACCGGGGTGTTGTCCTTGGTGAACATCCCGATCGAGATGACCTTCACGCCGTGCGCCGTCGGCGGCATGATCATCTTTTCCACCTGGGTGGGGCGGGCGGTGGTGCCGAGCATGCCCGGCACCGAGTGACCGTAGATGTCGGCGTCGACGACCCCGACCGACAAGCCCCGATCGGCCATCGCGACCGCCAGGTTCACCGTCACCGAGGACTTGCCGACCCCGCCCTTGCCGGAGGCCACGCAGTACACCCGGGTCAGCGAGCCGGGTTCGGCGAACGGGATCCGGGGCTCCTCGGCGGTGCCGCGCAGCTGCCGGCGCAGCGCTGTGCGCTGGGCGTCGCTCATCACGTCCAGCTCCACCCGCACACCCCGCACCCCCGGCACGGCGGACACCGCCGCGGTGATCCGGTTCGTGATGGTGTCGCGCATGGGGCAGCCGGCGACGGTGAGCCACACCGCCACCCCCACCGTCCCGTCGGCGCTCACCGTCACGTCTTTGATCATGCCCAGCTCGGTGAGGGGGCGGTTGATCTCCGGGTCTTGCACCGTGCCCAGTGCGGTCTTGACCGCGTCGACCGACGGCACGGTCTGGAGGGAAGCCACAGCTGGCACCGACTTTCTGCTCGGGTAAGGGGTTGTCCCCATGCTATGCGTTACCCCAGTAGGCGCTCATCACCTCC